>NZ_DATIDY010000021.1:0-58319 GCF_035456085.1 Flavobacterium sp.
AATCAGAAATTAAAGAATACATAAAATATTATAATAAAGAAAGAATAAAACTGAATTTAAACGGAATGAGCCCGATACAATATCGAGCTCATTATTATCAAAATTAATTATAAATTCGTCTAAACTTTTGGGTGCATTCTACAATGCTGAGTAGGCTCCTTTTCTTTATGGTGGCACGCCCAAATTATTTTTAACGAACTGAGGAACTAAATGATTTTGGAGATTATTTTTTCTTCAGGATTTTGTATTGTTCGTAGCATCCGCTGATGGCATCCATGATTTGAAGGTCATTGGCAGATTTTATGAAAGCATCTGAATAGCTGCAACGGTTTAAGATTTCGGCAATTTCATCTTGTGATACGCCTAAAAGTAATGAAATGGTTTCCCGGTCGTATTTGCTTTCTAATAAGGTTCTCACTGTGTCGTCCTTTCGCATCTCTCGGAGTTTTTTGAGTTGCTGGGGCTTTTTGCCGAAGAAATTATACAACATATCGGCGGGGTTGAATATGGATCCTAATACTTTTCCAAAAGCGCCAGGGGAATATTGTCCTGCTTCATACCCTCGACCTAAACCCGAAATATCGTAACGGTAATCTTCTTTTACTGGGATTAATTTGGCGTCAATTTCAAGATAACCTGTTAAGTAATATGGGCTGATGACCACTTCGTTTAATGGAATTGCTTTTTGGGTAAGTTGGATTGTTGTTGTTTTGTTTTTAATCCAGTCATTGGTTACACGAACACGTAAGGATTGATATCCAAGAAGTGTGATGTGTAAAGTGTCGTTTTGAGTAACTGCAAGTTCAAAATGACCTTTGACATCTGTAGTTGTTCCGGTTACTTGATTGATATTAATGATGTTAACATTAGCTAAAGGGGTTCCGGTATTATCACTAATAATAGTTCCGGAGATTTTTTGGGGTGTTTCAGTAGTTTGGGCAACCGCTGAATTTAGAGTGGCAATAAAAAATAAAAAAAGTATAATATATTTCATAGACTGTTTTAAAGGTTTAAAAGTAGTAAAACGACTTTAAATATTTTATTGTTCGATTATAATTATAAGAAAATTAACAATCTGTGATTAAGCTTCGGACTTTTCTATTTTAGAATATTCATTTAGACTTATTATTTTGAAATGGTTTAATTGATGCTAAAAAAAAATCTCCCGAGCAATTCGGGAGATTTGTATGGATACTAATTGTTGCATTAGTCTCTTCTTGGTCTTCTTGGTCTTGATGAATCACCAAAACTTTCAGAACGTCTTGCTGGTCTTTCTGATGAACCACCTTCTCTTCTTGGTCCTGAATTTCTTTCAGATCTGAAACCGCCTTCTCTTGGAGCTGAGTTTCTGTCGCTTCTAAAGCCACCACCAGATCCTTCTCTTCTTGGAGCAAAGTTTCCTTCTCTTCTTGGAGCAGAACCTCTGTCACCTCTAAATCCACCACCAGAGTTTCTTCCGTTGTGATCGCGTCTTCCGCCACCATCGTTTTTAGAAATTTCTACATTGATACGACGACCTTCAAGTTGTACGTTGTTCAATACTTCCATTACTTTATCAGTGTGTTCTGGGTCTGTGTTAAAGAAAGAGAATCCTTCTTTTACATCTACTTTGAAAACGTCATCGCGACCTAAGTCTAATGTTTCTTTCAAGTAATCTTTTAATGACATCCAGTCAAAATTATCTCTTGAACCGATGTTTACAAAGTATCTTGTAGCACCACCATTGTTATTTTCTCTTGGAGCTCTATCATCGCGTTCACGTCTGTCAGATCCTGAAGATTGGCTAGAAATATCTCTGTTTTTCTTGTAGTAAGCAATAAAACGGTTGAATTCAACAGATACCATTTTCTTGATCAATTCCTCTTTAGATAAATCTTCAAGAACATTATTGATTGCTGGAAGGTAGTTGTCAATTTCGTGATCTACTTCAGTATCTTTTATCTTATTGGCTAAGTGTAGCAATTGGATTTCACAGATTTCAATTCCAGAAGGGATTGTTTTTTCTTCAAATTTTTGTTTGATGATTCTTTCGATTGAAGAAATCTTGCGCAATTCACTTTTAGTTACAATTACGATAGAAGTTCCTAATTTACCAGCACGACCAGTACGACCAGAACGGTGATTGTACGTTTCGATTTCGTCAGGTAATTGGTAGTTAACTACGTGAGTTACGTTATC
Source organism: Flavobacterium sp. (assembly GCF_035456085.1). GTDB lineage: Bacteria > Bacteroidota > Bacteroidia > Flavobacteriales > Flavobacteriaceae > Flavobacterium. The sequence continues at coordinate 2,179 of NZ_DATIDY010000021.1, forward strand.
AACATCAATTCCACGAGCAGCAACGTCAGTAGCAACAAGCATTTGAATTTGACGACCTCTAAAAGATTTCATTACACCGTCACGTTGTGCTTGAGATAAATCTCCATGCAAAGCAGCAGCGCTATAACCATCTTCAATTAGTTTTTCGGCAACAGCTTGTGTATCACGTTTTGTTCTACAAAAAACTACTGAAAAAATGTCTGGATTAGCATCAGCTAAACGTTTCAAAGCTTCGTAACGATCACGAGCATTTACTAAATAAAATTCGTGAGAAACTGTTGCTGAACCTGAGTTTTTTGTTCCAACTGTAATTTCTACAGGCTCGCTCATGAATTGTTTTGCAATTCTGGCAACCTCTTGCGGCATAGTTGCAGAGAACAACCATGTACTTTTTTGATCTGGAGTATCTGATAAAATAGATACGATGTCGTCGTAGAATCCCATGTTTAACATCTCATCAGCCTCATCAAGAATACAGTAATCTATATTTTTGATGTTAACCAATCCTCTGTTGATCATGTCTTGCATTCTTCCTGGAGTAGCCACAATAATTTGTGCTCCTCTTTTAATCTCTCTAGCTTGCTCTGTAATACTAGCCCCGCCGTAAACTGCTACCACATTAATACCTTTTTCGTATTTAGAGTAGTTTTTAAGTTCGTTGGTAATCTGTAAACAAAGTTCTCGTGTTGGCGATAAAACTAATGCTTGTGTATTTCTGTTGTCGGCATCAATTTTTTGGATTAGCGGAAAACCGAAAGCTGCCGTTTTCCCTGTCCCTGTCTGAGCCAACGCAACCATATCTGTATCTTTTTCCAATAATAGGGGAATCGCCTTTTCCTGTACTTCTGACGGATTTTCAAATCCTAGATCTAAAATCGCCTTCAGTAACGATTCATTCAATCCTAATTGTTCAAATTTATTCATATGTATATTTAAAATAGGGTGCAAAATTACTGTTTATAATCCATAAAAACTAATGCTACTTTAAGAATTGGGTTTTTATTAAGGTTTGAAAATCAGTTTATTATGTTTTTGTTTTAACTTTTTTTATTTTAAATTTGGTTTTTATTGTGAAATTATCTCTTATTTTTTGGTTTTTTTGTTAAAAAAAGACAATTAAATTGTATATGATATTTATCATTTTTTGGAGTTTTATTTGAAACTATATTTTTGAGTTGTTGTAAATGTGGTTTTTTATTCAAATTTGTAAAAGCAGGTCGTATTTTTTTAGCATTTATTTAAGAATGATATTTTCAAATTGTTCCAAAGTTCAACATTGATTTATTAATTTTGCATTAAAATTATTTGATTATGCAAACAGCCTCTTTTTCGGGTTTTATAGAAATGCTATTTTTTATGATGGTGTTCTATTATGTTTTTAAATTTTTAGCTCGATTGTTTTTACCTTTATTAGTAAAAAAGGTAGTGGAAAAAGCGGGGCAAAATTTTCAGCAACACCAACAAAATTACTCCCAACAAACTTCTTGGCGAAAAACGTCTAATAATGACGAAATAATAATCGACACTGCGAACAGCAAAAATCCTCGCGAAACCAAAAAAGTGGGCGATTATGTTGATTATGAAGAGATTGATTAAATGCGAAATTCTTTTTAAATTCTAATTTTCTTTTAGAATTTATAATGAAATAATGTACTTATAAAAAATCAAAACCAATCTTGTATATTTGAGGTTAAATCTCTTATAAAACCAAAATCTTAATATTAAATAATGAAGCAACTTCAAAAGTTCTTTCCGCACGCACTTGCCATTCTTGGTTTTGTTATCGTTTCTACACTTTATTTTTTTCCAGTCTTACAGGGAAAACAAATTTTTCAATCGGATATTGCCCAATACACGGGTATGGCCAAAGAACAAAACGATTTTCGAGCAACATATCATGAGGAACCATATTGGACTAATTCTGCTTTTGGTGGTATGCCAACGTATCAGTTAGGGGCTAAATATCCGCATGATTATGTAGGAGCAATTGATGATGTGTTGCGTTTTTTGCCGCGTCCAGCTGATTATTTATTCTTGTATTTTTTGAGTTTTTACATTTTAATGCTGGTTTTAAAAGCAGATCCTTTGAAAGCTTTTTTTGGAGCTGTAGCGTTTGGGTTTTCAACTTATTTGATCATTATTCTTGGAGTTGGACATAATGCCAAAGCTCATGCCATTGCTTATATGCCAATGGTAGTTGCCGGATTTATAATGGTTTTTCAGCGAAAATATATTTGGGGAGGTTTGCTCACGATGTTTGCAGTTGCCCTCGAAGTGAATGCTAATCACTTCCAAATGACTTATTATTTATTGATATTATTGCTAATTCTGTCAGGATATTTTATTTATGAAGGAATTAAAGCCAAAGAATACAAGCCACTTTTAATTTCCATAGGAACACTTTTTGGAGCAGGAATTTTGGCAATTGGTTCGAATGCTGGTAATTTGTTGGCTACTGCTGAATATGCTAATTTTAGTATTCGAGGAAAAAGTGATCTAACTTTCAACCCTGATGGTTCCAAAAGCACTTCTGATGGAGCAATGACTCGTGATTATATAACCGAATATAGTTATGGTATTGCTGAAAGTTTCAATCTTATTGCGCCAAGACTATTTGGAGGTTCTAATAATGAAAATATAGGTACGGATAGTAGTATGTTTGAATTCATGATTTCTCAAGGAGTTCCTGAATCTCAAGCGGCAGATTTTGTTTCTGCGATGCCAACTTATTGGGGTGATCAACCAATTGTTTCGGCACCGGCTTACATTGGAGCTGTAGTTTTCTTCTTGGGAATTTTAGCTTTGTTTACCGATGAAAGAAAAATCAAATATGTATTTTTAGGAGGTGCATTCGTGTCATTAATTCTTTCGTGGGGAAAAAACTTTCCAGCGTTAACAGATTTTTGTATCGATCATATTCCTATGTATAATAAGTTTAGAGCCGTTTCTTCTATTCAGGTTATTTTGGAATTATGTTTTCCTGTATTAGCAATTATGGGATTGCAATCTTTCTTTAAATTAGAAAAAGAAAAACAATTAAAACCATTATGGCAATCTGCTGCAGTTGGTTTAGGACTGATTGTTTTATTGTTCCTGTCCAAAAGTGCATTCAGTTTTTCAGGAGCAGGTGACAGTTATATGATCGAAAGTTACGGACCTAGTTTTGTTGATGCTTTAAAAGCTGATAGAAAATCATTATATAGTGCAGATTTATTACGTTCAGGATTTTTTATACTAATAGCAGCTGGAGCTTTATGGTTGTTTATTAAAAACAAATTAGCTCAAAAAACAGCTATCATCTTGGTTGGTTTATTTATGGTTGCCGATTTGTTCTTCGTAGATAAAAATTATGTATCTAATAAAGATTTTGTCAACGCCCATGATGTAGAAATTCCTTTCCAACAAACTGAAGCAGATGCAAAAATTCTGGAAGATCCAACAAATTATCGAGTGTTTGATATCCAAGGTTTAATGCAGGCAAGAACTTCTTATTTTCACAAAGCGATTGGTGGTTATAGTGCAGTTAAGCCAAAACGCATGCAGCAATTATTTGATTACCAAATTGCCAAAAACAATTTAGAAATCCTTAATATGTTGAATGTAAAATATGTGATTCAAACAAACAAGGAAGGAAAAGAAACTCCAATTATTAATCCAGATGCTAATGGAAATGCTTGGTTTGTCAGTCAAATTAACTTTGTAAAAACTGCTGACGAAGAAATGAAAGCTTTGGATAAATTTAATTCCAAAGAAGTAGCTGTAATTAATGAAAATGAATTTCAAGCTATTAAAAATAAGGCTTTCGCCAAAGATAGTACGGCCGTTATAAAATTAGATTCATATAAGCCGAATGATTTAAAATATACTTCAAACAATTCAAAAGAAGGTTTGGCTGTTTTCTCTGAGATGTATTATGAAAAAGGCTGGAAAGCCCTCGTAGATGGCAAAGAAACACCAATCATGCGAGCTGATTATACTCTCAGAGCCATAGTAGTTCCTGCAGGTCAACATAAGATTGAATTTATGTTTGATCCACAAGTTGTTAAAACTGGAGGAATAATTACATTAATTAGCTGTATTGGAATGTTCTTTCTGTTGGTTGGTGGGGTGTATTTTGAAAAAAAGAAAAATAGAAATGCATAGTTTGTAGAGTTGCACCGCAGTGCATCTCTACAACAAATAATAAAATAAAAAATTGAAACCAGAATTAAAAAAAGTTCTTATTGTTACTTATTATTGGCCACCAGCAGGAGGGCCAGGAGTACAACGTTGGCTTAAATTTGCTAAATATTTGCCGGATTTTGATATTCAGCCAGTAGTATATGTTCCTGAAAATCCTACTTATCCAATAGTGGATGTTAATTTGGAAAAAGAGGTTTCCGAAAAAGTTATTGTTTTAAAAAATAAAATTTTTGAACCATATCAGTTGGCATCAGTTTTTTCAAAAAATAAAACTCAAAAAATAAGCTCAGGTATCATTCCGAATCAGAAGAAACAAACTTTTTTAGAAAAAACATTATTGTGGATTCGTGGTAATTTATTTATTCCCGATGCACGTGTTTTTTGGGTGAAACCGTCAATAAAATATTTAGAAAAATATATCCTTGAAAACAACATTGATATTGTTATTACTTCAGGACCGCCGCATAGTTTGCATTTAATTGGAATGGTTTTAAAACAAAAATTAAAGATAACATGGTTTGCCGATTTTCGTGATCCTTGGACAACTATTGGTTATCATAAAGCATTACGATTATCAACTAAAGCTGAAAGAAAACACAAAGCGCTAGAATATAGGGTTTTGAATACTGCCAATAAAATAATTGTTACCAGCAAAACCACTAAAACAGAATTTGAAGCCATAACCAATAGACCAATTACAGTTATCACAAACGGTTATGATAATGAACCTGTAACAAAAGTAGAACTTGACGTAAAGTTTAGTCTGGCTCATATTGGTTCGTTTCTTTCAGAACGAAATCCAGTTATATTATGGGAATCTTTGGTTGAATTAATTCATGAAATTCCAGATTTTGCTTCGCACTTGGAACTAAAGTTAATTGGCAAGGTTAGTCAGGAAGTTTTGGATACTATTGGACAATTTAAATTGGACCCGTATTTGAATAATTTGGGATACCTATCGCATTCTGAAGCTATTTCGCATCAGCGAAACTCTCAGGTTTTATTGCTTATCGAAATCAATTCTGAAGAAACAAAAAGTATAATTCCAGGTAAATTATTCGAATATATGGTTTCTAACAGACCAATTATTGCTATTGGCCCGCAAGATTCTGATTTTGCCGAAATCATAACAGAAACAAATACAGGAGCTTTTTTTGAATATACCGAGAAAGAAAAACTGAAAAATGCTATTAGATTGTATTACAATCAATTTTTAGAAGGCAAATTACAATCGTATGCTGTAGGTTTGCAAAAATATTCAAGAAAAAACCTGACCAAAGAATTGGCACAATTAATAAATTCAAAGATTTAAGGTATTTACTTTAAACTTTTAAACCTTACACTTTTAAATTCCAATTAATGGGCATCGTATTAAATCAATCTTTAAGAAATACAATAATAACATATATCGGTTTTGGAATAGGGGGTATAAGTACTCTTTTTTTATTCCCTCCAATTTTGGGCAAAACGTTTTATGGATTATCCAATTATATCCTTTCGGCTGCGAATGTTATTATGCCTTTATTTGCCATTGGAATGCAAAATACATTAGTTAAGTTTTATTCTCAATGTAAATCAGAAAAGGAAAAAAATCAATTTTTATCTTTTACGGTATTGTTTCCTATTTTATTAATTATTCCTATTCTTTTAATTGGTTTGTTTTTTTATGATGAGATTGTTTTTTTTGTGACGAAAAAAAATGCCATTGTAAAAACTTTTATTTGGCTTATTCCTTTCGTAGCTCTTTGTATGGCTTATTTTGAAATTTTCTATGCTTGGGCTAGAGTACATATGCATTCTGTTTTTGGGAATTTCATAAAAGAAGTTGGTCTGCGATCTTTTTCATTGTTAGCCCTTTTCGCTCTTTATTTTAAATGGATTACTGCCGTTGATTTTATTTATCTTACTGCGGGTATTTATTTTGTCGCTTTTTTGGCAACTATGTTTTATGCATTTAGAATAAGAAAGCCAGTTTTTGAATTGGGCATTCCTGAGAACGTAAAAGATATATTGGTTTATACTTTCTATATTATTTTGTCTGGAAGTGTGGCAAATTTACTTTTGGATGGAGATAAATTAATGCTGAATCAATACATGAAGATTGAGAATATCGCTTATTATTCAGTTGCAACATATATAGCTCTCGTTATTTCTGTCCCAAGCCGTGCCATGCATCAAATTGTGTATCCAATTACAGCCAAATTAATGCATGATAACAAGCATGACGAATTGAATGATTTATACAAAAAGACATCAATCAATCTTCAAATAGTCGGTGGATTTGTGATGCTTTGTATTTTTGTAAATATCAATCAGTTGTATGAAATTGTTCCAAAAGATTATAGTGGAGGTATTGGAGTAGTTTTTATGATTGGTCTTTCTAAATATTTTGACTTAATCTTGGGTAATAATAATGCTATTATTTTCAATTCAAAATATTATCGTGCTGTGTTGTTTCTAGGAGTTGGTTTGGTGGTTTTGACAGTGATATTGAATATGATTTTTATTCCTTTATTTGGAATTTTTGGTTCTGCATTCGCCACTTTATTGTCAATTACTTGTTATAGTGTTGCTAAATTACTTTTTGTAGTAAAACGCATGCATTTATATCCGTTTAGTAAGCAAACATTGCAGTCAATCGCAATTACATTTGTGGTTTTTATGCTGTTTTATTTTTGGAAGTTTCCAATAAATCCTCTTATTGCGATTGTTCTTAAATCAATTTTGGTAACTATTATTTACATCTATATCAACTATAAATTTGTTATTTCGCCAGAAATAAATCAGACTTTAGATAAGTTTCTTTTGAAAGTCAAGAAAAAATAAATCTCATTATTCTTAAGCAGATTAGTTATAATTAAGAAATTATATGTTTTAATAGTCCAAGATTTAATGTTTTAAAGTAATTTTAATATAAGAAAACTAATAATAATATTTTATTTTATTGTGTTTTAACGATTATTTTATGAGTTTTATAGTGATGGTTTTTTCTAACAAGCTATTTGTCAGTTTTTTATGTTTTGTTTAATTTAAATATCACTAAAAGTTGGTATTGTGAACTAATTTAAGTAAGTCTAAATTTGCAAAACCACATTTACAAAACAAATAGTTTAATTTTAAAGTATTGGAAATGAAAAAACAGTTCATCAATCAGGAAAGACTCTACACTTTTACAAAAGTTATTGCGAATAAAATTCAAAAAGGTTTTGTTGTAGTTGAGCAAAATGACGCTATGCCATTTACAGTTCTTTATAAAGAAGGCAAAAAAGTTAATCATACTCTAAATTTTGCAATATGTTGTGTGACTCTTGGGATGTGGTCTTTACCCTGGTTATACATGTCAAAAGTTACTTCCAAAGGCAAGAAAGTCTTGGTTGCAATTGATGAAGATGGAGTTGTTTTCCAAGAGAAATGTTATCTAGGTTAACACTTATAAAAAAATTATTGTTATTTTAAATTTTGCATACTAAAAGAAAAGCCATGACAATTTAAATGTCATGGCTTTTCTGATTTAGATAAGTAAAGACTTGTTTTTTTAGAGTTTTTCCTTTAAATATTTTGCTGTAATTGATTTTTTGTTTTTTACGATTTCTTCTGGAGTTCCAACAGCAAGTAATAATCCACCATTTTCTCCTCCTTCAGGGCCAAGATCAATCACCCAGTCAGCACATTTGATTAAATCAAGATTGTGTTCAATGACCAGAATTGAATGTCCTTTATCAATCAATGCATCAAATGAAGCCATTAATTTTTTGATATCATGAAAATGCAATCCGGTTGTAGGTTCATCAAAAACAAATAGCGCTTTTTCTTTTATTGTCCCTTTGACTAAAAATGAAGCCAGTTTTATACGTTGAGCTTCACCACCAGAAAGTGTTGATGAAGATTGCCCTAGTTGTACATAACCCAAACCAACATCTTGCAATGGTTGCAGTTTTTGTGTGATTTTTGTTTGTTTGTTTTTTTCGAAAAAATGAATTGAATCATCAATAGTCATCGTGAGAATATCGTGAATGTTTTTTCCATCAACAGTCACCTCCAAAACATCCTTTTTGAAACGTTTTCCGTTACAGGTTTCACATGGCAATTGCACATCTGCCATAAAGACCATTTCGACATTTATTGAGCCTTCACCTTTACAGGTTTCACATCGCCCACCATCAACATTAAAAGAGAAATGCTTGGCTTGGTATCCACGTACTTTAGAAAGTTTTTCTTTAGCAAATAAATCCCTAATATCATCATAAGCTTTGATGTAAGTCACAGGATTGGATCTGGAACTTCTTCCAATTGGATTTTGATCTACGTATTCAATATGTTTTATATGTGAAAAAGAACCCGCTAATTCGCTAAATTGACCTGCTTTTTCACCAGCATTATCTAGCTTTTTTTGCATTGCTGGAAAAAGAATTTTCTTAACTAAAGTACTTTTTCCACTACCCGAAACTCCTGTAATAACCGTTAAAACATCAAGAGGGAAAACAACGTCTATGTTTTGTAAATTATTTTCTCTGGCGCCTTTTATTTCGATGAAATTTTTCGAGGTTTTTCTTTTCTTTGGAACAGTAATTTCAAGGTCGCCATTCAAATATTTGGCGGTTAGCGAACTTGATTTTAGGATTTCATTATAAGTGCCTTGAGCAACAAGATTTCCACCGTGAGTTCCTGCTTCTGGCCCAATGTCGATAATCATGTCGGCAGCTTTCATAATGTCTTCATCATGTTCAACAACAATCACAGTATTACCTAAATCGCGTAATGAAATAAGTACTTTTATCAATCTCTCAGTGTCTTTTGGGTGTAAACCAATACTTGGCTCATCCAGAATATACATCGAACCAACAAGACTACTACCTAAAGAAGTCGCTAGATTAATTCTTTGTGATTCTCCTCCAGAAAGCGTTGATGAGTTTCTGTTTAATGTCAAATAATTTAAACCTACTTCAGTTAAAAACGACAATCGATTATTGATTTCTACCATTAAACGTTTGGCAATTTGTTTTTCGTATTCATCTAGATTGATGTTTTTGAAAAAATCAACTAAATGCTGTATTGGTAAATCAACTAAATCAGAAACGGTTTTGCCATTTATTTTTACATAAGAAGCTTCAGGTCTCAAGCGTTTCCCTTTGCAAACATGACATTTGGTTTTTCCTCTGTAACGTGAAAGCATTACACGATTTTGAATCTTATAATTCTTCGCTTCAAGTTCTTTGAAAAAGTCGTTAAGTCCTTGAAAATATCTATTTCCGGTCCAGATTAAATCCTTTTGTTCTTCGGTAAGTTGAAAGTAAGGTTTGTGTATTGGAAAATCAAATTTATAGGCGTGTTTCACCAATTCGTCCCGATACCAACTCATGCTTTCGCCACGCCACGGAAAAATGGCATTTTCAAAAATGGAAAGCGAAGTATTTGGAACAACCAAATCGCTGTCGATTCCAATGATATTTCCATAGCCTTCACAAACAGGACAAGCTCCATATGGATTATTGAAACTAAATAAATGTACATTGGGCTCTAGGAAAGTAATTCCGTCCAATTCAAAATTATTAGAAAAAGAAAGCCTTTTGTTTGTATTTAATTCTTGCAAATAACAAATTCCTTTTCCTTCAAAAAAAGCAGTTTGTACAGCATCTGATAATCGATTGTAAAATTCTTCTTCGTCTTTGACAATAATTCTATCAATAACAAGTAAAATATCTTTATGATCCAATGAATGTTGCTGTTCTACAGTAAAATCATCCAAACGAACCATTTCATTATTTACCAAAATCCTTGCAAAACCTTGTTGCAAAAGCACTTTTAGTTTAGTTTCTAACTGTCTTCCTTCTTCCAAATGAATAGGGGCGAGGAGTAACCATTTGCTATCAGGTTCAAGAGATTTCACCGCTGTAATTACATCAGTAACGGTGTTTTTTTTGACTTCTTGTCCTGAAATTGGTGAATATGTTCTGCCAATTCTGGCAAACAATAATTTGATATAATCGTAAATTTCTGTTGAAGTTCCTACTGTCGAACGGGCGTTGGTTGTATTTACTTTTTGTTCGATGGCAATAGCGGGAGCAATTCCTTTGATGTATTCTACTTTTGGTTTGTCCAATCGTCCAAGAAATTGTCTTGCGTACGAAGATAAACTTTCTACATACCGACGTTGTCCTTCGGCATACAAAGTGTCGAATGCCAAACTGGATTTTCCAGAGCCAGAAAGTCCAGTAATAACAACGAGTTTATTTCTAGGAATAGCTACATCTACATTTTTTAAATTATGTACCTGTGCTCCTTTTATTATGATGTTTTTCTTGGGATCGAGTTTGGAAATATCAGTTGACATATTGAAAATGAATTTTCACAAAAGTAATCATTTTCCAATTGAGAAAGAGCGGTGAATAAATCACAAATTTTCAGTTTTTAAGCATTTAGATTAATAAAAGTGGTTTTATAAAAATATTAAATGGATTTCAGTTTTTGAATAAATAGATGTGGAAATCTAAAATATGGTTTGATAATTTTGGGATTTCCTATTTAAGTTTTTTTAAATAAAAGTGTTTTTTCATAAAGGTAAAAAGTAAAAAAATCACCTGTAATTGGCTATAAGTTATGGAATTAAAATTAAAAAATTATATTTATTATCTTTTTTCTTGCTTCTTTTAATAATAATTTGTTAAATTTGGCAAAATAATAACCTTAATTCCCCCTTGTGCCTATAGTATAGAATTACTTTTTAGAAAAATCCCCATTTAATTAATCTAAAAGGATAACTATGGCAAATTTACAAAAAACGGATGCTTTATTAGTAAAAGATTATATTGACGGTGACGAAAGTGCATTGGCAACATTAATAAGAAGACATGAATCTAAAGTATACGGATTCATTTATTCTAAAGTTTCAGATAAAGAAATCTCCAATGATATTTTTCAGGACACTTTTATCAAAGTAATCAAAACACTAAAACTAAATTCCTATAACGAAGAAGGAAAGTTTTTACCTTGGGTAATGCGTATTGCTCACAATCTAATCATTGATCATTTTAGAAAATCAAAAAAAATGCCAATGTTCAGAGAAACAGAGGAGTTTTCGATTTTCTCTATAATGTCTGATGATTCTTTAACTATCGAGAATCAAATTATTGCTGATCAAGTCGAAGATAATCTCCGCAGATTGGTTGAAGAACTTCCATTAGATCAAAAAGAAGTTTTAATTATGCGTATGTATCAGGACATGAGTTTCAAAGAAATTTCAGAAACTACAGGTGTAAGTATCAATACTGCATTAGGCCGAATGAGATATGCAATAATGAATTTGAGAAAAATTATTGATAAGCATCAAATTGTTTTGACCAACTAATAATAAAAGGGTTATACTTCCGTTATGATATAAAACAAACTTTATATTGATATGGAAAAGAATTACTCTAAAGAATTAAAAATTATTAAAAGAATAAAGCCTGATAAAGAAGTCGTTTCTTTTTTATTAAACTATTCTAAATCCTTGAAAATGGTAAAAATAGAAGATAAGGTTTTTGAAATTATAGTTAATTAATTCTTATAGATTCAAAAGAAATTTTAATCTATAACAGTTTAGAATCCATACAGATTTCACTAGTTTTTATAAAAATTAGTGGAATTTGTTATTTTAGGACAATTTGTTTTTTTGCAAATTCATCCAAAACTGATTTTCTTCCAATTGTTCTTGTGATAATATCTTTCTCCAAACTCCAACCTCTCGCAGGAGAATATTCACGCCCATACCAAATAATCTGTAAATGCAAATCATTCCAAAGTTCTTCTGGGAAAATGCGTTTAGCATCTTTTTCGGTTTGAACCACATTTTTTCCATTAGTGAGATTCCACCGGTACATTAGTCGATGGATGTGTGTGTCTACCGGAAAGGCTGGAACTCCAAAGGCTTGGGACATTACTACACTCGCTGTTTTATGACCAACTGCTGGCAATTCTTCCAATAATTCAAAACTCTGAGGAACAATACCGTTGTGTTTTTCAATCAAGATTTGTGACAGACCATGAATTCCTTTTGATTTCATCGGAGATAAACCGCAAGGGCGAATAATTTCCTTAATTTCTTCAACACTCATTTTGACCATATCATAAGGATTATCAGCCTTTGCAAAAAGCAAAGGTGTTATCTGATTTACTCGTACGTCTGTGCATTGTGCCGAAAGTAAAACAGCAATCAATAACGTATAAGGATCTTTGTGGTCTAACGGAATAGGGATTGTTGGGTATAATTCGTTCAACGTGTTTATAACAAATGTTACGCGTTCTTGTTTGGTCATTTTTTTTCTATAAGTTACTAAGTTTCTAAGTCGCTAAGGTACTAAGTTTTTAAAATTAAACTAAAAAACATGATTCATATTAACGAGCAATCCTAGAAACTTAGAGTCTTAGTAACTTAGCAACTCAAAATAATCTTAGTACCTTAGCGACTTAGAAACTTAGAATCTTAACAAGAATGACCACATTAAAAATAGGAGATCAGGCACCACAATTTTCGGGAGTTGATCAGGATGGGAAATCACATCAATTAACCGATTATAAAGGGAAGAAGTTAGTAGTTTTCTTTTATCCAAAAGCTTCAACACCAGGTTGTACTGCAGAAGCCTGCGATTTAAGAGATAATTTTGAACGTTTTCAAGCCAATAATTATGCTCTTTTGGGAGTAAGCGCAGATAGTGCAAAAGCTCAGGCGAAGTTCAGAGACAAATACGAATTTCCTTTTCCACTATTAGCCGATGAAGATAAATCAGTTATTAGTGCTTTTGGAGTATGGGGACCAAAAAAGTTTATGGGAAGAGAATACGATGGAATTCATAGAACAACTTTTGTAATTGACGAAAACGGAATCATATCTGATATTATATCTGATGTAAAAACAAAAGTTCACGCCAATCAAATTTTGAAATAGTAAAGCTGTTTCTGCAATCAATTTTGTGAAATTAACTAAAATAAAAATCCAGTAAAGACTAGATATCTTTTACTGGATTTTTTATTTTATAACAATTTGTTTTTATTTACTTTCTTGTAAAAGAGTATTAGGATGGTATCCAAAAAGTTTTTTTTCCTTGATAATTTCCGCAACTCCTTCAGGTAACATTGATTCCCAACCTGGTTTTCCGGCACTAATCATTTTCAGTACTTCGCGCGAGAATACTTCTAAAATTTCTGGATCATAATCCTCTATATCGACTACTTTTCCGTTGAATTTAAAGAATTTGTATAATTCTTTCATTCTAGGATGTACCATTAAATTTGTGGAAGTTATAATTTCATTTTCTTCGCCAAGCATTGGATATAAAAATACTTTCATATCGCGGTAAAACAGTTTTCCAAAGGCCTCAAGTATTCCGCCGCTCAAATGGCGATAATATTTTTCGTCAAATATATCAACTAAGTTATTTACCCCCATTGCAAGACCCATTCTAGCTTTGGTATAATTAGAAAAATATTCAACCACTTTATAATATTCCTGGAAATTGGAAATCATTACAGTTTGTCCTAAAGAACAAAGTAATTCGGCTCGATCCATGAAATCTCTTTCGTCAATTTCTCCATCAGAGCGAAGATTGGATAATGTAATTTCGAAAATTACCAATGTATTTTCTTTCTCTACCTTGTTTTCTTCCAAAAACATTTTTAGCGACTTCTTATACATGTCCATATTTACTTTGGTAACAGGGCGGAAACTACCTCTGAAAGCAAGTATATTTTTTTTGTATAAAATGGCAGCTGGCAAGATGTTTTTCCCTTCTGGATTGAACATTACAGCATCGGTCATGCCGTTTTTTACCAATTGCAAACTCATTAATCTATTATCAACATCAGCAAATCGTGGACCAGAAAAGTTGATAGTGTCTATTTCTAATTGATCTTTATCAAGGTGATCATATAGGTAACGTAGTAATTTTTTTGGGTCATTGTATTTATAGAAAGCACCATAAATTAAATTAACTCCCAAAACTCCTAAAGTTTCTTGTTGCAATCTAGAATCTGTTTCTTTGAAACGAATGTGAATAATGATTTCGTTATAATCTTCTGCAGGATCTAATTGATAGCGAATTCCGACCCAACCGTGACCTTTAAATTGTTTAGCAAAGTCAATAGTAGCAACTGTATTGGCGTAGCTAAAAAACATTTTGTTAGGATGTTTTGTTCTGCTTAAACGCTCCTCGATTAATTCGCCTTCAAAAGTCAACATTTTTTTCAGGCGACTTTCAGTTACATAACGACCATCTTCTTCAACTCCATAAACGGCATCACTAAAGTCTTTATCATAAGCAGACATTGCTTTTGCAATTGTCCCGGAAGATCCACCAGATCTAAAAAAATGTCTAACTGTTTCTTGTCCAGCACCAATTTCAGCAAAAGTTCCGTATATATTTTCATTTAGGTTAATACGAAGTGCTTTGTCCTTTAGAGAAGGAATTTGCTCTATAACTTTATCACCTTTTAGTTTTATCTTTTTGGCTTCCATTTTTTTTGTTTAAATTCGGAGATTATGTTACAAAGTTAATTAATTCGGCTTCTCATGAAAGAGAATTTAATCCTATTTTTGTAAAAAAAACTCATCAATTGAAGGTATATTTTTTAGGTACAGGTACGTCTCAGGGAATTCCAATTATAGGAATCGATCATGAGGTTTGTAAAAGCACTGATTTTAAGGACAAAAGACTCAGAGTATCGGCTTGGATATCGTGGGAAAACCACTCTTACGTAATCGATTGCGGACCCGATTTCAGACAGCAAATGTTGTCATCAAATTGCAGAAAATTAGATGGAATTCTTTTCACCCACGAACATGCAGATCATACTGCTGGTTTGGATGATATTCGCCCTTTTAATTTCAAGCAGGGAGCGATGCCAATATATGCTCATAAACGAGTTTTGTCTAATATTAAAAAACGTTTTGATTATATTTTTAAAACCGTAGATAGATATCCAGGAGCGCCTTCTGTAAAAACCTTTGAAATCAAAAATAATCGACCTTTTGCAATTGGAAACAAAATAGCTATTCCTGTTAGTGTTTGGCATGGGGATTTACAGGTTTTTGGATTTAGAATCGATGATTTTGCCTATTTGACGGATGTGAAAACGATTGATGAAGAAGAAATTGCAAAGTTGAAAGGTCTTAAAGTCTTAGTAGTTAATGCTTTGCGTGAACAGCCTCATGACACACATTTTAATTTGCAGGAAGCTCTTGATTTTATAGCTTTGCTGAAACCTGAAAGGGCTTATCTTACACATATTAGCCACATGTTGGGTTTTCATGAAGAAGTCCAGAAAAGACTTCCAGAAAACGTTTTTCTGGCCTATGATAATTTAGAAATTACAATTTAATTTAAAATGAAAAAATCGTTCCTACTTTATGCTTTAATTCTGTCTTTAGTCTTTAATATTTATACGTATATGTATTTGAGTAAAGAGGTAACTTTTGAACAGGATAAGTATAAAAAGTCAACTACCAAGTTAAGAGACAGTTTGCAAAGTATTACTAATAAATTATCTGATGTGAACTATTTTTCATTGGAGAAAAATGAAAACGCTCAAAATTATTTTGAAAACGCTCAATCTGATAAAATTAGAAATTATGAAACTTTAGTTCCTTATGTGACGGAGAAATTATTGGATTTGAATGCTGCGCCAAAAGGAAATCCATACACAGGACAAGAACAATTGGGTGCTAATAAATTTTTGATCAATAAAGTTAAAGTATTGAATCATCGCTGGATAATTGCCGATTACAGCGATGGGGAATATTGGGGAGAAGTATTATTGAAATACTTTATCAACGATGATGAAAGCGTTTCTTTTGAAATAATTCAGTCGGTTATATACCAAAAGTAGAGACATTGCATTGCAACGTCTAAAGGCTGAGATATTAACATTGTGAAAATGTAGAGAGGTTGCATTGAACCTCTCTTTTTTTTGTTTAAAAATATGAAATCACCCATTGTAGAGACGTTGCATTGCAACGTCTCTACCGCGCAACATATTTTAACAATAATGCGTTAAAAACGGATCATTAATTTTCAATCAGCCAATTTTTAAAATCATAAAAATTTTGTGGTGCTACTCCATGGCCAACAGGATATTCTTTATAAGTAATTGCTACTCCTAATTTTTCTAAAATTCCTGGCGTTTTTCGAGCCCAATCGATAGGGATTACTTGATCAACAGTTCCATGGGAAGCGAATATTTTTAGTTTACTTAAGTTATTTTTTAAGTAATCTTCTTTTACGATTTCCAAATTAAGATAGCCACTCATTGCGACTACTTTGTTTATTTTTTCAGGATAAGAAAGCGCTACAGCATAACTCAAAATAGAGCCTTGACTGAAACCAACTAGATTAACATCGTTAGCATCAATAGGATAGTTTGCAACTAATTCGTCAATGAAATTGGCAATTATATCTCTCGAAATTGCGGCTTGCTCATTATCCGAAAATTTATTTTGATCAGCATCAAAATTAATGGCATACCAAGCGTAACTTCCATATTGAAGATCATAAGGAGCACGAGCAGAAATAATGTAATATTCACCAGGTAATTCAGAGGCAAATGAAAACAAATCAGCTTCGTTGCTACCGTATCCGTGAAGTAAAAGCAACAATGGGTTTTTGTCGAGAATAACTTTCGGTTCTCTTATTTTATATTCTAAAGATAGATTCATTTTTTAATTGTGAGTTGTGAAATATGAGTTGTAAATTTTTCTTAGCTTATAGATTTAAGCCATTTTTGAAAATAAGTACCTAATAATGGAACAGGTCTCGTCTCGCCTTTTATAGCGCTAAAAATTCCATAAGTCCATAAAACTGAAATAAAAATCCACATAGGAGCTGAAATCATTAGGCTGTCAAAATTCCCTATGATTAAACCGAGTGAAAAAAAAGTAATGGTAAGTCCCAATCCTTGACGGATATGAAAAGATGCAAATGTGTTTTTGTCTTCGGCATTCATTGACATAGCAATAAATACGCCAATACCTAAAATATAACTGGTGATTGCAGCTGTTTTTCCAGCTTCGATTGTATTATTCATATATATGAAGTTAAACCTAACAGGTTTTAAAAACCTGTTAGGTTTGGTTTTATCCTAAAATTAATTTTCCTTGATTCAAAATTCCGTAAGCTTTTCCTTTTAATGAGATTCCTAAGAATGCTGAATTTTTGGATTTTGAAAGTATGTTCTCTTTTGAAAAAATACTTGAACCTTCGGGGTTGAATAAAGTAATGTTGGCAATTTCACCTTCGTTAATACTATTTGATGGAATGCTGAAAATGGCTTTTCCTTCAGTAAATTTTTCGATTATAGTTTCTAAAGGAAGTACAGTCATTAAAGCTCCAAAAGCACTTTCTAATCCTATAGTTCCATTTTTAGCCAAATCAAATTCCATTTTTTTGTGTTCGATATCAATTGGATTGTGGTCAGATGTAATTAAATCAATTGTGCCATCAAGAATTCCGTTCAACAAAGCTTGTCTGTCGCTTTCCGTTTTTAATGGAGGAGTTACTTTATGGCGAGTATCAAAACCTTCCAATTTTTCATCGGTTAATACCAAATGATGAACGGTTACGCTACAAGTTACGTTCAATCCTTTAGCTTTAGCTTCTTTGATTAATTGAACTGATTTTGCTGATGAAATAGTCGGGATGTGTAATTTACCTTCTGTGTATTCTAATAAAAATAAGTTTCTTGCTATTTGTAATTCTTCGGCTAAGTCTGGAATTCCTTTCAGTCCTAAACGAGTAGAAACGACACCTTCATTAGCTACACCATTTCCTTTAATATTTTCATCCTGAGCAAAAGCGATTACTAATCCGTCAAAATCCTGAACATATTGCAACGCTATTTTAAGCAGATTGGCATTGTCTAAACTTTTTGTATAATCTCCAAAAGCTACGGCTCCGGCATTTTTCATGTCGTACAATTCCGCCATGTCTTTTCCTTCGCTTCCTTTAGTCAAAGCTCCAATTGGAAAAAGTTGTGTAGCAAAACCATTGGCTTTATTTTTTACAAAATTCACTTGTGCTTGGTTGTCTATAACTGGGAAAGAATTCGGTTGTAATGCGATGGCTGTAAAACCGCTTTTGGCGGCAACTTCAAGTCCATTTGCGATAGTTTCTCTATCTTCAAAACCTGGTTCTCCAAGTGAAACACTGCTATCGAACCATCCTTGAGAAATATGAAGATTGTCTAGTTTTAGTTCTTCAATATTATCAGTATTGGGAAGTGCCGTTCCAATTTTTTTTATCAAACCGTCAACAATTAAAAGATCGGCAGTCTGGTTATTAAACGAACTTTTAGAATCTATAATTTTGGCGTTTCGGATGATGATGTTCATGTTGTTTTTATAATTTTTTAGAAATTGGATTCTTTATTTCACAAATTTGATAATTGCCATTTCCAACGCTAGAAAGAGTAGTGCAAAGATAATAAACCATTTCCAAATTTGATTGTCAGATCGGTTGCTTTGTAATGTGTCAAAAATGGTTGTTATTGAATCACTTGTTTTATAATCGGATAAAAGACTTTCGTTAACTTGGCTCAAATTACTCTCAGTTCTTGGGTAATTAAAACTAATGTTTTCTATTGGTTTTTGGGAGTTATAAATCGTGTAATTGCCTGCTTTTTCTGGATAATCATTAAAAAATAATTGCACTTTATTATTCAATAATTGTTGAACAGGAATAAATTGTTCGTCTTGATTTTTTACGGTCAGAATTTCATCTTTCGATAAATTAACAGCAACAAAATACGAACTGTTATTTCCAATTGTGTTAGCGTTAATTCCGTTGTTTAACTTACTTAAAGCCATTTTGTAAAAAACAGGAACAATCAAAGGAGATTGCTGAAAATTTGAGTTTTCTGTGTTTATTGGGCCAGAAAAAACATAAACCGACGAAGTGGTGTTTTTAATTGCTGTCAAAAATGGAGATTGATCTTCAAAAGTTAAAACTGCAGGATTTGAAGATGCAATTGTGAATTCTTTTTTGACTTTCGGGTATTGAAAATTATTGGTTTTGTTTTCAAAAACGCCTGCAAACAGAGGATGACTAAAGTTGATTTTGGTAATCAGCTTTTCATCCGATTCTAAAGACTTGAATTGGATGTTTCCAAACTGATTCATTAACGTATTCAAATTGGCTACAGAAGCCGTCTCCGAAGGAATCACGATTAGGTTTCCTCCTTTGTTTACAAATGCTTTTAAAGTAGTCTGTAATGCTTGTGGAATTTCGTCCAGCTCATTTAAAACAATTGCATCTTGCTTGTCGATTGAGTTGTAATCTAATGTGTTTAATGTTGTAGAGCTGTAATTGAATTCATCATTGGTATAAATTCGGCTCAGGAAATTGTTTTTTTCAGGAACTCCAATACTTATAACGTTGTTCTTTTTGACTTTTGCAATGCTGAAAAATAATTTGTTGTCATACGTCAAATCATTATCCTCTATCGAAACATAACCATGAAAAGGTTGTTTTGGAATCGTGAAATTAATGGTCTGTTTCTTGTTTTTGTAATCAACAATAGTTTTGGCAATTAGTTTATTTTGATTGTACAAAGCCATAGGAATTGGTTTGAAATCTTCACTGTAATTAGTTGTGTTGATACTCAATTCGTAAAAATCATCAAGAGTTTGACGGATAAAAACACTGTCAACCGCTACATTATTTTTTTGTTCTGCTTTTGGAATAATAAAATACGGAACGTTATCTGTATTCATGTTTTTTAATTGACTTGGAGTCAAACCGACAGCGTCTGTAATAATAACAATGTCTTTTTTGAAGGGCGATTTATGCGCTTTTATTTTAGCAATTATATTATCAAGTTGAAAAGGAGTCGCACTGTATTTTAGGTTTTGTAATTCAGCTCGAATCGTTTTGATATCGGTATTCCAATACGAATCAGTATTGGTAAGCAAAGAAAAATTGACGTTTTCTGGAGTTTCTTCCAATAGTTCCTGAACGGCACGCTTTAATAATTCTCCCTTTTTTCCTTTGGCCTGCATGCTGAAGGAATTGTCAAGGATAATATACATTTCGTTGTTAACATTTTTACTGTCTTTGGATTCGAAAAAAGGCTGAGCAAAAGCTAAAATAATACAAGTTAATAGCAAAAGGCGACAAGTCAAAAGCAGCCATTTCTTGATTTTGGAACTCTTTCTGGTTTGTATCGAAAGTGCTTGAAGAAAACGAACATTGGTGAAATATTCTTTTTTGAAACGTCTTAATTGAAATAAATGCACCAAAATTGGAACAATCAATAGGAATAGAAAGTATAGAATTTCGGGTTGTTTAAAATGCATTCTACTTTTTTTGTGTGTCAAAAATACAAATTTGTTGACAGTTTTTATCAATTAGTTTTGTTTAAAATTTTAAAATCGATTATCTGAACATTTCAATAATTAAGTTATTTTAAACAATTTAATAGTATTATTTCTTAAAAAATGAAAAGGAATAAGAGGATTCTGAAAGATTATAAGTATTTTAGCTTTTTCTGACGTTGTTGATAATGAATACAACCACAATACTAAGTGTCGTATTTGAGCGTTTCATATTCAACTAAAAAACCAATATTCCTAATTTATGAAAAAAGTATACTTATTACTTCTATTAATTATTACTGTTACTAATATGCAGGCTCAAAAAAACATACTTAATCTTATCGTTGGTACATATACCAATTCGTGCAGCAGCCGTGGAATTTATGTTTACGAGTTCAATACCAAAAAAGCTCAAATCAGATTAAAGAAAAGTTCGGATAGTATTGTTAGCCCCAGTTATGTGTCACTTTCCAAGGATGGAAAATTTATGTATGCCGTAAATGAAAGCGGAAATACAAGTGCCGTAAGCGCTCTTAGATTTGATCAAGAAAGTGGGAAACCAAGTTTGATAAATCAAGTTGATTCCAAAGGGGCAGATCCGTGTTATTTGATTAATGACGATAACAATGTAATTGTTGCGAATTATTCGGGTGGAAATATTGCTGTTTTTGGAAAAAATGCAGATGGGAGTTTAACCGAAGCCAAGCAAGTTGTTCAGCATTACGGAAAAGGTACAAATCCCGACAGACAAGAAAAAGCACACGTTCATATGGTTTATTTTTCGCCTGATAAAAAATATGTGTTAAGTAATGACTTAGGAACGGATAAAGTATATGTTTATAATTACAATCCGACTGGAACTTCTGATGTTTTAACTTTAAAAGACAGCGTTTCTGTAACTCCAGGAAGTGGTCCAAGACATTTGAAATTTAGTAAAAACGGAAAGTATGTATATGTTTTACAAGAATTGGATGGCTCATTGACTTCTTTCAGTTACAAAGATGGTAAGCTGACAAAGGCATTTGAAACATCAATACTTGCTAAAGATTTCAATGGAAAATTTAGCTCTGCCGATATTCAAATTTCTCCAAATGGAAAGTTTTTATATGCATCTAATAGAGGAGAAGCTAACAATATTTCAGTTTTTAAAATTAAGAGCAAAGGAAAATTAGAATTGAGAGGACAAACACCAACATTGGGTAAAGGTCCGAGAAGTTTTGTGATTGACCCAACTGGAAAATTCCTATTGGTAGGACATCAATACACCAATAATATTGTGATTTTCAAAATCAATAAAAGCAAAGGAACCTTGACTGATTCAGGGAAAAGCTTCGATTTATGTTCCCCGGTATGTTTGATTTTTAGTGAACCATCAGTTGCTAAAAAGTAACATTAATTAACCGCAAGGGGGCAAAGAAAATTTATTCATTATTTAAAAAGCGCAATGTTCGCGAGGCTTGAGTGCTACAATTAAAAAAAATAGCCTGTGGTTTAAACCACAAGCTATTTTTTTCTAAAATCTGATCACTAAATTCTGCAATCTGCCAACTACTTTTTCTTCTTTTTCTTAGCAGCCTGATTTTTCAGCATATTTCGATTCACAGAGCCATGCGTTTTTTTCTTGGTAACACCAGGACCTCCCAAATTAACTTTTTTATTCTTTTTACTTTTTTCATGAAAAGCACCATCACCTTCAAGTTTAGGTCTTTTCAGCAAAAGTTTGATAGGCTGTCTGTCTTTTTCAGGTCCAATTAGTTTATCTGAAATCTCGACTTCTTCAGGAAAAGTTTCATAATCTAATTCCGTATCCATCAAGATTTCGATAGCAATTTTAGATTCTTCTTCTCTCGGAGTAACAAAACTAATTGCAGTTCCTGTAGCATCAGCACGACCAGTACGACCAATACGATGCATGTATAATTCAGGAAGTTCAGGCATTTCAAGATTGATGACATGCGTGATATTCGAAATATCCAAACCTCTGGCCATAATATCGGTAGTAATCAATCCACGAAGATTTCCTTCTTGAAATTCAGCCATTGTATTCAAACGATAATTCTGAGATTTATTCGAGTGAATCACCCCAAACTGACCTTCAAAATCTTCTTCAATCTGGTCGAAAACCATATCTGAAATCTTTTTATTATTCACAAAAACCAACACGCGGCTCATGTCCTCATTAGTTTCCAGTAAATGTTTCAAAAGATTTATCTTGGTATTAAAATTCGGAACAGAATAGGTGATTTGTGTAATATTCTCCAATGGTGTTCCCGATGGCGAAAGCGTAACTTCTTCTGGATAATCAAAATAATCATTCAAAATAGCATCCACTTCATCGGTCATCGTAGCCGAAAACAATATGTTTTGACGTTTCTTTGGCATCATCGCCAAGATTGCGGTCAATTGCGTACGAAAACCTAAATTCAACATTTCATCAAATTCGTCGATAACCAGCTTTTGCATTTCCTCAAAACGAATCACATTGTCCAAAGTCAAGTCCATCACCCTTCCAGGCGTTCCGACAAGAATGTCACAACCTTGATATACAGTTGTTTTTTGAGTATTGATATTCACACCACCAAAAATCCCAATAGTGCGAACCGACATGTATTTAGTCAGTTTTTCAACTTCTTCAACCACCTGCACTACAAGTTCGCGGGTAGGCACAAGGATTACTATTTTTGGAGTATGTCCGGGAGTGAATTTATATAATTTAAGGAGCGGTAATAAATAAGCAAATGTTTTACCAGTACCCGTTTGTGCAATCCCCATCATATCGCGTCCCGACATTATCACAGAAAAAGTTTTTTCCTGAATTGGAGTAGGAGTGGTAAAGCCCAAATCGGTGATGGCTTTTTGGACAGATTTTGGAAGATTGAATTGTTCGAAAGTACTCATTATGTGTTTAATTTTGCGCAAAGGTACGTTATTAAATCAGCATTTAAAAAATCGTGTTTTTTTAGAACAAAACAATCTCGAAAGTAACTTCATATTTATTGTTTTTTTAGGAGCAGAACACTTTGGCTTCGTAATAATCATCACACCTGCTCTACGCTACAATCTTTTGTGCCGAACCCCGGCACAAAAGGATTTTCACTGCGATCAGGGCTAGAAGACAAGATTTAGGTTTCATAATTATCTATTCGGAAATCAAAATTGAGTTTAGTTTCACAATTTTATAGCCTGTAAGGCGTTTTTGTTTGTAAGCATCTGTTTTTTAAGTATTTAGTGAAATATTTTTTAACTTTAAAGCGAACAAATACTGATTTACAATATCTATCTGAAATTATGTAGTGTATGCACTTTCTCCAGCCAATATTTAAAATAAACAGTAATTAAAGTCAAACCTGAAATGAACAGCAAAACAAAATATATGAAAAAATTGATTCTCATTATTTTATTGACAGTACCATTTGTAACTGCTTATACTCAAAATAGCGATAAAGCATTAGACTCTTTTTTTAAGGCATTAGCAAAATATGAAAAGTTTAATGGAAATGTATTAATAGCCGAAAAGGGAAATATTATATACGAACAATCATTTGGATATGCTGATATTTCTGAAAAAAAGGCAAATAATAAAAACACTACTTTTCCTATTGCTTCTATTACTAAAGCAATTACAGCAACAGCTATTTTGCAACTTTATGAAAAAGGCAAATTAAAGCTTGAAGATCCAGTTGTCAAGTATTTGCCAAGTTTTCCTTATCCAACAATCAAAATAAAACATTTGCTTTCGCATACTTCAGGACTTCTTCCTTATGATAATTATTTTGACAAACTAAGGTCTGTTCACCCTAGCACGGTTTTTACAAACAAAAATATTCTGCCACAATATGCTCAATTAAGATTGCCTCTTGTGAATCAGCCTGGTGATAATTCGGATTACAACAATAGCAACTATATTTTTTTATATCTAATTATCGAAAAAGTAGCAAGTAAATCATTTCATGATTATTTAGAAACCGAAATCTTTCGACCAGCCGGAATGACAAAAACCATATTGCCTGAATTTACTTTTTATCATTATACACCAAACGAAAAAAAAGATTTAGCCAATACCTATTGGCGTCAACATATTTATTTAGATCAATATTCAAGAACGGATACGATTTCGTACGTTTCGTCTTATTGGCATTCCTATAACTTCAAAGGATTTGGCGAAATTATTTCTACAACAGAAGATTTATACAAATTTGATCGCGCACTTAACGAAGGAAAATTATTAAATGATCGAACTCTTAAATTAGCATATACACCAATATTACTGAATAACGGTAAACCTAATAAAGGGAATCAAACAGGTAATTTTGCTTTGGGTTGGACAAAACTCTATGACACTGCATTTGGATCAACTGTAAAGGCAAGTGGAGGAATGATTGGATTGCGTGCTACCTTAATGCAAAACCTGACAAAAGATCAAACCATTATAATCATTGACAACACACAGAATGAAACTGATCCTATTGCTTTTGATGTCCTGAAAATTCTGAATGGACAATCGGTAAATCCACCCAAAAAGAGCGCAGCAAAAGAGTATGGTAAATTATTAGTTAATGCCAAAACGGCTTTAAAAAAAGCTGATTTGGATCACCTGATCAAGGACACTGAAAATTATTCTATCGATGAAAATGAGTTTAACGAACTTGGCTATGATTTTTTAGAAAATAATAAAAAAGAGGAAGCACTTGAGACTTTTAAATTGAATACACAATTATTCCCCAATAGTTGGAATGTTTATGACAGTTATGGAGAAGCTTTACTCAAATACGGACAAACTGAAAAAGCAATTGCGATGTATAAAAAATCCATAGAATTGAATCCTGATAATGAAAATGGAAAGAAAATACTAAAAAGAATTTAAGGTAAAGTAATGAGGTATTGTGTTTTAATGATAAAAGATTAAAATTCTCTATATGTTCTTATAGTTAAATATTGCCCCACTTTTTGATAAACCTCAAATTTGACTACAATAAAAGTAGATTTGGATACAGCCGATTTTTATTTGTTGCTGAATTTTGTATAAACAAAAATAAAAAACAACAAACATGAAAATAGTAGTAACAGGGTCTTTAGGACGTATTGGAAAACCTCTCACAGAAGAGTTATTGCAAAAGGGACATTCGGTAATCGTTATTAGTAGTAAAGCCGAAAAGCAGAACGAAATTGAAGCTCTCGGAGCAACAGCGGCAATTGGTTCTATTTTAGATGCCAATTTTTTAACTGCCACTTTCAAAGGAGCAGATATTGTGTATTTGATGGAACCGCCTTTTGATTTTTTTGACCAAAGCATGGACACAAAAAACTATTGGGAAAATATTGCCAACAGTTATGTAAAAGCTATTCAGCAATCAGGCGTGACAAAAGTAGTGCATCTTAGCAGCATTGGCGCTCACACTGATCAAGGCGTTGGAATGTTGGAAGCTCATCATTTTGTAGAAAATATTTTGAAAAAATTACCAGATAGTGTTTCAATAAAAACAATGCGACCAGTAGGTTTTTATTACAATATGTTTGCTTTTATTCCTACGATTAAAAATGCAGGCGCTATCATTCAAAACTATGGAGGTGATGATAAAGAACCTTGGGTTTCGCCTTTGGATATTGCTTCAGCAATTGTCGAGGAGATCGAAAAACCTTTTATTGGTAGGACCATCCGTTACATTGCAAGCGATGAGGTTTCGCCAAATGAAATCGCTAAGATTTTGGGCGAAGCAATAGGAAAACTAGATCTGAAATGGATCGAAATACCTGATGAAGAGTTTCAGAAAAATTTAATAAACATCGGCTTTAATCCAATTGCTGCCAAAGGATTAACAGAGATGAACGCCAGCCGACGTTATAAATTATATGATGATTATAACCAAAACAAACCAGTATTAGGTGAAATAAAAGTTGTTGATTTTGCTAAGGATTTTGCAAAAGCTTATCATAATTAAAATTAATTTCAATTTAAACAAATCAAAAATGAGTACACAAAATAAAATCGCTTTAATAACAGGCGGAAGCAGAGGATTAGGAAAAAATTCGGCAATCGCACTTGCCAAAAAAGGAATTGATGTGGTGCTGACGTACAACACCAACAAAGAAGAAGCAGATAAAGTAGTTTCTGAAATTGAATCGTTAGGAAGAAAAGCATTCGCTTTGCAATTAAATACGAGTGATACAAAGAATTTTGATGATTTCATTAATAAAGTTACTGCTCATTTAAAAGAAAAAACAGGAAGTCCTAATTTTGATTTCCTTATCAATAATGCAGGTATTGGATTGTATCAACCTTTTGAAGATGTCACCGAGGAACAAATGGATGAGATTTACAATATACATTACAAAGGGGTTTTCTTTTTGACTCAAAAAGCATTACCGTTCCTGAATACTGGTGGCGGAATTGTAAACATTTCATCAGGTTTGACGCGTATCACAATGCCTGGCTCTTCAGTGTATGGCTCGTTGAAAGCGGCTGTAGAAACTCTTACCCGTTATCTTGCAAAAGAATTAGGACCGCGAAAAATCCGTGTCAATGTTGTTGCTCCAGGAGCAATTGAAACTGATTTTGGTGGCGGAAGAGTGAAAGATAATAAAGAACTAAATGCCCAAATTGCAGGTTTTACAGCTTTGGGGCGTGTTGGTCTGCCGGATGATATTGGTGGAGTAGTGGCTTTTCTATGTTCTGACGAATCGTATTGGATAAATGGACAAAAAATTGAGGTTTCTGGAGGACAAGCGTTGTAATTAAACATAGTTGCTATTCAGTAAGTTGCTGAGAAGCTAAGTTATTAAGTTGCAAAGATTTTTTTAGACAATTAAAAATCCTATAATAATCATTTTTGAAATTCAAAAAACACACACAATATTTTAAAAAAAAACTTAGAAACTTAGTTTCTCAGTAGCTTAGCCACTGAACAAGCATACTGAATAGTTACTTATAATTATCTTTGTAGTATGGCAAATCAAAAACCACTTAGAATAAAATCGATCAGCGAATTTCATCAATTTCATAATTTGCCCAAACCGGAGCATCCGTTGGTGAGCATTGTAGATTATGCGAAGTTAAGACATGCGAACGAATGGGAAGCAACACCTCTGATTTTTGAATATTACACTATTTCGTTAAAAAGAGGCGTGAGTAAAATGTTTTACGGCCAACAGGAATATGATTTTGATGAAGGAACATTGTATTTTATGGCTCCCACTCAGATTTTGAGAGTAAAAAACAATCTTGATGAATCTTTGGAGCGTTCAGGTTGGTTGTTGCTTATTCATCCTGATTTTTTATGGAATACGTCATTGGCAAACAAAATTAAGCAGTATGAATTTTTCGATTATTCGATAAATGAAGCCTTATTTCTTTCGGAAAAAGAAGAAGAAATTTTAAATAATATCGTTCAGAATATTCGGCAGGAATACCACGCCAATATTGATAAATTCAGCCAAAGCATTATTATTTCGCAAATTGAAACGTTGCTGAATTATTCGGAGCGTTTTTATCAAAGGCAATTCATCACCCGAAAAATAACGAATCATCAAATTCTT
This sequence comes from Flavobacterium sp., assembly GCF_035456085.1. Classification (GTDB taxonomy): domain Bacteria; phylum Bacteroidota; class Bacteroidia; order Flavobacteriales; family Flavobacteriaceae; genus Flavobacterium. The sequence continues at coordinate 30,230 of NZ_DATIDY010000021.1, forward strand.
GACCGATTAGAAAAAATATTAGTGGATTATTTTAATAATGATGATTTGGTAACCAAAGGTTTGATTACTGTTCAATACATTGCCGATGAACTAAATGTTTCGCCAAGTTATTTGAGCGGTTTACTAAAACTGCTGACAGGGCAAAGCACCCAACAACACATTCATGAAAAATTGATTGAAAAAGCCAAAGAAAAACTGTCTATAACTGAATTGTCCGTAAGCGAAATTGCTTATAAATTGGGATTTGAACATCCACAATCTTTTAGCAAATTGTTTAAAAGTAAAACTAATTTTTCTCCTTTAGAGTTCAGACAGGCTTTTAATTAACATTGTATTATTCTTCACTTCTAAAAAAAAACAAACCTCTATGTATGCTAGGATTAATTAGCACATAGAGGTGTTCAGTGACTGTGTGGTATTAGAATTAATTTGTTTTAGGCACTGATATTTATCGTAGAATTTCCATTTGATATTATGTTGAGTTTTGTTTTAGCAAATAAGCGTTTAACTCTGATTAATAATTCATTTGGATTAAAAGGTTTTGAAATAAAATCATCTGCTCCCAGATTAAATGATTCAATAACTTTAGCTTCTTCTTCTTCCAGGGATGATATCACAATAATTGGAATGTTTTTATAAAGTTTTTTTGTAAATGCTATAATTTCAAGACCCGAATGAAGAGGCAACATAATATCTGTTATAATCAGGTCGGGTACAACTACAGGAATTTTTTCTATTGCGCTTAAACCATTGTTACAAGCTGTTACCTGATATTTTTCTTTTTTAAGTACAAATTCAAGAGTTTTGATTAATAATATATCATCTTCAACGAGTAATACTTTTAAATTTGACGTGTTCATTTTTATTAATGTTTGATCTTTTTTGATTAATCCGTATTTAAAAAAGAGGATTTTAAATTATGATTCATCCTTGACAACAATTGTGCCAAAGATTTATTATCTAAATCGAATATCCCAAGATAACGTAATAGTTGTTATCCAAAAATAGTTTCCCTGATCAAATGGGATTTCCTGATGAATAATTCCAGCTTGTGCGCCCCAGGCATTTTGTTTATTATTGGTTGAAAAATAATAACCAGCATTTATTTTTTGTGATTTTAGATTTACAATCCTATCATCATTTGCAAAATAATAATTCTGATTTAGTTCTGGAGAAATCCCAAATCCTGCATTTATTCCAAAATAATTATCGGCATCGTTGCGGTATTTTCGATAGGTTAGCGTAGCTGATGAGCTTAATCCATTATCTCCAGGAGTAAAATAGGGGCGTATTGACCAATAATCGTTTCCGTTGTACCAAGTCACAGAACCTGTATAGATCATGGTAGTTGAGTCATATTGCAAACCTCTAAATCCAAGCGAAACTTCAAAACCTTTTGGTAAGGATTTAAAAAGTTCAACACCATATCTATAATCAGGAAATAAAGAGGAATCTGATACGCCAAAGTTTAAGTAAGCATACATTCCTTTTGCAATTTTTGGATATAAATCGACTTCAAATTGGGTACCAAAATCGTCATAACTACTATTTGTATTTACTTTGGCAATAACACTGCCGTACTTGGTTTGGCGCGCATATTTTAGCGAGCTGTAAATCATAGGATCATAAATCTCAGAATAAAAATCGATTTCAGAAATGATACCAATTGTATTATTTCTAACCTTGTTTTCTATATTTGATTCCGTTTTTTCGATTGCTTCATTATTGACGATTTTGCTTGATGAAGTTTGTACGCCGCCAGCTGTCAATGCCGAAATCATCGTGGTTTCTTGAACCTTATTTTGCAATTCTAATATTTCGATGTCATTTGGAAATACAGTCAACGCTTTCTTAGACAATTTAAGTGCTTGGAACGGAAAGTCACCCCATATTTCATTTTTGATAGCCGCTACCCAAGTGGTTTTTATAGTGTGGGTTTTGGATAAAATATATTTAAATTCGGCTCTTGCTTTTAAATTATTTCCATCCCATGCATAGGTCGAAGCCAGAAATTCGCGAACATCATGATAATCGGGATATTTAGTCAAGATATGCAATAATGTATCCTGAGCTTGCTTTCTTTTATTGTTGAAAGCCAAATCACGAGCCGTTTTAAAAGAAACGTCAGGGTCGCCTTTATACGCTTTTTCTTGGCCAATCATTTGAAACGAACCTGAGAATAAAGATGTAATAAGAATGATATAGATTTTTTTAAAATTCCCGCATCTTTTTTTTGTAAGAGTAGACATCATTTATATTGCTTCTTTAAATTGGTTATTTTTTTAATTTTTATCACAATTTCAGGATTTTTTAGACCTCTTGACAAGGCTAGTTTCCCTGTTTCTATAGCTTTTTCATTTTGACCAGACCACCAATATAAATCCATCAGAGCCAAATAAGATTCTTCATGAGATGGTAATCTTTTAATTGCAATCAACAGTTCACTTTCTGCTTTTTTATATTCACCTTCTCGCGCTAATATTCTGGCTTTAAAAGCTCTTACGTCAGCATAATTGGGTAATTCATTTAATATAAAATCACAGACTAATAAAGTGGTTTTGTAATCTTTTTTGTTTGACAAATCTTTAGCTAATACAAATTTTTGTTCAGGATTTAGCCCTTTAGTTAACTTGTTTAGAGTGATCTGATCTTCTTTTGAAAATTGTATATCTTGTTGTTTGCTTAAATTTAATGATTTTGGAATGATTTTGCGTTTTTCTGTCAAATAAATATTCAGTTGTTTAAAAGCATTAAATTTATTAGTTATTGTATTTAAAACAATATCATCATTGATTCTTTCCGTATCAAAATTGTCTTTTATTTTATACAATTCCCCACTCGAATAAAGATAATCTTTATAAACATAATCATCAATAGTTCCCTTATTTCGAGTTAAAGGGATATCATGAATATTTCTGAATTCTTTTGAAGTGTCAAGTCCTGTTCCCATCCAGGCAGTTTTGTCTAATTTATTGAATTTGTAGTTGTTAAACAAAAAGGCAACCAAACTTGGTGTAACATCCCAGTGAGAAGAAACTGATTTAAACGATTCAGCTTTCTTAAGCATTGGGCTAAATATATATAATGGTACATGAAAGCGACACAATTTATCTTTTTGGACAATTGGAATTAACCGGTGATCTCCTGTAATTATGAAGATTGTGTTATTATAATCAGGCCTTTTAGCATATGCTTCCATGAAGTCTTTGATTGAATTATCAGTATAATTCAAACAAGCAAAAATGTCTTTATAGGAACTAATGTTTTCTTTTTGGGATTTAAGATTTGGATGTGAATCAATGATATTATCAATTCTTTTCAAATACTCTTTTTTCGTTGGAAAATCAAAAGGTTCGTGAGTGGTCAGGGTTTGAATAATATCCAATCGTGGAAATTTTATTTTATCTGTTTCGGAAAGTGCTTTCTTGAAAATTTCGGCATCAGGAAATCCCCAAGTAAAACCTCCGGAATTGGTTGGTGTTTGTATATATCCACGACCATAATTATATTTATCGACTACATTATCGATACCGTTTTGATCCAAAAATTTAATTTTTTTATCAAAACTAGAATCATCACCAGAGTAAAAGGAAGTTGTGTATTGATTAGCCTTGAGTACATTAATTAATGAAAGATGTGTTGGCAAAGTATTTAATTCTAAAAATCCATTTTCACCATACGGCAAAGAACCCAGTAATGATGGAAGTACAGCGTAAGTCCTTCCTCCGTTACTCAAAAAGTTCTCCCAATATAATGATTTCGAAATCATTGAATCTAAGTAAGGTGTAAATCCTGCATATTCGTTTTTGCCAATAAATTCGGCACCTAAACCTTCAACGACAATAAAAACAATATTTGGTTTTTCATCTGTAATATTAAAATAAGGAGCTAAAACATCTGGTGTTGATTCAAACGGTTTTAGCATCGGATATTCAGATTTGAATTTGATGGTTTGAATTTGATTGGCTAAATCTTTATTCTTTTCAAATTTTAGACTTTCGTTGGTAAGAAACGCCAATTTATTTTCGAATTTTGAGTCAGATACGTCAGAATAAAAAAGTTTTACACTACCCGTAATCATAAACAGTGTTGCTGTAATTCCTAAAATTATTTTTTTATTGTCCCATCTTGTAAAAGCCGAATTGATTCCAAAAAATATTAAAGGAATAATTATAAATGGCAAAAAGAACATAAGAGAAAATGTTTCTGATGCTGTTACAGCGAGGTACGTATCCGAGAAAGAATATCCTAATAAGTCCGCTCCTAAGTTGACATGTGTTGTCGAACTATATTTTACCAATGCAAATTGCACAAGTATAATCAGTATAAAAAGCATCCTCATGACTCGTACTGAAAAAGCTTTTAATATAAAACTCAGGATGATAAATAACGGTAAAAGCAGTGAACTCAATATTATGGCCGACCAAAAATCATTAATTAGTTGGTAGCCAATTTCCAACCCAATATTAGGGATAGTTATTCCACTTGATACCTTTGAATATGTTTCGTACCAAGTAGACAGTCCAAAAGTAATAATAAGCGAAATGGTGAGATACACATAATCGAAACGAAGAAGTATTTCGTTTTTAATTCTGGTTAAAAGTAATTTTCTTTTTTCGCTTTTGGTTAAAACGGCTTCAGGTGCTGCATTCATTCCCTTTCGAACCATCACTCCCCATTTCTTTTTCTTATTAAAATAATAATCGTTATTGCCTAAAATTGCTGCATATGTAATGGCAAGATGATTTGTAAAAGGTTCTAAAAACGCTATCATGATGAGCTTGTAACCCATCCCTTTTTTTCGATATTGACGATAAGTAAGTTCCTCTGTAATAATTGCAATTATTGAAAATAAAACAGAAAATAAATATGCAACTGTAAAAAACGAAAACATATAAAACCAATTGACATGGCCTATAAATATCAAAATAATAATATAGAATAGCCCAAGAACTTCAATAAGTGGAGCTAATCTTTCAAAAAAGAACCAATAGGGATAGCTCAGTATTCCCATGATGCCATACTTGGGATTAAATGCTATTTTTCTGTGCTTTTTTAGGACTTCTATTGTGCCACGTGTCCATCGATTGCGTTGCGATTTTAGTATTTTATAACTGTCAGGAACCTCCGTCCAGCAAAGTGGATCGGGTATATAGGCAACTTGATATTTTATTTTTTGCTCATGCATATGAGCCCTCATTCTTACGATGATTTCCATATCTTCGCCCACGGTTTTGGTGTCATAGCCGCCCACTTCGATGGCAATTTTTTTATCTAATAAACCAAAAGCTCCCGATATAACAAGTAAACCATTTAGTCTGGCCCAAGCCATTCGGCCTAGTAAAAAAGAACGTATGTATTCTAAAATTTGTCCTTTTACAATCCAACTATCTGGCATGTTTACTTCGAGCAATTTACCATCTTTTATAATGCACGAATTGGCTGTTCGTATTACACCTCCAGCTGCTATCACAACTTTATCTGTGGCTTCAAGAACAGGTTTGATGAGTTTTTGCAGTGAATCTTCGAGCAATAAACAATCAACATCTATACAGGCAACATATAGACTGTTACTTACATTGAGACCAACATTCAAAGCATCGGACTTGCCGCCGTTTTCTTTATCAACGACAATAAGTTTGTTAAAAGCTTTATTGGTTGATTTAAAAATTCCTGCTCGTAGCGGTTTGGTTTTTATTTGTTCATTGATAATAATATCGGTTTTAACCAAATCGTAAGCTTCAATAAGTTTTTCAAGACTGTCGTCTTTACTGCCATCATTAACCAAAATTACTTCGTAGTTTGAATAATGATTCGATAATAAAGAACGAACATTTTCTATAATGTTTAAACTTTCATTATAAGCTGGAGCGATTATAGATATAGAAGGTGCAAAATCAGATGATAATATTTTTTTATAGTTTACAAAAGTGTTTTTCTTCATGTATTCTTTTGCTTCTATCATAGAAAAAACCGACAGTAACAAATAGAAAATTATTAGTACCGTGGCATAGGTAAAGAATAAAAAATCGAATAGCCAAATAATATCATCAATGGTAATGTCCATAATTAATTATTTTCTAAATGTTTAATTATTTTGATGAATTCAGGATCTGTTGAAGTGCTTGTTATACTATTGTATATTTCTGTATCTATACTTTTTAATATTTGAAGGAGTGGTAATTTTATGGCAAAATTTTCATGGTGAATATGTTCCATTATAAAAGGTATATCCGTTGCTTCATAGATATTTTGCATCATCTCCATTAGAACAATTTGTTCGTCCTCATGAAGTGTGTTGAAATTTGTTTTTAGTAATTCTTTTGCGCTCAAAACATTCAGATAACTTAATACGTCAATAGCTTTTACGCGAACTGTTAGATTCGGATGTTGCAATAATGCTATCAGTTCCTCCTCAGCTTCCATCTGAATATATGTTTTTGCTAACTTTAATGTAAAAATGACCACCGAATCGTTTGAAGACTTGAGCCAAGGTTTAATATCTGGAATATCTTGCGAATCAAAACGATTCAATACCTCCATCAATTCTATCTGATCCCATTCAGATAAAGGCGCAGTTAAGGTATCCAAAAAAGCAAGTCCCTTGAAGTTAAATATGTTTAACAAATACAATTGTACTTCTTTATTTATTTGTTTTTTCGGATGATTTTTTAAGGCTGCAATAGCATTGTTGGCTTCTATAATATGAAACAAAGTAAGTTCTCTAATGCCTTCAACTACTTTATGCCACTTGCGACTTTTGAGTTTATTCATCGCATAAACTGATAGCCCTAATTGATGATAAAGTTTAAAAATCAAGTCAACAGTTTCTCCTGAAATTTCATTTCGCAACTTCAAAAAACTAGAAACCATTAGCTTCCTGTCAAATGGATTGTCCAAATGTTTTTTTAGCTTCTTTAAAATATCTTCCTGTTCGGGTGTGTTACCTTCATTTTCATCTTCTGAATATAAATAGGTGATCAGGTAAGTTTCGAATTTTGTTTTGAGAATCCTCTTTTTTCTTTTTTTGATTCTAATATTTGTTCTTAAAATTTTAATATAAACAATCAAAAGAATTATTGATAATAGAAAAAATAAACTAAAAATCCATATGAATAGAATAGCGTGAGACGAATTATTAAAATTCGAAGAGATAATATTCATATTTATTTTAATTTTTTTTCTATAACTTATAATTTTACCGCAATAGATTTTTAGTTCTAATTACCAATTCATTAGGACTAAATGGTTTACTCATAAAATCGGTAGCGCCAAGACTAAATGCTTGCGCCACAATCTCTTCCTGCCCAGCTGCAGAAAAGACAATAATTGGAGTTTGTGAGTGTAGTTTACTGCGAACATGGCTGATTACTTCTAATCCACTAATGAATGGCATCATGATATCAGTCAAAATCAAATCTGGATTTTGATTTTCAATAAAATCAACTGCTTCTTTCCCGTCTTTGGCAATAAGGAGTTTGTAGCCCTCTTTTTCTAACCTGAATTTTAGAAGCAAAGACAATACCGAATTGTCTTCAGCGAGAACTATTTTTTTATGATGTGGCATTTATATTCTGTTTTAGATTATAACTTGTTATGTTTGTTAATTAAATCAATAAGTAAATGATGAATTAAATTCATATTTCGAAGCGACAGTTTAGTCACTTTTTTTACTGTTTTATAATCTCTGGGGGTACGAGATTTGATTCGTGTAATGAATCTTTGCAATAAATATTAAATTGAAAAACAACAATTTTATATACACAAAATCTTTAAAATTAGACTTGTAATGTATTAATGTCCTATGTTAGTTTTTCTACTAATTTATTAAGCAAAAAAATAATTTTTGTTTTAACTTCAGGTGCAAAACTACAATATTTATCGTTTAAAATCATTTTTTATCGATTAAAGACATTAAATATTTTAAAATGAAAGTTAATAGTTACAAATAAATCATAATTTTCATTAAATTTGATCTAAAGCACTGTAATTTATTACATTACGAATTTTGTTTTTGATGGGTTTTTAGTGTTAAATAGTGTGAAAAACAAGGTTTTGGCAATAATTTTTTTTAAAAAACAATCAAAAAATGTCTCATTTAGGATAAAAGTAATTGATATAAAGTAAGTTTAGCTCAGGTGATATAAACTGTGTTTTTTGGCACAGTATTTATTTGTAATCTCAAAGAATTATATTTGTACAAAAATATTTTCCCTCAGCCTCTTTATCATGGTTATACCTAAAAATGAATTAAAAGATTTTCTTGATTCTAAAGTACTTCAATACAATACCATTGACTTTATAGAACCTGATCCCATTAGCGTGCCACATCGATACTCTTTGAAAGAAGATATCGAAATTGCTGGTTTTTTAGCTTCAACAATAGCGTGGGGAAACAGAAAAATGATTACCAAAAATGGACATAGAATGATGGATTTACTTGGCAATTCACCATTTGATTTTGTAATGGATCACAATGAATACCAACTGGAAAAATTAGAAGGTTTTGTCCACCGAACTTTTAATTCAGAGGATTTTAAATATTTTATAAAAGCTTTGAAACATTTATATTCTAATCACCAAGGTTTGGAATCTATTTTTGTAAATCACCAAACAGAAGATTCTCTTCAACCAGCAATTCATGCACTTAACGAGGCTTTCTTTGAAATTCCTCATCTCAACAGAACGAGAAAACATGTTGCAGATCCTTTAAAAGGTTCAGTTGCTAAACGAATTAATATGTGTTTGAGATGGTTTGTCCGAAACGATAATTCGGGAGTAGATTTGGGTATTTGGAAAAACATATCGCCCTCCAAACTTTCTTGCCCTTTAGATGTTCATTCTGGCAATGTAGCCAGAAAGTTAGGCTTATTAGATAGAAAACAAAACGATGGAAAAGCGCTGTTAGAATTAGACACAAATTTAAGATTACTGGATCCAAATGACCCGGTAAAATATGATTTTGCTTTATTTGGATTAGGAATTTTTGAAGGGTTTTAACCATATAAAAAACATAGTTTTGAATCACTTTCCTTAGATAAAACTATGGATTACTAATCTGCCCATCTACCATAATTAATTTTCGATCAGCCATATTAGCCAATTCTTCATTATGAGTCACAATCACAAACGTTTGCCCAAATTCATCTCTAAGCTGAAAAAATAATTGATGCAAATTCTCTGCCGAATGGGTGTCTAGATTCCCAGAAGGCTCATCGGCAAAAATAACGTCAGGTTTATTGATTAAGGCTCTTGCAACAGCTACACGTTGTTGTTCGCCGCCCGAAAGTTCGTTTGGTTTATGATTAATTCTGTGAGAAAGTCCTAAATATTCTAATAGTTTTTTGGCTTCTTTTTCGGTTTCTTGTTTGGATTTATTAGCGATGAAAGCTGGAATACAAACATTCTCCAAAGCCGTAAATTCAGGTAATAATTGATGAAACTGAAAAATAAAACCCAAATTCAAATTTCTGAATTTAGACAACGTTTTATCATTCATTTTCAAAATGTCTTCTTTGTTTATATGTAAGGAAGCATTATTTTGATTTTCGTTTTCTTTTGTAAGACTTGGTTTGTCTAATGTACCTAATATTTGTAAAAGTGTCGTTTTTCCAGCTCCTGAAGCTCCAACTATAGAAACGATTTCCCCTTTTTTTATATGCAAATCGACCCCTTTTAATACTTCAAGCTGATCGTAAAATTTATGTATGTTCTTTGCGTGTATCATTTTATGCCAATTATAAATTATGATTTAGGGCGGTATTTCTTGATGTCAACTATTTTTACAAAGAAACAAAGTATTTGTATATTTATAATTATCAAATTTCAGAATATGGAAAATAAAAATGAAATTGCAACAGACGAAAATTTAAAGAATAAGAAACTAATTTTAGGACTCGTTTTTGATGCTATCGGAATGCTTTCGTTTACAATTCCTGGAATTGGTGAATTTGGCGATGTAGTCTGGGCACCATTGGCTGGTTTTTTGATGACCAAAATGTACAAAGGGAGAGTAGGCAGGATGGCTGGTTTCTTGACTTTTTTGGAAGAAATATTACCGTTTACAGATATAATTCCTTCTTTTACATTGACTTGGCTCTATACGTATTGGTTTAAAAAGAAATGAAAATAAGAGAAATTCGATTGTTATTCTTTAAAAATAAAACCTAGTCCAATACTTTTGAGCATTCTTTTCGAGAAAGGAAAGAAGAATTTGGATTGACCAAAAATATATCCAAACACCATTAATAAAAAAGGATAAAGAGGTAAAACTAAAACCAGCAAAATTAAATAGTATAAAAACCAATGAACGTTATGTTTATATAAGCCAAAATAATTTAAAACATAACCCGAAATTTTTGCAGATAAAGAACCGTTTATAGCAAAAACAATAAATATTATTACTATTTGCCAATTGGATGTTATTCCCCAACGTTGTTTTAATCCTTTCATTAATATGCAATTTCCTTTTTTACAAATATACTAGGTTTTGTGGTTTATAGCATTTAAAGTTTCGTCAAAAAATACTTTGATTCCAATTTTTATCTTGGCGGAACCCGTCCGTATAATCTTTGATTGTATTTGTTTTGAAAATAAATCATGTAGTTATAAATTAGATAATTTACTTCATAGCCATAATTAATATTTGGATCATAGTTGATGGTCATTTCGTATAAATTCGGAGAATATTTTTGTGGTTGAAGAACCCGGTTATTCCATTCTAAAACGTAAAAAAGATTTTTGTTTTCTAAATAGCTTTGAGAATAATATCCTCTTGGATAAGCGGTTGATTGTAACCAGAAATCAAAACCAGGTTCAATAATGATAACCTCATATTCTAATTCTTCGTTAACAATTTTTATAGTGTCATTACTAGTTGTAGCTTTTGGTTTTTCAATGTTTGCAACTTGGGATTTCGAAGTGCTGCAAGCGATAATTGTCAAAAGAATGATGAATATGTAAATTGAATTTTTCATGATTCTAAAATTAACGATTAACAATAATTTATTTTAAGTAAAATTACGCTTTTTTGTTGATTTAGAGCCTGTTTTAAATCTTGGATTATGTTTGATAAAAAACTTTACAAGCTTTAAATAATAGGTAAAATTCATTTAAATCTATCTAAAAAAAAAGACACTTACAAAAGTGTAAATGTCTATTAATAAATTTTTAAAATCGAATTAAATTCTATCTTCCAAAAAGTCTCCCCAGAAATCCGCCAATTCCCCCTTTGCTTTTTGTGGCAACAATTGCATCGGAAATATCTAATTTTCCATCAGCATTTTGGTCCAGGCCAAATTGTGCTCCGTATTTTGAAATAGCATCCATTATACTCGACCCTTGTGCGCCACCACCTGAAATAGAGTTAATTATATCAGTAATTTGAAAACTATCATTTGGGTCGTTAGCTTTGTTTACCAAACTACCAAGAACTTTAGGAATCAAACTTCCTGCAACACCAGCTGCAGCACTACTACTCAAACCAAATTTTTCTCCCAAACTTCCACTTAGCTGTTGTGTGATTTGTTGAACCGCTGGATTTGAAGGATCTTGCACGTTGTTTCCTTTTAATAAACCTGCAAGTTGATTAACATTTCCACTGCTAGCCATTTTTTCTAAACTCGCAAAAATAGAGTTTCCAGCTTCTTCCATTACAGCTTCATTATGTTCATTGGGAACGGCATCGTTATTCACAACTGCTTCCTGACCAAATTGTTGTACTAATTGGGTTAATTGTTCAAACATAGTTTTTTGATTTAAGGTTACTATCAAATGTAGTCAAAAAAAAAGTTAGAAATTATTATTGAACTTAATAATTTCTAACTAATGTGTTTTAAATCAAATGTTTACTTTAGTAATTCTATGATTTGATGTGCTAATTCTATTCCAATTCGGTCTTGAGCTTCTCCTGTAGCTGCTCCGATATGTGGAGACAATGAGATTTTTGGATTCATCAAAATGGTAATTTCCGGATTTGGTTCATTTTCAAAAACATCCAAACCTGCAAATGATACTTTGCCATTATCCAAAGCTTCAACCAATGCAACTTCATCAATGGCACCTCCTCGCGCACAGTTGATGATTCCAACTCCGTCTTTCATGAGTTCAAAATCTTTTTCGCCAATCACGTAATCGTCTTGAGCCGGAACGTGTAACGAAATAAAATCAGATTCTTTAAAAAGTGATTCTAAAGATTGAGAAACAAGCGAAATACTTATAGTTTGTCCATCAAAAAAATGGATTTTCAAATCTTTATGAGGAACATCAGTATCGCTATAAATAACCTTCATTCCAAGACCGATAGCCATTTTCGCAGTAGCTTTTCCGATGCGTCCCATGCCAATTATTCCAAGTGTTTTGCCTTTTAGTTCAACACCGTTCGCATAGGCTTTTTTTAGTTCATTAAAATGCGTATCGCCTTCCAAAGGCATATTTCTATTCGAATCATGCAGGAATCGTACACCAGTAAACAAATGGGCAAAAACCAATTCAGCCACCGATTCTGATGAAGAGGCTGGTGTGTTTATAATATGAATGTTTTTGCTTTCGGCATATTCAACGTCAATATTATCCATTCCAACGCCGCCACGGCCAATGATCTTCAAACCCGGACAAGCATCAATAATGTCTTTGCGAACTTTGGTTGCACTGCGAACCAACAGAACACTTATGTCGTTTTTATTGATAAAATTAGCAACTTGTTCCTGTGCTACTTTTGTGGTAATAACTTCAAAACCGGCTTTTTCTAAAGCATCAATTCCGCTATTCGAAATTCCGTCGTTTGCTAATATCTTCATTTAATTTTTTTGGTTTAAAATATTAAATAAGTTTAAAGTTTAAGGTTTAAGGTTGTTGGATCCTTCCATTAGGAAAGTTGAGTAACTTTAAACATTAAACAAAAATAACTTTAAACTTCGCTTTCTAAATTTTTCATAACATCAACAAGAACTTGTACACTTCCTATTGGCATAGCGTTATAGATAGAAGCTCTGTAACCACCCACAGAACGATGTCCTGGCAATCCTGAAATTCCTGCTGCTTTCCATAATTCGTCAAATTTAGCAGTATGTGATTCGTCGTTTAATAAGAAAGTAGCATTCATATTAGAACGGTCTTCAATAGCAACAGTTCCTCTAAATAATGGATTTCTATCTATTTCAGCATAAAGGAGAGCAGCTTTTGCATCATTGATTTTTTCGATAGCCTCAATTCCGCCTATTTTTTTTAACCATTGTAAAGTTAATAATGACGCATAAACTGGGAAAACAGGAGGAGTATTGTACATACTGTCTGCTTTGATATGTTTTTCATAGTCAAGCATACTTGGAATAGTACGGCCTGTTTTTCCAAGAATTTCTTCTTTAATAACCACCAAAGTTGCTCCGGCAGGTCCCATATTTTTTTGCGCTCCTGCGTAAATGATATCAAATTTTGAAAAATCTATTTTTCTAGAAAAAATATCAGAACTCATATCGCAAACAATTGGGATATTGGTTTCTGGAAATTCTTTCATTTGTGTTCCAAAAATAGTGTTGTTGCTAGTACAGTGAAAATAATCTGCATCGGCAGGTATTGTATATCCTTTTGGAATATGATTGTAATTTTGTTCTTTTGAAGAAGCAACAATAACAGTTTCTCCAAAAAACTTAGCTTCTTTTATTGCTGCTGAAGACCAAGTTCCTGTATCTAAATAAGCTGCTTTTCCATTCTCTTTCATCAAATTATAAGGAACCATTAGGAATTCTAAACTAGCTCCTCCACCAAGAAATATAGCTTTATATCCTTTTCCTTTTAAATCCAAAAGTTCTAAAACTAATTCTCTCGCTTCTTCCATTACGGCAACAAAATCTTTACTACGATGCGAAATTTCTAATAGTGATAAACCAGAATTATTAAAATTTAAAATGGCTTGTGCTGATTTTTCAAAAACTTCTTGTGGTAAAATACATGGTCCTGGGCTGTAATTGTGTTTTTTCATGGTTTTGTTGCTTTTTTTAGTTGTTCAAACTTAGTTTATAGCTGAATTTTTTAAAGTGCAAATTTCGGGAATACGATACGAATAACCATTAAATTATTCGTAATAATGTAAAAAAAATATTGAATTATATTGTTAATAAAAACGCTACTGTATCCACGTTGTCTGCATAATCCCATAAATTGGGCTTTTGGGTAGTTCCAAATGGAATACTGTTTTTTACGATATTATTACTTACGACACATTGAATATGATCTACATCATTATCTAAGCGATTCTGCAAATCGGCTACGTTTTCATAATATTCATAAAATACGCTCGAAATAGGGGAGCTGTAACTCGAATCTTCTTTGATGGTCAAGAATCCGTTGTCCAATAATTGAAAATTACTCATCAAAAAAACAGCTTTATTGTAATCATAATTATTGGCGTATTTTTCATAATGAATGATATCCTGATATTCGAAAATGGCGTCAAAAAAAGCATCAAATGAATAGCCTCTTGGAACAAAAAGTTTAGAGACATTACGGCATCCCAATCCAAAGTATCTAAAAATATCTTCGCCCAATGCAATTAATTGTTCTTTGGTTTCGTCACCATTTAAAACAGCAACCGAATTTCTATTTTTTCTAATGATTGATGGTTTGTCTTTGAAATAATATTCAAAATAACGGGCAGTATTATTACTTCCGGTCGCAATTACGGCATCAAAATTTTCTAATTTTCCTTCAACAAATGAGATTTTATTTTTGAAATCAGGTTCTAAAGCAATTAAATAATTAGCCAGAAAAGGCAATAAATGTTGGTCGTTTGAAGATGTTTTTACCAGAACATCATGACCAGTAATTAATACAGAAATAAAATCATGAAAACCAACAAGCGGAATATTTCCTGCCAGCACCAAAGCGACTTTTTTGGGTTTCACATTATTCAAATCATATTGAGAAAGCCATTGGGTTAAATTTTCTTCTGATAAAGCTTCTGCCCATGAATTAATTGCAAAATAAACTTGTTCTGGAGTGTACCAACCATTATGAGATTGAGATAGTTGAATTAAATCAATAAATTTTTCAAAAAATAAATCATTACCAAATACAGTTTCGTCTCTAGTGATATTCCCGTCTTTAAATTGATTCAGGAATTTTCCTAATTTAACAAATGTGTTTTTTTTTGTATCTAATGTCATAATGTTTGTTTATGAAAAGTTTTGATTGTAATTTTGCACAAAAATAAGCTATAATAAGTCGAAAGACAAAAGTCTTAATGTCAAAAGTTACTTGACATGAGTTTTTTAACCTCGAATAATAAAAAAAGAACAAATGGCAATTATAATAACCGACGAATGCATTAATTGTGGGGCTTGCGAACCAGAGTGCCCAAATACAGCTATATATGAAGGAGCAGATGATTGGAGATATAAAGATGGTACAAAATTAAGAGGAAAAGTAATTTTGCCAGATGGGACAGAAGTAGATTCTGATGAGCCACAAACACCAATCTCGGATGAAATTTATTACATCGTACCAAGCAAATGTACAGAGTGTAAAGGTTTTCATGATGAACCACAATGTGCCGCAGTTTGCCCTGTGGATTGTTGTATACCTGATGATAATCATGTAGAAGATGAAGAAACGTTGTTGAACAGACAAGCATTTTTACATAACGAATAGTTATATATTTTCAGTATTTAATATAAAACCTGCATTAAACGTGCAGGTTTTTTTGTTTTCTTAACTATTTTTTTGCTTTTTTTTGGTTTGAAAATACTTATTATAATTTTTTTCCATATTTTTAAAGAGCCTTTTGAATAAGGGTCAATTGCTCCAAACTTTTTTATATGAGAAAAATATTTCTTTTACTTCACATTATTGTGTGTTTTAGTGCTTTTTCACAAACCCATGAAAAAAAAGTAATATTGTTAGATGAAGACTCCAATTTGCCTATAGATGATGCGATAGTGTTAGTTTTAAAAACCAAACAGGTTTTAATGTCTAATGAAGAAGGTGTAATCTCATTTGAAATCAAAGGCGGATCAAATTTAAAAGTAACACATTCATCATATTTACCAATTATTATAAAATGGGCCTCGCTAAATCAGGAAGAAAATGTTTTTTATATGAAAAGCAAACTCACTGGATTAGACGATATCGTTATTACACATAAAGAACCAAAAGAAATAATAAAAGAATTAGTTGCCAATTCCGTTAAAACATTAAATGTTCCAGCTCGATTGAAAGTATATTCAAGAGAGTTTTTTAAATTAAATGACGAATACACCTATTTCGCTGACGGACTTATTAACTTTCAATTATACAAAGAAGATAAAAAGGTTAAATCGGTTTTGTTATTAGAACAAAATAGATCTTTTGGTTTGGTTGAAGATATAGATACATCCGATTTGTTGGGCTACAACTTAAATGGAATGATGGAGAAATATTATATGTTTTCCGTTTTGAAACCCTTGTTGGATGATGAAGTACGCAAGAAATATAGTTTTGTTGTAAAAGTAAATCCTTCCAATCAAGATTATAATTATATCGCTGCAACTCCAATTGTCGAAGGAGAAACCACCGAAATATTAGACGATTTTAAAATTGTTTATGATGTTAAAAAGAAATTAATTGTTGAGGTTAATGCCGTAGCATCGCCCTCAACTTTGAGATCTCTTAAGGAAAATACAGCTAAGGGTTTTAGAAATATTGTCAGATCGGAGTTTAAAACATTATACAGTTGTGACCTCGGAAATTACTATCTGATAAGTTCCAATGAAGAAATTAATTTTAAAGTGAATAAAGGAAATGAAGTGAAAAATATTGAAGTCATAAATAATTTGGTAACTACAAATTTTAATATTCAAAATTTCACTTACAAAGAGTCTCAGGTTTTTAAAGATAAAACACTATTCAATGCCAAAGATTCTATCCTGACTGAATATTGGAATGTTTCTGGATTGACTCCTACAGCCAAAGAGACAGAAATTATAAATGATATTAGTAAATAAAACAAAGGACTTCCATCTGAAAGTCCTTTGTTTTTAGCTTGTGTTTTCTTAGAAAGTAAAACCTAATCTGGCGTAGTAAAAAGCTCCACTGAAACCCATTTGCACAGCGTCCCAATATCCACCAGCTTCTGTACTACCTATTTCATCTTGTTTAGTTGGATAAATATTAAAAAGGTTATTACATCCAATACTTAGTTTTATTTCTTTTGATAATTGATAACCCGCAGTCAGATCAGTAATGGTTTTTTGATGGTAAACATCGTCAGCTCCATCATAATCTACTAAAACTACTTCACTAAAATGAGTTAAAGTCAAACCAGCATCAAATTTTTTGATAGCATAATTAAGATTTAAGCTGAATTTATTTTCAGGTGCTGAAGCCTGTAAAAAAGCTTTTTCGCGTGCACCGAAGAAAGTTTCTTCATCTAACGCTCCATTCAAAACTTTAGTTATTTTCATATTGTTGATGTTTCCAACCAAATTAGCTCCAAAAGTCGATGCCCCAAAAGTTTTTCTCCATGAAAACACTATGTCCAATCCATAAGTTTCTGTATCAACACCGTTTGCAAAAAATTGTGCTTCTGAAACTCCTAAATTCAAATTTGATGCATCAAAATAACCGGTAAGTACAATTCTATCTTTAACACCAATATAATAACCATCAACTGTAGCTGTAAAATCTCCAAAATTTGCAGCAAACCCTAAAGAGGCATTGACAGCTTTTTCTTCGTTTAATTTTTGAATTCCAAAAGCTTTAGTCACAGGACTATCGTTGGATGAAAGTAAAACATCTGTTGCGCCACTTGAGTTAAAGTTTGTGAAGCTTAAATTGTAATAGATTTGTGCCAACGATGGAGCTCTAAATCCAGTACTTATCGATCCTCTAAGATTAAGATTCTTTCCTAATTTTAGTCTACTGGCTAATTTTCCGTTTAAAGTACTGCCAAAATCGCTATAGTTTTCAAATCTCGCTGCAGCACTAACTAGAAAATCATCGGTAATATCAAATTCGGAATCAGCATACAAGGAAAAATTAGTTCTGCTTTCATTTACAGCATTTGCAGGGCTGTAACCAGGAAATCCTTGTGATCCTCCGGGTCTTGGTTCACCAGAAATAGGATCAATTGGTGCTGATTGATTTTCAGGATCGGTTATTGGTATTCCTTTTGTATCATAGGTGGCATAAGACCCCTGTTCGCCAGCAAAAATATCGAATGTCTCAGTTCTGAATTCAGCTCCAAAAGCTAAGTTCATTCCTTTTAAAACGCTATCATAGTTTTTTGAAAAATCAAAATTGGTAGTGTTTTGGCTTAATGAGTGACCCCCAGCATCAAATTCGGTAGGAGAGGCATTTTCTAATGAAGCATTTATAGTTCCTTTTATATAGTAGTGAAAAAAGTTTTTGCCATATGTATTACTAAAATCTATTTTCCATCCGCTATCGGTTTTAGTCCTAAACCCTGCCGCTACAGAGTTGTCTATAATATTGGAGGTAATTCTAGGCGTGTATCCGCCAGGATAGATAGATTCTACAACTCTTTCGCCATCATTTCTTGTAAATGCATAAGCATCAGTATTTCTAAAATCTCTTCCTCCAAAAGCATAAAATTCTGTTTTATCAGAAACCGGAATAACCATATTTCCAAAAAAGTTAAAACCTTCTACCTCTGCATCTCCAAAACCTTTTCTAAAATCATAAGCTGGTCGTAAAGTCTTGTCGGTTTTGATGTATTCTGTAGTAAAATTGGCAAATCCGCCTTTTTCACCAATACCAAATCCATAATTAGCCGTCAGAGAAACAGAACCTCCATCAAAGGATTTGTCTTTTCCGTATGAATTTCCATAACCGTTTTCGTCTAGTCTGAAACCCTCTGTATTAGGCGTTCCCGGAAGAAAATCACCTTTGGCTTTTGCATTATAAGCACCATAAGTTACCGTTCCGGTTAGTTCGTCTACTTTATCATTCAACACTAAATTGATTACACCAGCAATAGCATCAGAGCCATATTGAGCAGCTGCTCCATCGCGCAAAATTTCAATTCTTTTTACGGCAGATGATGGAATGGCATTCAAATCAGTTCCAGTATTCCCGCGACCTCTGGTTCCAAAAAGATTAATAAGAGAAGATTGATGTCTGCGTTTTCCATTAATTAATACTAATGTTTGATCAGGTCCCATTCCTCTAAGTGTAGCTGGAATAATATGGTCGGCTCCATCAGACCCAGATTGTTTACTGGCATTAAATGAAGGTGCCGCATATTGTAACATGGAATTAATCTCAATTTTTCCACTTTGCTTCACAACATCTTTAATATTTATCATATCAATTGGTACCGCTGAAGTGGTTACTGTTCTTTTAACATTTCTGGAACCGACAACCTGAACTTCTTGGAGTTCTTGTTCACCTTCTTGAGATAAAACTAAATTGATTATTGGTCCATCTACATTTTTGGTAATGCTTTTGTAGCCAATATAACTAAAAATCAAACTTGCGCCTTCACTTACGTTTAGTTTATAGCTACCATCCATTTCGGTAGAAACGCCATTTTTAGTTCCTTTCTCAATAACATTTACCCTAGGCAGCGGATTGCCACTTTTGTCTTTCACAACTCCTGACACTTCTTTTTGTCCCAACATCAATGTGACGTTTAACAAAAAGAATAATTGCATAATTTTTTTCATAATTGGTTTGATTTGTTAGTATTGATTGAATTTTTGTCTAAATATAAGACTATTTTAACAAAAACATTGAAATATATTCGAAAAATATTGATAAACGAATAAAAATTATTAATCTTAAAAAATTGTTTTACAAGCATTTTTAAATCTTATATTTGCAGACTTTAAAAAAGGAATAACTAAAAAACGAGTAACAGCAAACTGTTATTTGTAAATATATATACCATGAAAGCAGGAATTGTAGGATTACCAAATGTTGGAAAATCAACATTATTCAATTGTTTATCGAATGCAAAAGCGCAAAGTGCCAACTTTCCGTTTTGTACTATTGAACCAAATATTGGAGTTGTAAACGTTCCAGATCCAAGAATCAATAAATTGGAAGAATTAGTTAAACCAGAGCGTGTTCAAATGGCGACTGTCGATATTGTGGATATTGCAGGTTTGGTAAAAGGAGCTAGTAAAGGTGAAGGTTTGGGAAACCAATTTCTTGGAAATATCAGAGAATGCAACGCGATTATTCACGTTTTGCGTTGTTTTGACAATGATAATATTGTTCACGTTGATGGAAATGTAAATCCAATCCGTGATAAAGAAACGATTGATATTGAGTTGCAATTAAAAGACTTAGAGACAGTTGAAAAACGTTTGGAAAAAGTAAATCGTGCAGCTAAAACCGGAAACAAAGAAGCGCAAACTGAAAAAGCACTTTTAGACCGAATCAGAGAAGCTCTTTTGCAAGCAAAATCAGCTAGAACAGTAATTCCTCAAAACAATGACGAAGAAGTTTTGATGGAAAGTTTCCAATTAATTACTACAAAACCAGTTTTGTATGTTTGTAATGTTGATGAAAATTCAGCGGTAAGTGGAAATAAATATGTTGATCAAGTTCGTGAATTAGTAAAAGACGAAGATGCTGAAGTAATCATTCTTTCTGTAGGAGCTGAGGCTGATATTACTGAACTTGAAAGCTATGAAGAACGTCAGGTTTTCCTAGAAGATATGGGGTTAACAGAGCCAGGTTCATCAGTTTTAATTCGTGCTGCTTACAAATTATTGAAACAACAAACTTATTTCACAGCTGGTGTAAAAGAAGTTCGTGCCTGGACTATCAATATCGGAGCAACTGCGCCACAAGCTGCTGGAGTTATCCATACTGATTTTGAAAAAGGTTTTATCCGTGCTGAGGTTATTTCATACGAAGACTACGTTCATTACGGTTCAGAAGCGAAAGCCAAAGAAGCAGGTAAATTTAAAGTTGAAGGAAAAGAGTATATTGTAAAAGATGGTGATGTAATGCATTTCCGTTTCAACGTTTAAGAAGAAAATAGAAAATAGAATTATGAACAACCGTCTCGTCAAAAAAAAAACGAGACGGTTTTTTTTTGTGCTTTCTGAAATCTGTAATTAATTGATTTTAAATTTTTTATTGTTTGGCAGTAAATTTCAATATTCTTCAAGGATATATTTTATCTTTTTTGTCTTTTGTTTTTTTTTAAAATAATAATAGTTTTGCGCCTCAATTTAACCCCTTAACCCCCGATTTTATGAAGAAAATCTACTTATTTATTGGATTATTTTTAGTCCTGCCTTTTTATGGTCAACAAAACTCTTTAAATTTTGATGGAGTTGATGATGAGGTTTTAGTTCCAAGTTTTTTTGTGCCAAATAGCTTAAGCGGCTCAAATGTCCTAACTGTGGAAGCCTGGGTAAAACCCGCTTTAGCAAATTATCCTACCTCTGGTGCAATTGTAAGTAATCATGGTTCCAATACACAATTTGCATTGAGAGCTTTGAAAACCGGCTATGAATTTTTTATTGGATTTGGAATTTATGCTATTACTACTCCAGAAAATTCATTAAAACAAGGGGTATGGCAACATATCGCAGGTGTATATGATGGGAATTCAATTAAAATCTATATTGATGGCGTATTACAAGGAACTAACAGCACTGGTTCAATGTCATCTTTGCCAAATTCATCAAGCATAGTATACATTGGATGTGATGGTTTTCCTGACGAAAAGTTTTCTGGAGACTTATATGATGTACGTATTTGGAAAAAAGCAGCCACGGATGCTGAAATTACTACAAATATGAATGCTGTATTAAATGGAAATGAAGCTAATTTATTGGCACTTTATAGCTTTAATCAAGGGACAGCTTCAGGAAATAATGATACTGTTACAACTTTGCATGATTCTTATATCAATCCCAACGATGGAATACTGTATAATTTTGCTTTAAATGGAAATTCATCAAACTGGTTAGACAAAAATTACGTAGCATTAAGTACAAAACAATTTGATAATGCTGTGAAATTAAACATTTCGCCAAATCCAACATCAGATTTTGTGAATGTTGAAGGCTTTAATACATTTAATGCGACGGCTGAAATATATGATCTGAATGGCAGAAAATTATTTTCAGAAAACGTAAGCCAAACTCAAAACATTATTAGTTTAAAAAAATTAAGCAATGGTGTTTATTTTATTAAAATAATATCTGATAAAGGCATTACAACTAATAAAGTAATTAAAAAATAAGGTACTTTATAACTTAATTTTACTATCAAAAAGAAGGAGAAATGATTTGTCGTTTCTCCTTCTTTTTTATACTATCCAGCCATTAAATAAGTTATTATAATTTTATAGTTAATTTCACTGATAGTATTTTCAATATAGAAAATTCAATTTTTAAGTTTAAATTTACTTTAGACTATATCGCTGAAAAGCATTGTTTTGTGTTTGGGCTAGAATAAAAAATCAATTTATAATGAATATGGGTTCAATTAAACTACAGTCAATTTTAGATAATGATTTTTATAAGTTGACCATGCAACATGCAGTAATTAAGCTTTTTCCAAACGCAAAAGTTCGTTACGCATTTATCAATCGGGGCAAGCATCTTTTTCCTCCTAACTTTGCTATTTTACTTCGTGAAGCTGTTGATGCTATGGTTTATTTAAAATTAACTGTCGAGGAAAAGAAATTCTTAGCAGACAATTGTCCTTATTTAGACCCAACATATTTGGATTTTCTGCAAGGTTATCAATATGACCCAACCGAAGTTACAATCGAGCAGGAGGGAAGTGAATTAAAAGTAACCATCGAAGGCTATTGGTATCGAACTATATTGTGGGAAGTTCCTTTGATGGCTTTGATTTCAGAGCTTTTTTATGCTTCTCAAAATTTAATTCGAATTAGCGATGATGAAGTAAAACGCATCACTAAAGAAAAAATAGAAAAATACAATGACTTGGGAGTGGTAATTTTAGAATTTGGAACTCGCCGTCGTCATTCCTATAAAGTGCAAAGTCTGGTTAACGAAACTTTGAATGCTTTTGGCACAAGTAGTTTTTTAGGAACAAGTAATGTGCATTTAGCAATGCTTCAAAATCGAAAACCATCGGGAACGCATGCTCACGAATGGTTTATGTATCATGCATCCCAATACGGATTTAAAGTTGCCAACGCCATAAGTCTCGAAAATTGGACAAAAGTTTACGAAGGTGATCTCGGAATTGCATTGACTGATACTTATACTACAGCTGTATTTTTTGAGCAGTTTAATAAAAAATATTCCAAACTTTTTGATGGTGTTCGTCATGATAGTGGCGATCCAATTGAGTTTGCCAAAAAGACAATTGCACATTACGAACAAATGGGAATCGATCCTAAATCGAAAATTATTGTTTTCTCAGATTCTTTAAATTTTGATAAGGTCAAAGTCATTGCCGATTATTGTCGTGGAAAAATAAAAATGTCGTTCGGGATTGGAACTAATTTTAGTAATGACGTAGGTTTACCCGCTATGAATATGGTAATCAAACTTACAGATACAAAACCCGAAAACAGTCATTGGGAAGGTGCTGTAAAATTATCTGACGAAAAAAACAAACATACGGGAACTCCAAAAATGATTGATTTAGCAAAACAAGTTTTAGGAATAGAATAGTAATTTTAAATAAAGACCCATGAAAATAATAGCCTTTGCAGGAAGTCCAAGTAAAAAATCAATCAATAAAAAACTAGCCACTTATGCGGCTGGTCTATTCGAAAATGCTCAAACTGAGATTTTAGATTTAAATGATTACGAAATGCCATTATTCAGCGTGGATAAAGAAGCTGAAATTGGTCATCATTCATTAGCCCAAGCTTTTATAGATAAAATTGCTACTGCCGATTTTTTGGTGGTTTCACTTGCTGAAAATAATGGAAATTACAGTGCCGCTTTCAAAAACACAGTTGATTGGTGTTCACGTATAAATCCAAAAGTGTTTCAAGGCAAACCAATGTTGTTAATGGCAACTTCTCCTGGTGCACGAGGTGGCGCTAGTGTTCTTGAAATTGCGCAAAATAACTTTCCACGCTTCAATACAGAAATTAAAGCGGTTTTTTCGTTACCAAACTTCAACGATAACTTTGATGTGGAAAAGGGTAAAATTTCAAATCAGGAATTAGATAATCTATTGAAAGAGATTGTAAAAGGTTTTTTAAATTAAAATAAAACTCAGAAGAAAATCTTATTTTAATAATAATATTCCTAGCAATAAATAAAAGTTGTTGATGGTAATGGATAAAGAGGCACTCCAGTGCCTCTTTTATATTTTTACTGTCTGAACATAAATCTAAAATTCAGCACTAATCGTCAAAGATTTTTAGTTTTTACTTTTGCAACTATAACATTTGTAAGTTTTAACTCTTATTTTTTTTAAAATTAGCGTATTTTATCGATAAGATTTTCTGTTTTATCGATAAAATTATATTTTAGCTAACGATTCTATTTCAGAATTATTTCCCCCACCCTTTTATAATTAATTGAAGACATTTATTTGAATTTTTTTGTATAGAAATATGACAAAAAAAAACATAAATAATAGTTTTTAATAAACTTTATGTGTTTGATACTTTTTGTATTGAATACACTAATGAATAATTAATGTGTTTTATGATTAACAAGTTTAAAGCGTCTTTAGAATTAACTTTTTTTGCATTTGTGTTGTCTATACTGGCAATTTGTGTTGGAGCATATGCTGTTAGAGAAATTAGTACACTAAACAAAGGTTCTGAAGAACTATATCAAGATAGGATGATTCCTGTGCAACAAATGGTAAAAATGCGTCGTGCCATATCTGATGTGTTTATTATTACAAACATGCGATCACAAGAACAGATGGTTTTATTAAAAGCCAGTGATAACTTGAAAAAAAATCTGGAGGATATAATAATTGATTGGGAAAAGTATAAAAATACAAACTTGACCATTACTGAAAAAACAAAAATTTCAGAAACCGAGGTAGCATTAGATAAATATTCACAAACTGTAAACAAATTAATACTGTGTTTAGAACGAAACGACTTTAAAACTTTTAATAGTATTCGTCAAAGTGAACTTAATATAAATACCCAAGCCCTTTCAAATGAAATATATGATTTGATTTTTTTTCAGACAAACGAATCCAAAAATATCTTTGTTAGCAATTCTAAAGTTTACGAAGCCTCAAAACAAAAATTCACCTATTTATTATTAATAGTTTTAATTTTTTCAGTTCCATATCTGATTTACTTATTAAAGAAAAATTATACGATTATCAGAGATCGAAACCGTTTTGATAAAAAATTGGTCGAAACAGAAAGTAAATACCATTCATTATTTGAACAAGCCGGAGATGCAATTCTTGTAATTGACGAAAATTCTAATATTCGTATGGCAAACACAAGTGCATGTCAATTACTAGGGTATTCAAAGGAAGAATTTTTATCGATGGATAGTTCTGACATTTGTCCATGGGTCAGTATGCGATTGTTACAACAAGATATTGATTTGATTAAAAGGGGAGATACTCTTATAGATGAAACAAAATTACAGACAAAAGATGGAGCCATTATTGAGGTTGAAATTAATAGAAAGAAATATGAAGGAGACCATTATATTGCAATAATTCGCGATATCACCGAAAGAAAAAAATCTGAAAAACTTATTAAAGAATCTGAAGAAAAGTATCGCTATTTATTCGATAATAACCCAGGGCATATTATTATTTGGGATCCTGAAACTTTGAAGGTATTGGAAGTAAATAATACTGTACTGAATAATCACGGTTATAGCAAAGAAGATTGGGATAACATGACAGTTCTGGATAATCGTCCTACAGAAGTTCATTATAAAACAATGGATTTTGTTGAGATAATTAATAATAGTGAAGAGACTGTTTTTGACACAAATGGCAGGTATTTAAAGAAAAATGGAGAGGAAATGTTTATGAACGTGACTTCTCATAAAATTTTATATAATAGCCAAAAAGCAATGTTGTCCATTGGCCATGAAATTACGGAACAGGTAAAAGCAGAAAATGAATTAAGACAGAGCGAAGATAAGTATCGTTATTTATTTGATAACAGCCCTATTTATGCTATTGTTTGGGATATTGAAAACCTAGAGGTGTTAGAAGTAAATAATACAGTACTCAATAAATATGGCTATTCCAAAGAGGAGTGGGAGAAAATGAGTTTACTTGATTATCGACCAAAAGAGGAACATCAACGCATAAAAGATTACATTCAATTTGCTGTTAATGTTGATCAAACTGTTTTTAACGGTAATTGGAAACATGTAATGAAAAATGGAGAAGAAATAGATATGAATGTTTTTTCTCATAAGATTGTTTACAATAATAGAAATGCCATCTTATCACTTTCTACCGATATTACTGAAAGATTAAAAGCAGAAAAAGAATTAAAACAAAGCGAAGAAAGATATCGTCTCTTAACGGAAAACATTACGGATGCCATTGTTTTATTCAATGAGAAATTAGAAATAATTTACCAAAGTCCAGTAGCAGAAAGAATCTCTGGTTACAGTTTTGAAGAGAAGAAAGGTAAAATTTTATTAGATTTCTTTCATCCTGATGATCTTGAAAATGCTATTCATTTTTTAGCATCAGTTAATAGTTTGACCAAAGTTTCAACCGAACAACAATTTAGACTTATTGGAAAAGAAGGACAGGTGGTTTGGGTTGAAGGCACGGTCATTAATTTACTTGATAACAAGAATGTTGGTTGTTATATGGTGAATTACAGGGATATAACCGATAGAAAAAGGATAGAGGCTGAACTTATTGAAAATAAAGAGCTTTTGAAATTATTCGTAGAACATAGTCCTGTTTCATTGGCAATGTTTGATAACGATATGCGATACATTGCATCTAGTAATAAGTGGTTAGAGGACTATTCAATAAAGGAATCTATAATTGGTAAGAATCATTATGAGTTATTTCCAGAAATTCCGCAACGTTGGAAAGATGTACATCAGCGTTGTTTGAAGGGGGCTACCGAAAAATCAGATGATGATGTGATAATTCGTGCTGATGGTAAAGCTGAGTGGCAACGATGGGAAATTCATCCTTGGCATAAAGCTACTGGCGAAATTGGTGGTATCATGATGTTTATCGAATTGACAACTGAAAAAAAACAGGCTACAGAAATGTTTAGGCATCTTTATGAAAACAGTCCTGATACAATTCTTTATGTTAATAGAGATTTTATAATTGAAAATATAAACAAAAATATAATTAATGATACACCTGCCAAAGAGTTTATTGGAAAGAATTGTGTTGAAATTTTAGCCGAAAAAGACCAGTCATTTATAAGTGAGCAATTGAATAGATGTTTTGATAATGGAGAGAAAATAGAATTTGAATTTGAAATAAAGGAAAATGTTTGGGGTGGGGTCAGAATGATTCCTTCGTTTTTGGATAGTGATGAAGTGACTCATGTTATGATTTTTCACACAGATATTACCAACCGAAGACAGGCTAACCAAAAACTCGCAGAAAGTGAAGAAAGATACCGAATTGTAACGGAAAGTATTACTGATGCTATCATTTTGTTCAATAAGGATTTACAAATAATATACAAGAGCCCTGTTGCAGAAAAAATAAGTAATTTTAGTGCTGATGAAAGTAAAAATAAAAACCTACTGGATTTCTTTCATCCTGATGATCAAGAAAAGGCAAAACAATTTTTGGCGTCGACAAGTAAATCGAATAAAATTTCAAAAGAATCAGAATATCGAATTATTGGAAAAGAAGGACAGATAATTTGGATAGAAGGAACAGTTATTAATTTGATTGAGAATAAGAGTATTGGTGGTTATATGGTGAATTACAGGGATATAACCGAAAGAAAAAAATTAGAAGAACAACAGGCATTGATGTCTTCGATTGTTAAATCTTCTGAAGAAGCCATTGTCTCTAATACTATTGACGGAATAATATCATCTTGGAATGCAGGAGCAGAACGCGTTTTGGGTTATACTGCTGAAGAAGCAATTGGAAAACACTTTTCAATGCTTATTCCTGAAAATGAATATTATGATGAAAATGAAATCATAAATACAATAAAAAAAGGAAGTTCTATAGACTATTTGGAAAC
>NZ_DATIDY010000022.1:0-39283 GCF_035456085.1 Flavobacterium sp.
GTAAAAGGATTTCCTGGATTCAATTTAATTGCATTTATTTGCAAAAGCAATTCGGCTGTTTTTTCGGCTGTATCTTTATTAAAAATCATAATACAAATGTATAAAGTTTTTGTTAACGACAAACCACTTTTTTTGACAAATCAGATTTCAAAGGAGACTGATTTTCAACTTTTCCTGCTGGATAGTATTGATGTCAAGCAGGTTATTGTAAAAATGTTTCAAAATAAAATCAAGAAAGCATATCTCTATCATCCTGATGAGAGCGTGATTATGAAAACATTAAAAGCCAAAATTCCTGTTAATAAAGCTGGCGGCGGATTGGTCTATAATAAAAAAGGTGAAGTTTTGTTTATTTTGAGAAATGGAAAATGGGATCTACCAAAAGGCGGTTCTCAAAAAGGAGAATTAATCGAAGATGCTGCCACACGGGAGGTAGAAGAAGAAACCGGAGTAAATGATTTAAAAATCATACGTAAACTTCAAAAAACCTATCACGTCTTTAAACGCAATGGTAAATACAAATTAAAAATTACGCATTGGTTTGAAATGAAAACCAATTACGAAGGAATACCAATTGGTCAAATTGAAGAAGGTATTGAAAAAGTAGCCTGGCTGAATCCAGAACAAATACAAGAAGCTCTAAAAAATTCATACGAAAACATAAAACTACTTTTTGAAGACGATAATGATTAAATAAAACTTCCAATATCATACCACAAACCTATTTTGTACTGATTATAAGTGTTTTATCTTGACAAAAAGCTACTTTTGAATTATTTTATTCTTATTTTTGATAATTGAATTTTTAAAATTACCCTTTTTCGGAATTTAAAATTTAACTTCAAATGAATAGAAAACTCACTCTAGTCGCTTTTTTATCTTGCACTTTTTATCTCTTTTCATTTTCAAAAAATGTTAATCTCCGGTTATACAAAAAAGAAATAGTAAGCCCTTTATCAATTAGTATTTTGGATACCGTAAAAAAAGGGGATACTGTAAAAAAAAAGGAAAAGAAATTTGCTTTTATGCCAATACCCACACTAACTTATGATCGTTCTCAGGGCTTGGGTGTTGGAGCAATAGCGATGGGGCTTTTTAAGGCTGATAACTCAAAAAAAGCACCTCTTTCCAGAGTAATGGGTGTTGGTAATTATGCTACAAATAAATCTTTCTACTTTATGACCGGGACACGTCTTTATCTTAAAGAGGATTATTGGAGGATACTTGCTGCAGTTGGATATATCAATTATAATTTCCAGGCTTTTCAATCTTTTGAAGATGGAAGTATGGGAGGAGTCGAAGGAGTCTATGAAACACCTTACACTACCAAAGGAACTCTATTTGCATTTGCTTTACAGCGGATGATTTTCGAAAATTTTTATTTAGGTATTGGAGGATTCATAATGCGATCTGATGTAACGATCACGCTTCCAGATGACAGCGAAATCGTAGAGCCCAATAACACAAATTCACTATCTATACCAATAAGCTATGATACCCGAAACAGCATATACAATCCAAGCTCGGGTTTTTTTATAGATGGAAGATTTTCAACTGTGCCTTCGTGGTTGGATAATGATAACGATTTTATCAAAACAATGTTGTACGTTAATTACTATAAAGAAGTGGGTAACCACAAAATTTTAGCTAGCCGATTTGCAATGAAAGCTAATTTTGGAGATGTCCCTTTTGCCTCTCAAGATTATATCGGCCAAACGGATTTAAGAGGATATACTCAAGGGGAATACAGAGGAAATCAGACGTACACCGCTCAATCTGAATTTCGTAATAATTTTTACAAAAAATGGGGCTACGTGGGTTTTGTCGGACTTGGAATTGCTTACAGAAAGTCTGAAGAGGGAGCGGCATCTGGTGACTGGTACAATTCAGGGGCTTCTTGGAGTAAACCTCTTCCTAGTATCGGTGCCGGTATCCGTTATCTGGTAATTGAAAAGGCTGGTCAAAAAGTAAACGCAGGAATTGATATAGCAGCAGGACGAGGCGATTGGGGATTTTATTTTAGAATGACTGAAGCTTTTTAAAGAGATTTGCAAAAATCAATGTCAATATCAAAGTTCTAACTTTCTACAGCTAATTTCCGTCTTCTGCTTTCTGATTTTCACATCATTTTGAATCAAAAAAGATTAATTCCGGCTATGGAAAACAGCTTGTCTTTTTAGTTACCTTTGCAAAATGAACAAGAAACACCATTCCAACAATATATTACTGAATTTAGGCATTGAAAGCCTAAACGAAATGCAAGAAGTTGCGCAAAACGTTATTCTAAATGACAACAATGTTTTATTACTTTCTCCAACAGGTTCTGGAAAAACATTAGCTTTTTTACTTCCAATTTTCGAAATGTTACAACCTGAAATTCTTTCGGTTCAATGCTTAATTTTAGTTCCATCACGCGAGTTAGGTTTGCAAATTGAGCAGGTTTGGAAAAAAATGGGTACTGATTACAAAGTAAACGTTTGTTACGGAGGACATTCTATTGACACTGAAATTAAAAATCTCAGCAACCCACCAGCAGTTTTAATTGGAACTCCGGGTAGAATTGCAGACCATATCGATAGAGGAACATTTAGATTAGATAAAATTCAGACTTTGATTTTGGATGAATTTGATAAATCGTTGCAATTGGGATTTCATGAACAGATGTCGTTTATTATTGGAAAACTTTCAAAATTAAATAAGAGAGTTTTGGTTTCAGCTACTTCTGACATTGAAATTCCAAAATACACAAGAGTTGCCAATCCAACCGTTTTGGATTTTATTCCAACAGAAGAAGAACAAGAAAGTAACTTAACTTCAAAAATGGTTATTTCTCCTTCAAAGGATAAATTAGAAAGTTTGTTCAATTTAATATGCTCATTGAAATCACAATCGGCTATTGTCTTTTGTAATCATCGTGATGCTGCCGAGCGCATCAGCGACACTTTGAACGAAAAAGGAATTTATTCCACTTACTATCACGGCGGAATGGATCAGGAAGAACGAGAAAGAGCTTTAATTCAATTTAGAAACGGGAGTATAAGTTATTTAATCACTACCGATTTAGCCGCTCGTGGATTGGACATTCCTGAAATGAAACACGTAATTCATTATCATTTACCATTAAAAGAAGATGAATTCACACATAGAAATGGACGTACCGCTCGTATGCAAGCGTCAGGAACTGCTTATCTAATTATTCATGAAAGTGAAAAAAAACTAGATTATGTCGATTATGAAATGCCAGTTTTTAATGTAGAAAACAACACCTCTTTACCTAAACCACCCGAATTCCAAACTATTTATATAAGCGGTGGGAAGAAAAACAAACTCAATAAAATTGATATAGTAGGCTTCTTTTCTCAAAAAGGGAAACTCGAAAAAGGAGATTTAGGCTTAATTGAAGTGAAAGATTTTATTTCTTTTGCGGCAGTAAAATTCAATAAAGTGAAAGACTTACTTCGTAATGTAAAAGACGAAAAAATGAAAGGTAAGAAGTTTAAAATCGAAGTTGCCAGAAAGGTCATCAAGAAAGAAGAAGAATAACTCATAGTTATTGTTTAGTTTCAAATTATTTTATGAAAAAACTATTTAATTTATTTGACTTCTCTCAAAAAGTAAATTACAAAACAGAAATTTTAGCGGGTTTCACTGTGGCAATGACTATGATTCCAGAGTCTTTGTCATTTGCAATATTGGCAGGCTTCCCGCCTTTAATGGGATTATATGCAGCTTTTATCGCAGGACTAGTTACTGCAATATTTGGAGGAAGACCTGGATTGATTTCTGGGGGAGCCGGGGCAACTGTCATTGTGCTAATAGCTTTAATGAAATCAAATGGGTTAGAATATGTTTTTGCGGCGGTAGCTTTAGCAGGAGTTTTACAAATTATAGTAGGCATTTTTAAATGGGGTAAATTCATTCGATTAGTGCCTCGTCCCGTGATGTTTGGTTTTGTAAACGGATTAGCAATCGTTATTTTCATGTCTCAATTGGAACAATTCAAAACCATTGTCAATAACCAAAGTGTTTGGCTTTCAGGAACACCGTTGTATATTATGGCTGGTTTAGTTGCTTTGACTGTTGGTATTGTAATGTTGGTACCAAAATTGACTAAAGCAGTTCCAGCTTCATTAATAGCAATTATTATAATTTTTGCATTAGTGTTTTTCTTTGGAATTCAAACCAAAACTGTAAAAGATATCGCTTCGATAAGTGGTGGTTTTCCGCCATTTCATATCCCAAATATTCCATTGAATTGGAAAACTCTGCAGATAATTTTTCCATATTCATTGATTATGGGGGCTGTTGGCTTAACAGAAGGATTGTTGACACTAAATCTAGTTGATGAAATTACCAGAACCAAAGGAAATGGAAATCGCGAATGTATTGCACAAGGAACTTCAAATATATTAAATGGTTTTTTCTTCGGGATGGGTGGTTGTCCTATGATTGCTCAGACATTAGTAAATCTTTCTGCTGGTTCAAGGGCTCGCTTGTCTGGGATTGTAGCTGCATTGACTATCCTTTTGATTATTTTATTTGGTGCACCGATTATTGAACGACTGCCAATGGCGGCTTTGGTAGGTGTAATGTTTATGGTTGCCATTAGCACTTTTGAATGGGCTAGTTTTAAAATCGTCCATAAAATGCCGAACCACGATGTTTTTGTTGTTGTAATAGTGGCTCTAATCACAGTTTTATTTCACAATTTAGCTTTGGCCGTTTTGATTGGAGTTGTTATTTCCGCTTTAGTTTTTGCTTGGGAAAGTGCCAAGAGGATTCGTGCCAAAAAATATATTGATGACAATGGCATCAAACATTATGAAATATATGGCCCGCTCTTTTTCGCATCAATAGTGGCGTTTACTGAAAAATTTGATATAGAAAATGATCCAAATGAAGTAATTATTGATTTTAAAGAAAGTAGAATTGCAGATATGTCGGCAATTGATGCTTTAAACTCAGTAACAGAACGCTACAGTAAATTAGGTAAAAAACTGCACCTAAAACATTTAAGTCCAGACTGCATTCGATTATTAAAAAATGCAGAAACAATTATTGATATAAACATTATTGAAGATCCTTTATACATTGTTATCAATGAAAAATAATTTTCATCTAGACTCATGCATTAGGGTTTTTCCTGCAATTAATTTACTTTTTATTTTATCCATCTTTTGAAATTATGAACAAAAAAAAAGACATAATGTTAATAAAAAACAGGATCTGCCAGGGAGTTGTTTTTTTTTATTATTATGTTTGCTGACAAATATTTAACCTATCTTGAATATATTTTTAAACCCCAAATAAATTATGAAAAAAGTCATTGCGTTTGCTATTTTACTTATTAGCTCTGTTGGTTTTAGCCAAATTAAAGTTCTTGAAACTGTGCCTGTTGAAAGATTAGGTAGAGTAAATAATAATTTTTATGTTCAAAAAATTGGTGATGAATTTACCTTTTTCTACACTACTCAACCATCAGATGACGAAGAAGCAACTTTAAAGAATTTTACATTTAAAAACGTAGATAATGCATACCAAAGTTTTTATGGTATTATTTCAAAAGGTTTTTCTGCAAGCCCTTTAAATGATGTAAAACTAGAATTACCTAACAATTATCTTTGGTTACACTACATAGTTAGTTCAGACAAAACAACAGTTCAATTTATGGTAACTAATAAAGCAGCTAGTTCAACAAATGTTTCTGAACCATTATCTAAAGAGCAAATTGATAAGTTATTTCAAAAAAGCTAGGAGTTAGTATTCAGTTCTCAGATTTTAGTATCAGTGAACTTTCGACTTAATAAAAAATCGTTAACAGAGAAAAATTTCTGTTAACGATTTTTTTTTATTTTGAAGTCACTTTTTTACTGACCACTGAACTTCTAAATTATATTTTCTTCACGTATTGGGTGATAATTACAATTTGTTGACCATCGACTTTACCTTCAATATATTCAGCATTTTCATGGTCTAAGCGAATGTTACGCACCGCAGTTCCTTGTTTGGCAACCATGCTAGATCCTTTTACTTTTAGATCTTTAATTAAAACCACCGAATCTCCATGAGCTAAAATAACACCATTTACATCGCGGTGTACAATTTTGTTTTCATCATCTTCTCCTTCTCCTGTAGCCTGAGCCCATGCCAAAGTTTCATCGTCTAAATACATTTGTTCCAACAATTCTTGTGGCCACCCATTTTTGCGTAAACGACTCAACATTCTCCAAGCTACAACTTGTACTGGTATATGTTCACTCCACATACTATCGTTCAAACATCTCCAGTGATTTAAATCTTCGTGTCCTGGATTTTCTATTTGATCAATACAAGTAGTGCAGGCAAAAATGCTTTCGTCCAAACCTCCTTTTTGCGTTGGCAAAACTTGGTATTCCTTTAGATTTTCAGTGGCAGCACATAATTCACATTGTGAACCGCTGCGTTTATTTAATTCTCTTTCTAAACTCATTCTAAATATTTATTTCTTTTTGCAAAAATAGCACTAAAAAAGGTTTTTGAGTCTATTTTTTTACTCGAACCGCATCTGGAACTAACAATTCGTATTCTCCATTATTTCGAATAACATCTCTCACGATACTGGAACTGATGTATGAAGTTCTTGCTGCTGTCAATAAAAAGACAGTTTCAATTTTAGACAATCTCCTATTAGTATGAGCGATAGCTTTTTCGAATTCAAAATCTGCAGGATTGCGTAATCCTCTCAAAATAAAATCGGCTTTAATTTTTTGGCATATATCAATGGTTAAACCTTCATAAGTAATAACCTTAATTTTTGGTTCATCTTTAAAAGTCTCTTCAATAAAGCGTTTTCTTTCTTCTAGAGAAAACATATATTTTTTTTCAGCATTCACCCCAATAGCAATTACGATTTCATCGAACAAAGGGATTCCTCTTCGAATAATATCTTCATGTCCTAAAGTAATAGGATCAAATGATCCTGGAAATAATGCTTTTTTCATTTTATAATTTATTAATTTGATTTTCAATTCTTTTGTCGGGGATAACCCACATCAATGCTACAAAAATATAGAGAATTCCAGAAATAATTGGAGAAACAAATGCCAACGGAATGGCTGAAATATAGCAAGCCAATGATATTTTTCCTTTTTTGTCTTTGTTTACAGCGTGCTGTAAAACAGATTCTGTTCCCTCTAGTTTTATAATTCTGTTTTGGAGTAATGTATATGAAATAGCGCACATCAGTAAAATGCAACCATAACAGGCAATGGGAATTGTTGAAAATGATTGGCCACCCATCCAACTTGTTGCAAAAGGAATTAAGGAAAGCCAAAACAACAATGCCGTATTGAGCCATAGAACCGAACCGTCTATTTTTTTAACCACCTGAAACATATGATGGTGATTGTTCCAATAAATTCCGATGTAAATAAAACTCAGTACATAACTCAGAAAAACAGGAATTAAGGGGAGTAAACTAGATAAATCAGAACGCTCAGGAGCTTTGATTTCCAGAATCATGATCGTGATAATTATTGCCATAACACCATCGCTAAAGGCTTCGATTCTGTTTTTGTTCATTTCTTTGAGTTTCTAATTTGCTAAGATTCTAAGATACTGAGTTTTTTCGCTGATTGCACGAATTTTTATAGTCCTGCTTGTCATTCCGTAGGAATCTCATGTTGATTAACTCATGTTGATGAGATTCCTATGGTATGACAATCTAATATGAAATAAATTATCACTCTATTTTGTTATTCCTGACAAAATCTTAGCCTGCACATATTACTTAGAAACTAAGAAGCTCAGCAACTTAATTAAGCGCCAATTCAATCGCATTGGTAAACAAATCGGTCAATGAAATCCCTGCTGCTTTGGCTTGTTGCGGAATCAAACTTTCGGTTGTTAATCCTGGAATTGTGTTCATTTCTAACATATAAGGTTCGCCATCTACGAAGATGAATTCACTTCTTGAAAAACCTTTCATTTTTAATACTTCATAAGCACGCTTGGCTGCTTCGCTAACTTTCTGAGTCATTTCTGGAGAGATTCTGGCAGGGGTGATTTCCTGAGATTTTCCTTGGTATTTTGCTTCATAATCGAAGAAATCATTTTCGGAAACAATTTCTGTGATTGGCAAAACAATTATTTCTCCTTGGTAATTGATTACACCAACTGAAACTTCGGTTCCATCAAGGAAACTTTCAATGATGATTTCGTTATCTTCTTTATAAGCGACCTCGATAGCAATTGGCAATTCGGCTTCGGTTTTTACTTTAGAAATTCCGAAACTAGAACCTGATTTGTTTGGTTTTACAAAACATGGTAATCCAAGCGTTTTTACGATTTCGGCAGTATCGATTTTGTCACCTTTGTTTAAATAATAAGATTTAGCTGTTTTGATTCCATAAGGTTTTAAAACAGAGAGCATGTCACGTTTATTAAACGTTAATGCTGCCTGATAATAATCACATGAAGATTGTGGCAGACCAATTAATTCGAAATAAGCTTGCATTAACCCATCTTCACCCGGGGTTCCGTGAATGGCATTGAAAACACAATCGAAGGTGATTTTTGTTCCGTTTACGGTTGTTGAAAAATCGTTTTTATCGATCGGAAATTCATTATCCTGATCATCAACATATACCCATTTTTCTTTAAAAATATGAATTCTGAATCCGTTGTATTTTGTTTTGTCTAAGAATTGATAAACTACGTTTCCACTGATTAAGGAGATTTTGTATTCGCTAGAATAGCCGCCCATGATGATGGCAATGTTTTTCATGTTTTTGATGGTTTTTGATGCAATTTTACTTTTTAAATTTCGTTTGTTGTACTGGCAAAATTGTATTTGAGTATTAATGTTGTTTTGAAAATGAATGTCCTAGCCCTGATGGAAACGATATCCTTTTGTGCAAAAAAACTAATTTTTCTTGGTATAAAAGAGCGACTGAAAGAAGCTCCTTTTATGCCTTTAGAAAAATGTTTTTTTTAAGCAAAAGATACAAGTGTACAGCAGGAATAGCTCCTTACATAGAACAATGCTCGGAAAGACAAATACTATTAAACAAAATTATCATTTTTTTTGAAACGAAATACCTTTATCTTTGCGGGAAATAAAAAATTTATGAGCTTAAAAAAATATCTTACGAGTCGTGTATTTTTTGGACAAGTGCTTTTGGCATTTGCAATTATTGTAGTTTTGGCTTATTTGTTTATGCATTGGTTGACTTTTACAACCGATCATGGACATGAAATCGCTGTTCCAGATTTGAGAAAATTGACAGAGGAACAAGTGGAAGAAAAACTGGATGAATTAGATTTGGACTATGAGTTGTTAGACAGTGTGGATTTTAGAGGAGATTTCCCAAAATATAGTGTAGTTGAACAAGACCCGATGCCTGGAACAAAGGTAAAAGTGGGTCGAAAAGTATATATCAAAATAAATTCTTCTGGATTTTCGTCTGTTCGAATTCCAGATTTGATCGAAAAAACATATCGTGAGGCAGTTCCAACATTAAAAGCTCTTGGACTTGAAGCTGGTACTATTACTTATGTACCTAATTTAGGAAAAGATATGGTTTTGGAAATGCGTTTTAAAGGAAGAAATGTAAAAGCTGGAGATCGAGTTTTGAAAGCCTCAAAAATTGATTTGGTTTTGGGAGATGGAAAAGAGAGTTATCAGGAAGAACCAGCGGATAGTTTAGCAACTCCGGCAACAGATACAGAAGCACCAAATGAACAATAATATTGAACCGATAGAGGATTTAGAAGAAGAATTATTTGAACATCACCGGTTTGAAGTTCCCAAAGGTCAAGCGATATTGCGAATTGACAAATACCTGATGGGCTTAATTCCAAACGCGACAAGAAATAAAATTCAGAATGCTGCAACTGCTGGTGATATTTATGTAAATGACGTTCAAGTAAAATCAAATTATAAGGTAAAACCTTTTGATGTGATACGTATTATGTTATCGCATCCCCCGTTTGAAAATAGAGTTGATCCAGAGGATATTCCGCTAGATATTGTTTATGAAGACGATGCGCTATTGTTAATTAATAAGCCGCCTGGATTTGTAGTGCATCCAGGTCATGGAAACTACACAGGAACTTTGGTAAATGCATTGGCGTTTCATTTTGAGAATTTACCAATGAACAGCAGTGAACGCCCGGGTTTGGTTCATAGAATTGATAAAGATACTTCAGGCTTATTGGTTGTTGCCAAAACCGAAGCAGCAATGACACATTTGGCAAAACAATTTGAAGCTAAGACATCTGAAAGAGAATATATCGCTTTGGTTTGGGGAAATGTTGCTCAAGATGCCGGAACTATCGAAGGAAATTTAGCAAGACACTTGAAAGACCGCATGCAAATGGCCGTTTTTGCTGATCCTGCAATCGGAAAACCTGCGATTACACATTATAAAGTTTTAGAACGTTTTGGCTATGTAACCTTGATTTCATGCCGATTGGAAACAGGAAGAACACATCAGATTCGTGCACACTTAAAACATATTGGTCATCCACTTTTTAATGATGAACGTTATGGTGGTCATTTGATTTTAAAAGGAACAACTTTTACAAAATACAAACAGTTTATTGAGAATTGTTTCAAAGCGTTGCCTCGTCAGGCGCTGCATGCCAAAACACTTGGCTTTATTCATCCGAATACAGGCGAAATGATGCGTTTTGATACTGAATTACCTCAGGATTTTCAAGATTGTATTGAAAAATGGAGGAATTATTCGAAATCACATCATGTGGACGATGAAGAATAAAATTAATTTTATAAACAAAGAGGCTGTCTAAATAAAATTAGACAGCCTTTTTGATTTTTAACACAAAGAGAGCAAAGCTTTGCATACCTAGCACATAACCTTGCGTTCATTTCTGTTGTATTTATAATTTACTCAGTTTCTTGAGTAGGATTTGAAGTATCCGAAGGATTGTAGTCTATTGAAGTGTTATTTGATTTTTTAACACGTGGCGACTGTTTTTTCATTTGTTCTCCTATGATGTTTGAAGCAGAAAAACTAGTAACCATATTATTTAGCATATCGCTTGCTGCTTGTGGTGAATTTGGCAACAAAATCAAGTTAGAATTTGTATCAGCCCCAATAGCTTGCAAAGTATCATAATGTTGAGTAATAACAATCAAAGCCGATGCTTCCTGAGAATTAATTCCTACTTGATTCAAAACTTCCACACTTTCTACTAAACCACGGGCAATTTCTCTTCTTTGATCTGCAATACCTTGTCCTTGAAGTTTTTTACTTTCAGCTTCAGCTTTTGCTTTTGCTACAATTCTAATTCTTTGCGCTTCAGATTCGAACATAGCAGCTGTTTTTTCTCTTTCGGCAGCATTGATTCTGTTCATTGCATTTTTAACCTGAATATCTGGATCAATATCGGTTACCAAAGTATTGATAATATCATATCCATAGGCCATCATCGCTTCATTTAATTCTCTTTTTACCGCAATGGCAATATCATCTTTTCTTGCAAATACATCATCCAAAATAAGCTTAGGAACTTCAGCACGAACTACGTCAAAAACGTAAGCTGTAATTTGATCATGCGGATATTCTAATTTATAGAATGCTTCGTATGCGTGTTCAGGAATTACTTTAAATTGGACCGAAATTTTCATTTTCACAAACACGTTGTCTTTAGTTTGTGTTTCAATAATTACATCTAATTGTTGAATTCTAAAATTTACACGACCAGCAATTCGGTCAATAATTGGAACTTTAAGTTGTAATCCGGAATTACGGATACTCAAAAACTTTCCAAAACGTTCTACAACAACCGCAGTTTGCTGTTTTACAGTAAAAAAAGAGGAAAAGAGAATAATTAGTCCAAAGACTAAAAAAGCAATCATAAATGGTCCCATGTTTTTTTATTTAAGTTAAAACTATTATACGTGAGACTCAAATAAAAGTTACAAATCATGTAAGAACAACATTGTATTTTATTAAAATTTTTAATGTTAAATTACAATCAAAGAAATGTAAATTAAAGATAATATCACTTTTTAAGAGTAAAGTTTTAATATAGCATTTGTACTTCCTTTAGATTATATTCACATATATCATCGTTTTCTAACATAACCTGAAGTTTTCCAATTGGCGAAACACCTTTTATAATTCCCATAAAATTGGATTCTTTTCCATCGGCAAAAGCAGTAGGAATACCAATTTTAAATAAAAGGTTACTATATTCATTCCAATAAAAAGACGGTTGTAGAGGATAGTCTGCAATTATTTCTTCAATTTCCTGCACAATTTGATATAAAATTTCTTCTTTA
Source organism: Flavobacterium sp. (assembly GCF_035456085.1). Classification (GTDB taxonomy): domain Bacteria; phylum Bacteroidota; class Bacteroidia; order Flavobacteriales; family Flavobacteriaceae; genus Flavobacterium. The sequence continues at coordinate 12,290 of NZ_DATIDY010000022.1, forward strand.
TTAAAATCACAATTACAAATTAGAGCCAAAGATGAAGCTCGCGGTAGATTTTGAAAATCCCGTTGATTTACATTAAGTCCCAAGCCAGCTATTGAAACAATTGTTCCTTCACCTTTGATACTATTTTCTATCAATATGCCACCAATTTTCTTATTAGCTGACATAATGTCGTTTGGCCATTTGATACTTAATTCGGGTATATTATATTTTTTTAAGGTTCGAATTACCGCTAAAGAGATAACAACATTAAGATTAAAAACATCTTCATTGTCAAACAAAAAATCTTTAATCAACACGCTCATTATAAGGTTTTTTCTCGATTCAGAATCCCATTTGGCTCCCATTTGTCCCTTCCCTTTCAGTTGATTTTCAGCTGTAATAACAGTAAAATTTTGAATCTCTTGTTTGTTTGACAAGCCTTTCAGAAAATCATTAGTAGAATCTATGGCATCGAGTTTGATTAACTTCATGTGTATTATTTTTGCAAAACATAATTTAATATTATGTTAAGGTTCAAAATTAATCACAAAAAATGGTAACTTTACAAATTCATATAAAAAAATAAATGGCGAAAAAGACTATAAACAACGATGTTCTTCTGGCAAACATCATAAAAGGGATAGAGGAAGTAAAAGGAAGTGATATCGATATTTTAGATTTAAGAGAAATAGACACAGCAGTTTGTGACTATTTTGTAATTTGCAATGGAAATTCAAACACTCAAGTGAATGCTATTGTAAGTTCAGTTCAAAAAACAGTTTCAAAAGATTTAAAAGACAAACCTTGGCATGTAGAAGGTTCTGACGTAGCCGAATGGGTATTAATGGATTACATTCACGTGGTTGTGCATGTATTTCAAAAACACATTCGTGAATACTACAATATAGAAAGTCTTTGGGGTGATGCAAGAATCACTAAAATCGAAAACAAATATTAAAGAAATAATCTTCAGATGGCTAGAGATAATAATCCAAATTCGAATAATTTTAAGGTAAGCCCTTGGTTAGTATATACGGCAATAATATTGATTTTTTTAGGGATAAGTTTTGCAACTGGTGGATCAAATTTCCAAGAACCAGCGCAGTTAACATCTTCTAAATTTAATTCGTATTTAGAAAAAGGACAAATTGAAAAAGTAATTGTCTATAATAAAAGTGAAGCCGAAGTTTTTTTAAATCAAAAAGCATTAAGTGATCCTGAGCATAAAAAAGTGGCAAAAGACATTTTAGACAGACCTAATAAAGGGCCTCACTATTCATTTGACATTGGTAATGATCAGATTTTCCAAACTAAATTGGAAAAGGCAGTTGCAGAGGGAAAATTAAAAGATTTTAATTTTTTACCAAAAAGCAATTGGACAGATATTTTTATCAGTCTATTGCCAATTATCATTATAATAGGGGTATGGATTTTTATTATGAGAAAAATGTCTGGAGGACCTGGTGGTGCTGGTGGTCAGATTTTCAATATTGGAAAATCAAAAGCAAAACTTTTTGATGAAAAAACAGATATCAAAACTACATTTAAAGATGTAGCTGGTTTAGAAGGAGCAAAAGAAGAAATACAAGAAATAGTAGAATTCCTTAAAAACCCTGAAAAATACACCAATTTAGGGGGTAAAATCCCAAAAGGAGCATTACTTGTAGGACCTCCGGGAACAGGAAAAACTTTGTTAGCAAAAGCTGTTGCAGGCGAAGCGCAAGTACCTTTTTTCTCATTATCAGGTTCTGATTTTGTTGAAATGTTTGTAGGTGTTGGAGCTTCTAGAGTTCGTGACCTTTTTAAACAAGCAAAAGAAAAATCACCAGCAATCATTTTTATTGATGAAATTGACGCTGTTGGTAGAGCCAGAGGAAAAAGCAACATGTCAGGTGGTAATGACGAAAGAGAAAACACCTTAAATCAATTACTAACAGAAATGGATGGTTTTGGAACCAATTCTAACGTAATTGTTTTGGCTGCGACTAATAGAGCCGACGTTTTGGATAAAGCTTTAATGCGTGCTGGGCGTTTTGACAGACAAATTTTTGTGGACTTACCAGATATCAGAGAAAGAGCTGAAATTTTCCAAGTTCACTTAGGTCCTATCAAAAAAGTTGAAGGCCTTGATTTGGACTTTTTAGCTAAACAAACTCCAGGTTTTTCTGGTGCTGATATTGCAAATGTTTGTAACGAAGCTGCTTTAATTGCTGCACGTAACAACAAACCAGCAGTTGATAAACAAGATTTCCTTGATGCTGTAGATAGAATTATCGGTGGTCTTGAAAAGAAAAACAAAATCATTACTCCCGAAGAAAAAAGAGCAATTGCAATACATGAAGCGGGTCATGCCACAGTAAGCTGGATGCTTGAACATGCTGCACCACTTATTAAAGTAACCATCGTTCCTCGCGGACAAAGTTTAGGAGCTGCTTGGTATCTTCCGGAAGAAAGACAAATTGTACGAACAGATCAAATGTTAGACGAAATGTGTGCTACTATGGGAGGAAGAGCTGCTGAAAAAGTAACTTTTGACAGAATTTCAACTGGTGCACTTAGTGACTTAGAAAAAGTAACTCGTCAGGCACGTGCAATGGTAACTATTTATGGTTTAAATGATAAAATAGGAAATGTAACTTATTATGATTCATCTGGACAAAGTGAATACAGTTTTTCTAAACCTTATTCTGATGAAACTGCTAAAATAATTGACACTGAAATTTCTGAATTAATCGAAGGACAATACGAAAGAGCTATTCAAATTTTAGAAGAAAACAAAGATAAATTAAATCAATTAGCCGACATCTTAATTGAAAAAGAAGTAATCTTTAAGGATGACCTCGAAGCAATATTCGGAAAAAGAACATTTGATAAAAACTTAGGAGAAGTAGTTTCGTAATTTAAAAAATACACAAATATTTAAAATCTTAATTCAAAATCCTGTTTTGAATTAAGATTTTTTTATCTTTGAACGTTTTAAAATAATACAAAACGACTAGTAACAAATTATGAATCTTTTTAAAAAAATATTTGGTTCAAATATATCTTCGTCTGATGAAGGCAAGAGTATCAATTCAGATAAACCTAATCCAGATATTAATTCTCCATTGGATGAACAATTCATTTACAATTTTAGAAAAAATGGAGGAAAATTCCTTTATTGTGAAAATTTTGATGAAGTAAAAGAACAATTTGAAAATATACTTGAAGAAAATGATTGGTTTGAATCTGAAGCATTATGCTATGAGCCGAAATTATTTGTATTATTAGATGAAAACAAACTTACTTACGGTCAAAATATAAATCCTAAATTTTTATTGTCAGGCTGTGAAAATCTAGTTGCGGAAGAAGGATCAATTTTATTTTCTTCTAACCAAATCAAACAAAAAAAACCAAATGATTTGCCTTCAAATATTGTGATTTTTGCAAAAACTAGTCAGATAGTCGAAGGTAAGAGTGATGGGCTTAGTGCCATCCGAAAAAAATATTTAACAGAATACCCTACTAATATCACAACAATCAAATATTTTGAAAAAGCCAAAGAGGAAGATTTTACTCAATACGGAAGCTCTGCCAAAAACTTATATTTATTGCTCTTAGAAGATCTTTAAAATGAATGAAACACTAAAAAGGTCAATATCTGGAGCTATTTACATTTTATTATTAATAGCCTCAATACAATACTCTATAGAAACTTTTTTTATTCTGTTTGGTATTTTTTTATTAATAGCTGTCAATGAATTTTGCAATTTAGTCCACTTAAACAAGATTGCTCCAATTATAATAGCCTCATTATTTTATTTTTATTTTTATAAAATCGCAATAGCCGAAAAAGATGATGGTATCTTGTACATACTACGTTACAGTCGGGATTTTGATTTAGCAGTACTCTTTTTATCTCTTATTGTCTCTTTGAAATGCATTGTTTTTTTATTTGACAACAAAAATCTAAAGGTTGATCCTTTTTCAAAATTTGCCTATCTAATTGGCTACATCATACTTCCTTTTGTAATTATCACAAAGATTCCATTTGGAATTAAAGGATACAACCCAAATATTCTCATTAGTATTTTTATTCTAATATGGACTAATGATACTTTTGCTTATTTAGTTGGAAAATCAATTGGAAAGCATAAATTATTTGAACGAATTTCTCCCAAAAAAACAATTGAAGGTTTTCTTGGCGGAGTTGGATTTGCAGTCATTGCCAGTTATTTCATTTCAAAATATTTTTTAATGCTCCCAGACAAGAATACTTACATTTGGCTAATAATAGCAGCAATTGTTGGGATTTTTGGAACAATAGGAGATTTAGTAGAATCTAAATTTAAACGAATTTCAGAAAAAAAAGACAGTGGAAATATCATGCCTGGTCATGGAGGTATTTTAGATCGGCTGGATAGTGTTATCTTTGTAGCACCAATTATATTTTTATTTTATCAAATTTTAAATTATGTTTCATAAAGAAGGAACTCAAAGTATTTTATTAGGTACTATTTTTACCGCTGTAATTTTTTTAGCATCAGATTATTTCATTCAAACGGAATGGATCAAGATGACTATTGAAATTGTAACTTTATTGTTATTGATTATCATTTTACAATTTTTCAGAAATCCAAAAAGAACAGTCGAAATCAATGAAAATCATATTATCGCTCCTGTCGATGGAAAAGTAGTAGTTATAGAAGAGGTATTTGAAAGCGAATATTTTAAAGACAAAAGAATTCAAGTTTCTATTTTTATGTCTCCTATAAATGTCCATGTCACTCGTTATGCTGTAAGTGGTTTGGTAAAGTTCAGTAAATACCATCCTGGTAAATTTCTTGTAGCTTGGCACCCAAAAGCTAGTGAAGAAAATGAAAGAACAACAATTGTTATAGAAAGTAAATCTTTTGGAGAAATTTTGTATCGTCAAATTGCTGGTGCTCTAGCAAAACGTATTGTAAACTATGCACAAGAAGGTATGCAAGTAGTACAAGGTACTGATGCTGGTTTTATAAAATTTGGCTCAAGAGTAGATATTTTTTTACCTTTGGGTACTCCAATTAATGTAGTTTTAAATCAAAAAGCAATTGGAGGAAAAACGATAATTGCAACTAAAGCTTAATGACCGAAGAAGATTTAGATAAACGATTTCAAGAAGCAGTAGAAATCGCTTCTTTTATGACTCAAGCGTCTTTGCCACAAGATGTACAATTACGTCTATATGCTTTTTACAAACAAGCTACATTTGACAAAACCAACTTCGCTGTCACAGATAATTCTGACCTGAGAAATGCATTCAAAACAAATGCATGGATTCAAATCAGTCATCTTACACAGGATGAAGCTAAAGAACAATACATCACATTAATTCATTCCTTAATAAAGTAATCGTATTTTTCATGAAATGAGCATGACTATAATTGGCAAAAAAACCAATATTGAAATGCTAATTACATATGACCAATAACAACAAAAATATCATATATGAAAACTATCACTTTTATACCAGCAGGTTTGCTCTTTATTTCGGTTTTAATTTCTTGTAATGATAAAAAAATGACTGAGGTTGTCGAAGTTCCACTACCAACAGTTCAAGAAAAAATTCAAATAGGTGACCCTAATAATGTAAAAGCAGATCAAGGATCTTTTCAAATGGAAAAAATTTCTTTTGGATATGATGCCCTAGCTCCTAATATTTCGGCTTTGGCATTAGAATCACATTATGGAAAACATTATTTATATATAACTAATACCTTAAACAAAGCCATTTTAGGAACCAAATTTGAAAATCTTTCGATAGAAGATTTATTAAAAACATTGGACATTAATGATCCTGTTATACGAAACAGCGCTGGAGGGTATTATAATCATAGTTTATATTTTAAATGTATTTCTCCAAATGCTGGTGGTGAACCAAAAGATACTTTGGCAGCAAGCATCAATAAAGATTTTGGATCTTTTTCAAATTTTAAAACTCAATTTAAAGAAACTGCTTCAAAACAATTTGGTTCGGGTTGGGTTTGGCTAGTTGTTGATAAAACCGGAGTACTTCAATTGACAACGACACAAGATCAGGATAATCCATTGATGCCAAATGTTCCAGTTATTGGATTTCGAGGCACACCCATTTTAGGAATTGATCTTTGGGAACATGCTTATTTTTTAGATTATCAATACAAAAAGAAAAATTATATTGATGCTTTTTTCAATGTTGTAAATTGGGAAAAAGTAAACGAAAACTACAAAGCAACTTTCAAAAAATAAAGAATAAAAAAAATGCTGATTTTAAAATCAGCATTTTTTTATTCTTCAAATTACTTTATAATTGATAAATAAATGATTCTAATGGCTGAATAGTAATTGCAGCTTTTCCTTCACCATTTACAACTTGTAACTGCACAGAACTCTTTCCGTATAATTGATCTTTTATCGTATAGTTACCATCTTTTAAATTCCATTTAGTAATAATATCTGCAGGAATTTTTAATTCAAAGCTATTAGATTTATCAGATGAAAAGTTAGTAAGCACTATTAGCTTTTGATTTTGTGACCAACGAACGAAGGAGTAAACATAATTTGGATCGTAACCAAGTCCACCATGACGATTTACCTCTTGCAAATCTTGAAACTGTCCCATTACTGCGGAACTTTTACCAGCGAAATTCAATAATCTTTTATAAAAATCACGCAAGTCTTTTTCGCTTTGACTCAATTTCCCTCCATCAAAAGCACCATCATTCATCCATTTTTGATGATTTGGAACGCCTACATAATCAAAAATTGAAGTTCTGGAATGAGACCCAAATCCGCCATTTTCATTACCAGCCTCCCCTACTTCCTGACCAAAATAAATCATAATCGGTGCCGAAGTTATCATCGCCGAAACTACCATCATTGGTTTTCCTTTTTCTGGCGAACCTGCAAACTCAGGGCTTGCTAAACGTTGTTCGTCATGATTATCCAAAAATTTCAACATGTGTCTATCAATATCAGCTAAACCACTTTGAATATAAGACAATCCATCAGGAGGTGTTTTCCCTTGAATGATGCCTTTCAATTTATCGTAGGTCTCCACTTTATCATATAAATAGTCCATTTTTCCTAAATGAATATAGTTTCTATACTCTTTTGGATTATAAACCTCTGCTAAAAGAAAAGCATCAGGATTAACATTTTTTATAGCTGAATTCATGTAACTCCAAAATTCATACGGAACCATTTCGGCCATGTCAAATCTAAAGCCATCAACGCCTTTTGCTGTCCAGTACAACGCAATATCTCTAAATTTTATCCATGAATTTGGAACATCTTTACCTTTCCAAAAATCGAAATGTTCTTTAAAAGATAACTTATCAAAACCTGCTGGTAATTCAGGAAAATCTTTGGTACCGTCTGGACGAACACCATAATTCACTTTAACAGTTTCATACCAATCATTTTTATCTGGTTTAGCCAATTTAGAACCATTTCCTGTCCATTTGGCTGGATTTTCATCAAATTTACCATCAATAAGAGGATTACTCTCTCCGTTTAAAGGCTTGTCTCCGTCTGGCAATTGGAATGGCGTATTTGGAATGTAATAGAAATTATTGTCTCTTTTGTACTCAACAGTAACATCATCATCGGCACCAAAATCTCTTACTCCTTTTGGATTGGTTTTGCCTTCGTATTTACGAGCAACATGATTAGGAACAATATCAATTATTAATTTTAGATTGGCTTTGTGGGTGCGTTTTATCAAAGCTTCAAATTCTTCTAGACGCTTTTCAGGATTTACCGCTAAATCCGGATTTACATTGTAATAATCCTTAACAGCATATGGCGAGCCTGCTCTACCTTTTACTACTTCTGGATCATCGTTTGAAACTCCTATCGCTGTATAATCCCTTATCACAGCATGATGAGGAACACCAGTATACCAAATATATGTTGCACCAAGATCTTTAATTTCATTAAGTGCTTTATCTGTAAAATCATTAAATTTTCCAACACCATTTTCTTCAATTGTTCCCCAAGGTTTGTTGGTTGTGTTTTTATTACCAAATAATCGGGTAAAAACTTGATAAACTACTTCTTTATTTTCTGAAACAGTCTCATTTTTTTGTGTACTCATTTTTACATCTTTAGTTTTACATGCAGTAGCCATAAGTACAACACTTACGCCCGCCAATACTATTTTTTTTGTGCTCATTATTTTAAATCATAAAAAATTAAAAAAACATACAATTGATATCAATTTTTGTTCCATACAATCCATAAATTTAATATTTTTTCAAAAAAAACAATGGATAAAACCGTCTCAACCTCCCTGATTTAGTAATTGAAAATCACTACAACGTGATAGCTAAACTGTTTGTTTATAACTATTTTTCTTTAAAATAAAAGCCTTAATATTTCATGTGTTATACATTATTAAATAAATCCTAATATCTATAGGGTTTGCTTCAATTTTCATAAATTTACAAAAAAATTAAGACCATTGAAGAAATCTTTAAATTTCATTATCTATAGCCTAATATTGTTTTGTGCCAACCCAATCTTGGCACAGGCTCCCAAAAAAATAATAATTGAACAATCTGACTTTGTCGATGTAGACAAAGAAAAATATCCAGATGCTGTTTTGCTTACCAGAAATGTAAAAGTTAGTCATGAGGGAGTAGTTTTAACCTGTAACAAAGCTTACTTTTTTCAAAAAGAAAATTATCTAAAGGCCTTTGGAAATGTGCAATTAGTACAAGGAGACACTTTATATCTAAACAGTAACTATGCCGAATATAGTGGTGAATTAAAAAAAGCTTTTGCAACTGGGAATGCTGTAATGACTTCACCTGATGCTACATTGGCAACTGATACCATTAATTTTGACAGAAATGTTCAAGAGGTTTTTTATAACACTCCTGGAACCATTATTAATAAAGACAATACTCTAAAAAGTAAATCGGGAAGATATTTTGTAAAACAAAAGAAATTTCAGTTCCTAACCGAAGTTGTACTAACGAATAAATCGTGCGTAATCAAGTCTAACCATTTGGATTATTATAGTAATTCTGGACATTCCTATTTATTTGGACCCTCGACAATTACTAGTAAAACCAATTACATTTACACCGAAAAAGGGTTTTATGATACCAAAAAAAATCTATCGCACTTTCTGGATAAATCCTATATCAAATACGATGACAGGATCATAAGAGGAGACAGTTTGTATTATGATCGAAATAAAGAATTTGCTTCGGCTACAAGGAACGTAAAAATAACTGATTCGATTAATCGTGGTGTAGTGAGGGGACATTATGCCGAATTATATAAAAACAAAGACTCTATGTTTGTGACCAAAAGAGCTTTGGCTGTCAATTTTGTAGATAATGATTCTGTTTATATTCATGGAAAAAAACTAATGGTTACTGGTAAAGAAGGTGATAGGATCATTCGGGCTTTCAACAATGTGCGATTTTATAAAACTGACATGAGTGGAAAATGTGATTCTATTCATTCCAGTTCAAAAATTGGATTAACAAAATTGATAGGAAACCCAATTCTTTGGAATGGCGAAAGTCAAATTACTGGTGATGTGATGCATTTAATTGCAGATAAGAAAACACAAAAACTCGATTCCCTAAAAGTACTCAACAATACTTTCCTGGTCTCGAAAGACACGCTCGGAACCGGATATAATCAGACAAAGGGACAAAATTTATTTGGTAAATTTAAAGATGGAAAACTCCATGATGTTGATATTATAAAAAACGCCGAAGTTATTTACTATATGCGAAATGATGCCAAAGAACTCATTGGAATCAACAAAAACGTAAGTAGCAAAATCAATGTTCTTTTTGATAAAAATACAATTGAAACAATTACTTTTTTCACACAAGTTGACGGTGATATTTTTCCAGAGGCTGATTTACCCGAAAACGCCAGGACGCTACGAGGATTGCATTGGCGTGGAGACGAACGAATAAAAAGTAAGGAAGATGTTTTTAGCCCAGAAGAAGATGCTGAAGAACTCAAAGTCGTTGAGGCAACAAAAGCAGATAAAGCCAAAAAAAGAACTCCGATGAAAGTACGAAAAGAAACATTGAATTACGATAAGAAGAATAAGAAGAAGTGATTAGTCATTAGTAAATAGTCTTTAACGATTATTCGTAGTTTTATAGTTGTAAACTTTTAAACTTTCTAAACTTTTAAACTTAAAAAAAGTGAATCCAGATTTCATAAAATATCAGGCACAAACCTCGCCTTATCCTTTGGGTATGGAAGTTTCGCATGCGATTGGTTCTTACATTTTTGACACAGATAATAAAAAATATTTAGATTTTGTAGCAGGAGTTTCTGCTTGCACCCTAGGGCATCAAAATAAAAGGGTAAATGATGCGATAAAAGATCAATTGGATAAATATTCGCACGTTATGGTTTATGGCGAATATTCACAAAGTCCGGCTGTCGAATATTGCAAATTAATGGCTTCACTCCTACCAGCTCCATTAGACAAAACCTATTTGGTTAATTCTGGAACCGAAGCTATTGAGGGCGCTTTAAAACTAGCCAAAAGAGTTACAGGCAGAAGTCAATTGATTTCTTGTCATAACGCTTATCATGGGAATACAATGGGATCAATGAGTGTAATGGGTTTTGAGGAGCGTAAACAAGCTTTTCGCCCGTTGCTACCAGATATTGATTTCATTACTTTTAACAACGAAGAAGATTTACAAAAAATAACGACCAAAACCGCTGGAATTTTATTAGAAACTATTCAAGGTGGCGCTGGTTTTATCGAGCCTCATAATGACTTTTTAAAGAAAGTAAAAGCACGTTGTGACCAAGTAGGTGCTTTGATGATTTTAGACGAAATTCAACCTGGATTTGGAAGAACAGGTGCTCTTTTTGGATTTCAAAATTATAATGTTGTTCCAGATATTGTTGTAATGGGGAAAGGAATGGGTGGCGGAATGCCAGTTGGCGCCTTCACCGCTTCGTCTGAAATGATGGATTTATTAACCGAAAACCCAAAACTAGGACACATAACCACTTTTGGAGGTCACCCTGTCATTGCGTCAGCTTGTTTGGCTACTTTGAAAGAATTAACTGAAACAAACATCATTACAGATACTTTAGAGAAAGAAAAGCTCTTCAGATCGCTTTTGGTACATCCTTTGATAAAAGAAATAAGAGGGAGAGGATTAATGTTAGCAGCAATGACATCAAGTGCCGACATTACAAATGAAGTGATTTTAAAATGCCACGACAGAGGTTTAATTCTATTTTGGCTGCTTTTTGAAGGTTGTGCCATTCGAATTACACCGCCATTAACTATTTCTGAAGATGAAATTAGAGAGGGTTGTTCTATAATTCTTGAAGTAATGGATGAAATCCAATCGGTAATTGATAATGAATAATAATTAAAAAAAATTATAGTTTTTTGAATTTGAAATTGATTTTGAAATTAAAAAACATGTTAATTAAATTGTTCACAACAAATAGAATTCTTCCTCATATAAACAATACGTTTTCCTAATTTTATTAAAGGATAATTTAAAACAGATAGTATGCAATTAAGCAACGAAGAAGAAGATTATAACTTATCCCTATCCAAATTTGAGTCTATGTTGAAAACCAACAAAGTACTCTTTTTTGACTCCGAAGAATTTGAAGAAATCATTCTTCATTATCTCGATATGGGCAAGTCTGCATTGGCCAAAAAAGCATTAAAATTAGCATTGGAACAACATCCGAGATCGAGTGGGCTTAAATTAGTCCAGGTAGAGATGCTAATTTATGATGACAAACTCGAAATAGCAGAAAAGTTATTGAATGAGTTATTTGCCATTGAACCTACAAACGAAGAGATTTATATTCAAAAAGCTAATATTTGTTCCAAAAGAGATCAACACGAAAAGGCTGTTGAGATGCTTAAAATAGCTTTACAATACACTGACGACTATGCCGATGTTTACAACTTAATCGGTATGGAATATCTTTTTATGGACAATCTCGAATTGGCTAAAGAGAATTTCATCAAATGTCTTGAAGAAGATTTTGAAGATCAATCTGCTTTGTACAATGTGGTATATTGTTTTGAATTTTTAGATCAAAATGAAGAAGCAATTGCTTATTTAAACAAATACATCAACAAAAATCCATACAGCGAAATCGCTTGGCATCAATTAGGTCGCTTATATTATGGCATTAAAGAATATGAAAGTGCCATTCGTGCTTTTGATTATGCCACCCTGATCGACGAAGAATTTCTTGGTGCTTTTATGGAAAAAGCAAAAGCTTTGGAACGCCTAAAAAAATATGATTTAGCAATTGAAAGTTACAATAGAACATTGGAACTAGATGATGCCACTTCCTATGCATTGCTTAGAATAGGAAAATGCTACGAAAAATTAGGTAATAAAGTTTTAGCACTTAAATATTTCAACAAAACGGTTCATCAAGATCCTTTGTTGGATAAAGGCTGGATTGCAATTACCGATTTTTATGTACGTCAAAAAAACTATCAAAAAGCATTATTTTTTGTAAATAAAGCAATAGCTATCGACAACCAAAACAAATTATACTGGAAACGATTTGCAGCCATTAACAAACAAATGAACTTGTTTGAAGAAGCCGAATTCGGATATAGAAAAGCAGTAGAATTTGGAGATTATCAACTTGATACCTGGTTATTTTGGGTAGATATTCTTCAATTTTTGGGAGAATTTGAAAGTGCTATTCAAACATTATTACAAGCTTCAGAATATTTCCCAGAAGAAAATGAAGTTGAGTACCGATTAGCAGGATTGTATTTTATGATTTCAGACAATATCAAGGCTAAATTCCATTTAAGCAATGCTTTGCGTTTGAATCCTGAAAATTATATTCTCCTAGAAGATTTATTTCCTGTTGTTTGGGAAAAGAAAATGGTTCGAAATTATATTGACAAACATAACAAACAATAATGATTGAAGTTTTAAAAAGACGTTTTGGTTTATTAGGTCGTAATATCAGTTATTCTTTTTCAAAAGGATATTTCACAGAAAAATTCAGTAAAGAACATTTTGAAGGTTGTAGCTATGAAAATTTTGACATCCCGGATATTAATTATTTTACTGAATTAGTAAAAAACAATCCTGACCTTAACGGAATGAACGTTACAATTCCTTACAAAGAAGCTGTGTTACCATTCTTGGATAAATTATCAAAAAACGCAGCTGAAATTGGAGCTGTAAACACAATAAAATTCACTAAAAAAGGAAAATTAAAAGGATACAACACTGATTACTTTGGTTTTCAAAAATCATTGGAACCATTATTAGAACCTCATCATAAAAAAGCTTTAATTTTAGGAACTGGCGGTGCTTCAAAAGGAGTTGCTTTTGCATTAGATAAACTAGATATCGCTTATACATTCGTATCTCGTGAAGCTAAAGAAAACTGTATTGACTATCAACGCATCAATGCAACTAGTTTTGATAATTATCAAATTATTATCAATTGTACGCCTGTCGGAACGAGCCCGAATGTTGATGCTTTTCCTCCTATTCCGTATGAATATTTTACGGAGAAACATATCGCTTACGACTTAATTTATAATCCTGCCGAAACTGCATTTCTCAGGAAAGCGAAAGAGCGAGGAGCAAAAATTAAAAACGGTTTAGATATGCTTATTTTTCAAGCAGAAAAAGCTTGGAAGATTTGGAATAAATAAATAAAAAAACGGGCGATGAAGAAATTCACCGCCCTGTTTTTTTTATATAAGATTACTTCAATTGCAATTCGATTTTTTTAAAGCTTAAATCCATCTCTTTAAAAGTTTCTGGAATGTTATTGTTCCAGGAATTAATATTTCCTCGCAGAGTAGAACCACTTTTAGTTTCGCCAACTATCAACATACGATTGATAACTACATTACGCAAATCTTCTTGGGTTTTAGGAGTCTTTTTATAATTAATTTCCTGATAGAATGCCAATTTGTTCATTGGGATTGTTACACGAATCCATTTGTCACTTAGATCTTCCTGATCCAATTGAATAATAATCGAAGCATTCAAATTTGTGTTGTCGCCAAGTGTAATCCCAATGTTGATTTTGCCTTCATCTAAAGCGTCAACGACAGCATTGCTGACATATTTTGCATAAGTAGTTTTTATGCTGCTTATACTTGGGATGTTGGTCTTAGCGCTGTTAATTTTCAAATCAAATACAATATTTTCTATATCGCCAAATTTATAGCCCTGAGCGAGAATATTACATTCAAAACCATTCGAGTGTTGATGATCCCAATTGGCAATTTTCTTCAATAGTATCATATGAAACGTTTGAGCATTGTTACAGCTACTATCTACTTTTACACTATCGCTGAAATTATAATTACTACCATCCATTTTTAAATTACTCCATTCTGTCGCATTCCCATTAGTTGTGTGATTCCAGTTGCTAAAATTCAGATCAGAAAAACTTTGATTTTTCACTCCATTATTTGATCCCGGAAAAAGACTGAAAGTTTTAGAATCAGCAGCTGTGCTTTGACCACAATTATCAATCCTGGCAACGGAATAACTTTTATAATCAATAAGTTTTTGAGTGCTTTCAGTATGCTGGGAATTAATTGTATTCACTGAACTAGCAGCTGAAGTTGACACATTTTTGCCGCCAACACAAGCAGTCAATCCAAAAAGAATAATTAAAATCTTGGTAGCATTTTTCATAGTGCTTTGATTGTATGAATTTTATATTTGAAATAGTAAACCAAACTACGAATTTGAAAGGAATCCACAACACTTTAAATTTTATCTTTTTATCTTAAACCATGAATTCACTATTTTAAGTAATCATCAACTCTATTAAGAAACTTATAAAAACGAGTTTATAAACAAGAAAGAATTCAAATAAGGGTTTAAAAGAAAGAATTACCTTTAAAACATGCTCATATTCAAAAGTTTTATTTTGTATTTTGACGCACCTTTAGTATCTTTCGCATTAAATAATTAGAAACCTTAAACATTCACAAAATGTTAGAAGAAAAGAACGACAACCTGGCTCTTAACGAAAATGAGACAGACGGAAAAACAGTAAGCGAATTGCAAGAAACAATTCAATCTGAAGCGCCTTTAGTAGAAGAAAATGAAATCAGCGATTCAGTTGCCGAAGAAAATACAGAAATTCCAGTTGAGGAAGCTGTAGCTGATGAAAAGCAAACCGTAATCGATGCCATAGCTGAGACAAATGCTGAAGAAAGCGAAGATGAAACATTAAAGGAGCGCCACGATATTCCGTTGCTTGATTATGAAGCATTACCAATGGATGAACTTGTAAACGAATTGAAAAATTTGGTTACAAATGAAAAAGTAATGTCTATTAAGGAGCATGTTGAAGAAATTCGAAAAGCATTTTTAGCAAAATATAACCATCTTATTGAGGAGAAAAGAGAAGAATTTAATCTGGAAAATCAAGATCCTAATGAAGAATTTCAGTATCATTTCCCTTTAAAATCGAAATTTGATCAGTATTATAACATTTACAGAGAAAATAAAAACGCTCATTTCAAAAGTTTACAATCTAATTTAAAATCAAACCTAGAGGTTCGATTAGCTATTGTAGAAGAATTGAAAGAGTTAATAAATCCGCAAACCAACATCAAAGACACCTTAAATCATTTTAATGAATTAAGAGAAAGATGGAAAAATGCAGGTTCAATTCCGAAAGACAAATACAATCACGTTTGGAATAATTACCATTTTCATGTAGAAAACTTCTATGATTATCTGCATTTGGATAGAGAAGCAAGAGATATCGATTTCAAATACAATTTGGAACAAAAGCAAAAAATAATTGCTCGTGTTGAAGAATTATTAAAAGAAGCCGATGTAAATAAAGCCTTTAGAGAACTTCAGGATCTTCACCGTATTTGGAAAGAAGAAATTGGACCAGTTTCCAGAGAACACCGCGATGAAATTTGGAACCAATTTAGCGAATTAACAAAAAAAATGCACGATAAACGTGAAGTTTTGTTTGAAAACCAAAGAGGAACCGAGCTTGAAAATCTGGAAAAGAAAAAACAAATCATCGCTCAAATTGAAGTTTTAGCGACTGAAAAAGTAAATGCTCATTCACAATGGTTAGTTCAAATTGAAAAAGTGGAAGCATTACGTACAGCATTTTTCGCTGCAGGAAAAGTTCCAGCCGATGTAAACGAAGCAACTTGGGCAGCGTTCAAAACTGCTGTAAGAAACTTTAACAGCTTTAAAAATTCTTTTTATAAAGACATCAAAAAAGACCAAAACGATAATCTTAATAAAAAGATTGCTTTGGTTAAAAAAGCCAAAGAATTACAAGAAAGCGAAGATTTTGCAAATACTACACCAATCATGAAGCAAATTCAGGAAGATTGGAAAAAAATTGGTCATGTGCCAAGAAAATACTCTGACAAAATCTGGAATGAATTCAGAGAAGCTTGCAATCACTATTTCGACAAATTAAAAGAACACAAAAGTGTTGAAAACGTTGAAGAAGTAGAAGCATTTGACAAAAAGAAAGCATACTTGGAAAAACTAAGAGAATTCCAGTTGACCGGAGATCACAAAACAGATCTAGACGCAATCAAATTGCATATAGAAACTTGGAAAGGTTTTGGTAAAGTTCCATTCCCAAGAAGACATATCGAAGGTAAATTCAACAAAATTCTGGATGCATTGTTCGAAAAATTAAGCTTGAGCAAAAAAGATACCGAGATGATGCGTTTTTCTAACAGAATGGAGAATCTTTCAGAAAGTAATGATACCCGCAAACTAGATAACGAGAAGATTTTCTTAATGCGAAAAATTGAAGAAGTACAAAACGAAATTTTCCAATTGGAGAATAACATCCAGTTTTTTACCAATACAAAAAATGCTAAAAAAGAAAATTCAATCGTGTTAGAAGTTCGCAAAAACATTGCTATTCACAAAGAAAGTCTTGATGTTTGGAAAGAAAAACTAAAACAACTTAGAAATTTAGGTCAACAAGAATAGATTTAAATTTTAACAAATTCAAAGCCTCAAATTTTCATAAGTTTGAGGCTTTTTAATTTAAAATAAGGCATCTAAAACTGTGATTTTTAACTTTCATTTAGCACATTAAGTAGGCATTTCCTAAACCAATTCTCTAAATTTGGCACATGAAAAACTTTTGGAAATTTATTGTACTAGTTGGATTATTTGTCCAGCTTGGATTTGCACATAATGCAAACCGCAATGCAATGGTTTCTTTACAAAAAGTTTCTTTACAAAAAGAAAGCAATACCAAATTTAGCAAAGAAAGTTTAAGTGCCTCAGAGTTTGTTCAACCAACGATTAGTCGAGGAACATTAGATTTAAAACACACCAACCGAGTTCCTGCCGGCATTGCCCACTACCCTTCAGAGCTTCAATCCTTAACAATTTTAAGGAATATAACCCATAAAATATTTCTGTCAGACCAAGATATTGACAGATATAATGGCGTTTCTATATTACTTTTTCCCTTCCATTATTTTTGGTAATTCTATAGTTGGATTCCGCTTATAAAAGTTAAAGCAACTTTTAAATCTCTCTTGTTTCAATACGAAGCGAGAAGACAAATCATTATATATTATCAAAAAAAAATAAAAAATGGATACATCCGTAACAATCATAGGCCTTGCAATTACAATATTAATCGCTATTCCGATAACTTTAGTATTTCGCTCCAACGTTTTGAATAAAGCAAAAGTAAAACAGATAAAGCAACAATACAGTCAAAACAATCAGTACAACTTTGAAATATCCGAAACTCAAAACAAGAAAATTTTATCTATTGACAAAGAAAATAAAGGCTTTCTGTTTATTGATTTCAGTTACAAAGAAGAAACGGTATATTTTATCGATTTAAAAAACATTTTGTTGTGTGATTTATCAGTTACAACTCAGAGCAGATTAGGCACTATCGCTACTGTCAAAATAGAATTGGTCCACAAAGACACGATGAAAAAAGAATTAATCCCGATTTATAATATTGACAATCATCTTTTGGACTTTAACTGTCTCTATGAAGATCACAGACTTGCAGAAAAATGGGTTACAGCAATTAACGATTGCATCAGCAAATAAGTTTAATTAACAGAGAGGTTCATATGTACCTCTCTGTTTGTAAATAACTATTAATGAATATGATAATTGTCATTTTAATTATTAAAAAGTCGCTATATTTTTGACTCTTCAATAAAATTCAAAACTATGAAACCCTCACTAATTCAAAAATATAACGTTCCTGGACCTCGTTACACAAGTTACCCTACAGTTCCATATTGGGATGAATCAGGATTTGCAGATGGAATCTGGATTGAAACCCTAAAAAAATCCTTTAGCGAAAGTAATAGTACAGAAGGCATTAGTCTGTATATCCATTTGCCTTTTTGCGAAAGTTTGTGCACTTTTTGTGGCTGCAATAAACGTATTACCAAAAACCACGACGTAGAAAATCCATATATAGAAGCTGTTTTAAAAGAATGGAATCTCTATTGCGAAATTTTAGACAAGAAACCTAAAATTAAAGAAATTCATTTGGGTGGCGGAACACCAACTTTTTTCTCTATAAAAAGCCTTGAAAATTTAATAAACGGGATATTCGCCCATGCCGATAAAGCAGAGGACTACGAATTCAGTTTTGAAGGGCATCCGAATAATACCACGCATGCTCATTTACAAAAATTATATGATTTAGGCTTTAGAAGAGTCAGCTTTGGAGTTCAGGATTATACCCCAAAAGTGCAAAAAGCCATCAACAGGATACAGTCTTTCCATAATGTTGCCAAAGTAACTTTTTGGGCAAAAGAAATCGGTTATACCTCTATTGGGCATGACATTATTTTTGGTCTGCCGTTTCAAGAAGTTGAAAACATCATCGATACCATCGAAAAAACCAACTCTTTACAACCCGACCGATTAGCGTTTTACAGTTACGCTCACGTGCCTTGGATAAAAGGAAATGGGCAACGAGGTTTTCATGACGAAGATATTCCGAAAGATGAAACCAAAAGAAAATTATACGAAGTTGGAAAAGAATTACTTTTCGAAAATGAGTATCACGAAATTGGTATGGATCATTTTGCCGTAAAATCAGACAGCCTTTACCATTCATTTACCAATAAAAAACTACATAGAAACTTCATGGGCTACAGCTCGTCCAAAACGCAATTGATGATTGGACTGGGCGTTTCTTCAATCAGCGACAGTTGGTATAGTTTTGCCCAAAACGTTAAAACTATCGAAGAATATTACAAAATTCTGGAACAAGATAAATTGCCAATTTATCGAGGACATCTCTTAACCACCGAAGATCTTATCATTAGAAAACACATTCTGAATCTAATGTGCCAATTTGAAACCAGCTGGGAAGATCCTGCCAATTATGTTCCGGAAATCCCCGAAATTTTGACTCAATTGAAAGAAATGGAAAAGGATGGATTGTTGGTATTAGACAAAAACAAAATCCAAGTCACAGAGGAAGGAAAAGCATACGTGCGAAATATTTGCATGGCATTCGATTTACGATTAAAAAGAAAAGCGCCCGATACAGCATTGTTTTCAATGACGATTTAATATTTAAAAATTGTGTCAATTCGATAATTAGACAGTTTGAAAACTTAACTGCTCCATCAATCGCTTTAAGAGATTATTTAAAATTATAAAAATAAGGAGCACAAACATTTGGCATTTTCAGGAAACATGGAACCCGCTATACGTTTCAATCTTTTGTGCCGAACCCCGGCACAAAAGGATTTCCACTGCTATCGGGGCTAATGGAGAGACTTTTTGCATTTTTGTTATTAAAAACATCTGAAGAAAGCAAAACAACTTCGAATATTAAATTAAGAATCCAAAGCAAGCAAAGGACAGCCCACGTCCATATTAAATATTATTTTGTCTTCGAAGTCTATTTTACTAGACAGAGTGTAAAACATGCTGGACTGGTTTTCTAACTTTTAATTTCTATATTTGAGGTAAATGATCAAAAAATATGATTTTCGTTAATCTACCGCTTTTGAATGGATATACGAAGATTTGTATCGTTTATATACTAGTTGGCAGTAATTTTGAGTAAATTGTAGTTAAAATGAGAGAAGAAGTTAAAAAAGTATATGATTCATTAAAAGTTTTTGATGATGACTATTTAATTAAATTAACAACTATTCAAAAGTTTAGTTACCCGGATATTTATATTGAAACAGCAAAAATTATATTAAACGACAGAAAAATTAAAATTGATTTTGACAATATAGATTTTTTCACAGAACTTTTTGTTAGCTCTTTTGATTTCGGATGGCAAAAAGAATTGAGAAATATGTTTTCTGAATTAATCATAAATGGTTGGAATTTAAATATACCTATCAAATCAAAAGAAAAATATGGCAATTTTGTTTGTGATATAGAAACCTCAAATATTAGTCTAAAAGAGATTATTCACAAATATACTAAGATAATTGATAGCTTATGTTCAACATGTGGAAGCGATGAAAATGTTTTTAGTGACCAAACTACATATTGGATTGAGAATATATGTAATAAATGTTGGATAAACAAAATAGAAAACCGATATACTATCAGTGAGATATCAAAAAAAGGGTTTAAATATTTTCTATTAATAAATGATAAACTTGAACCAAAATATTTTGAGTGGAATCAAGTAAAAAATATTAATCTAACTATTCCAAACTATGGATCAAAATATGAACTTGAAATTAATGTCGATTTTGAAAATTTATATCTTGATAGCAGAATAGATATTAATTTTTTCCACCTTTTAAAATTCATCCCTAAAGAAAAAATATCACCCAAAAATTATGATTATATACATGATTTATTTTTTAATCTAAAATCATGTACAATTTGTGGAAAAATTGCAGTCCATAATGGAATATGTTTGGTTTGCCAAAATAGTCTTAATGAGATTTTAAATTCAAGAATTAATTATTGGAAAAGATTTAACAATATTGAAAAAATAATTGAAGATGAACAAAACAATTTTCAGAATTCAATAAAACATTATATTAATACTAGATACCGATTTGAAAATGATATTTCATTCGATAATGATTTAAGTTTTATAAATATGGTAAATAATAAATAAGAAAAACTACTGCCAACACACGCTACAAGCAATTTGGGCAATCGGCTTAATTGAAAAATGTTTGTATTCGGAAGATTTGGCAAATCCGAAGATAAGGCATAATTTAATCCCAAACTGCTTGTAGCGCAAGAACGTTGGCAGTAATTTTCTCCACAACAGTTTTCAGAAGACAAACTTTTGTATATTTGAAAAAAAAGTTTCAAATGACTACTAAAGATAACATATTGAAAACACTGAAATCTAATAAGCCAAAGCTTTCGAAATTTGGAATTCGAAATGTTGGCTTATTTGGTTCATACATTCGTAATGAACAGTCAAGTGAAAGTGATATAGATTTACTAATTGATTTTGAACCTGAAAAAGAAAACTTTGACAATTATATGGCTGTTTACGATTTATTTGAAAAAATATTCGAAAACGAAAAAATCGAAGTTGTAACCAAAAATGGGCTAAGTCCGTATATTGGCCCGAAAATCTTAAATGAAGTTCAATATGTCTAAAGATCCTAAAGAATATATAAGACATATTCAAGACGAATGCTCATACATAATTTCTGTTAGTGAAAACTTGTTATACGAAGATTTCTTAGAGGACGAAACTTTGAAACGCGCTGTAGTTAGAAGTTTGGAAATTATTGGAGAAGCTACAAAGAAAATCCCTGCCGACATCAAAGTAAAATGGAATACAATTCAATGGAAGAATATGGCTGGAATGAGAGACAGATTAATTCATGAGTATATGGGAGTTAATTATGCAATCGTTTGGGATGTAATGAAAAACAAAATTCCCGATATGTTCAAACAGATTTCTGAATTCCTAATCGAAGAATAAAAACTAGTGCTAACACACGCTACAAGAAGCTGGGCATTTGGCTTAATTTGAAGATGGTTTTGTATTTGAGATGATTTGCTTCGCCTGTTCGCTATCGCTCGAGTGGCAAATCCGAAGAATGGGCTTAATTTAGTCCCAAACCCGCTGTAGTACCAGAACGTTGGCAGTTATTGCACATATTTACGCCTAAATTAACTCCTACAGCTAACGGAAGAAAGTGAAAATTTAGACAAATATTTTAAAATATAAACTATTGATTTTTATAATATTAAAAAAGTTAGCTAGATTTTTATGAAGACACTCATTTACATTTTGATGTTTTTTTTATCAACACAATTATTTGCTCAAACAAAAAAAGCAGAAGACTTTGGTTTCAGACATATTCAGACAATATTTAATGGTGACAAAGTTGACATTTTAATAAAATCAAAAAAGGGAGAGGAACTAAAAAAGAAACCAATTTTTTTCTTTTGTCAAGGTAGTTTGCCACAACCTTTAATAAAATATGACGACCAAGGAGCTTATGGTGTTTTCCCTTTTAGAACTGATAGTTTAGAAAAAGATTTTCATATCGTAATTATTGGAAAACCTAACATTCCTTTAATTGTAGACTTAAAAAAATTAGGTAGAAATATGTGTTATGAAGACAGTCTTACTCATAAAACACCGAAAAAATATTCAGACAAAAACTATTTGGATTATTACGTTGACAGAAATTTAAAAGTTATTGAAATATTACAAAAACTACCTTATGTAAATACAAACAAATTAGTTGTTGCAGGACATTCTGAAGGAAGTACAATTGCTTCAAAACTTGCAACAAAAACGACTAAAATAACACATTTGATTTATTCAAGTGGTAATCCATTAGGTCGCATTTTGTCAATCATTGAGCAAGATAGAATGATTGAAGCTGATACAGACAGCACAAGATTTGCAGAAAAACAATTTGATTATTGGAAACAAGTTGTAGAAAATAAAAACAATTTTGACGACACAAATGGTGACACTTATAAAGCTACATACGACTTTTCAATTCCACCAATTCAATATTTGCAAAAATTGACAATTCCTATTTTAGTATGTTATGGAACAAAAGATTATAGTTCACCATACAACGACTATTTAAGAGTTGAAATGATTAGACAACAAAAGAAAAATTTTACATTCAAATCATACATTGGACTAGAACATAATTTTTTCCCATTAACAGAATCAGGACAACCAGATTATGACAAATTTAATTGGGACAACATAGCGAACGAATGGTGGAAATGGACAAACAAGAAATAAATAACTACTACCAACAGCTACTGCTATGTAAAGCATCGTAAAGTTATTCACAACTTTTGAAAGGGCTATATGTCAGTTATTTTTCTAGTATGGAATTCCGTTCCAACTTTTTCAATAATTTGAGCAATTAGCTTAATGGGAAGCTAGTTTTGTATTTGGAATGATTTGCTTCGCCTGTTCGTCTCAATAATTATTGGACTAGAGTGGAAAATTTGAAAATAAGAATTAATTTAGTTCTAAACTACTTATCAATAGAATATTAGCAATTATATTAAGAAATAATTCAGGTCTACTATACTCTTATGTAATGGACAATTGAAAATAATTTTAGCATCATGACAAATGAAACTTCTTTTAACTTCATCAGGTATTAGTAACAAAAGTATTCACAATGCATTGGTTGAACTCTTAGGCAAGCCATTAACTGAGGCTAATGCTTTGTTTGTTCCGACAGGCGTATACCCGTTCCCGTATGGTCAGCGTTACGCTTGGAAT
This sequence comes from Flavobacterium sp., assembly GCF_035456085.1. Lineage (GTDB taxonomy): Bacteria > Bacteroidota > Bacteroidia > Flavobacteriales > Flavobacteriaceae > Flavobacterium. Next base: position 35,981 of record NZ_DATIDY010000022.1, read on the forward strand.
CCTATCGGCGGAGAAGCAGCACCACGCATGTGTCAATTGGGTTGGAAGTCGTTGGGAATACTGGAATTGAGTGTACTCCCCAGCATTGATAGGGAAACATGGCTACCCTCTCTCATGGAAGCAGATGTCCTGCTTGTTTGGGGTGGTGACCCTCTTTTTCTCAGCTATTGGATGCAGGAATCAGGACTTACTGAACTTTTGCCCTCCCTTCTTGACAAGCTTGTATATGTTGGCGTCAGTGCCGGTAGTATTACAGTCGCCTCTATCTTCGCCGAGACATATAGTTCGGCTCGATCATGTGCTGGCAAACCTTTGACATCAGAGGAAATCGTTTTTTCCTCGGACAAAGGAGAATTCATCATGACACTCCTTATTGCAAACGGTATGGGACTAACCAATTTCACTATAATACCACACTTTGAAAATGAGAACCATCTCGACGCCTCATTAAGTAACGCTGAAAAATGGGCCTCTAGACTCTCCGTTCCTGTTTACGCAATTGACGACCAGACTGCTCTTAAAGTTACGGATGATTCGGTCGAAGTTATCACTGAGGGCCAATGGAAATTGTTTACACCAATAATACAACAAACCACTAACAATTACAAAAGTTTTGGACAATAGACTTAATGAAAAGATGGTTTTATATTTGGATGATTTGCTTCGCCTGTTTGCTATCACTCGAGTGGCAAATCCGAAGAATGGGCTTAATTTAGTCCCCAAACTGCTTGTAGCGCGTGGACGTTGCCTGCCAATGCCTAACAACACAACCTTTCATAAATGAGACGTATAACAATTACAATTATTTTTACTCTGCTTTTGACAAAAACTTTTGTATTTGGGCAAAGTGCAAAAGAACAACTTTCTATTGCTAATTCTGCCAAATTGGCTTCAAGAAATTTCTACGATGAAATTACTTTTAGTGAGAAATTAGGGTATTTCACAATTCAAGTAAAAATAGATTACAGCTCGTATGAATATATTTTCGACACAGGTGGTTATAACACAGTAACTTCCAAAATTATGGAAAACGCAAACCTTCTATCACTTATGGAAGTGGAGGTTGGAAGTTCTAATAAAATAAAATCAAAAATAAAACTTTCAAAAGTTCCTTTATTGCAAATTGGCAAAGCACAGTTTGAAAACGTTGGTGTTTTTAATTTTGATTTTTCATTTTCACCAGTTATTAATTGTTACACCAATGGAGGATTAATTGGTAAGAGTGTAATTCGTGAAGCTGTATGGCAAATTGATTATAGAAAATCTGTAATTAGAGTATCTGATAATCTTGCAAACATGCCCAATCTTGACAAAAGCGAAAAAATTAAAATAGAACTAGATAAAACTTTGAATCCTTTTTTGAAGCTTATGATTAATGGGAAGCAAGAAAGGTTTATGTTAGACTTTGGTTATGGTGGGCTAATATCATTAACTGAAAAAACTGCTTCTTCCATAAAACCAACCAATATATTGACAATAGAAGGCGAAGGAAATATAAGTGCAAATGGTATTGTAAGAGAAAAGACTTATGTCACTTTATTAAAAAACCTAAAGATTGGAAAATCTGAACTAAAAAATAAAGTTGCTTATTATTCCAAATCAAATAACTACAATTTAATTGGTTCAGAATTGACAAAATATTTTATCGTAACACTTAACTTCAAAGACGAAGAATTAATATTGACGCCTTATTCTGACACAGAAAATGATTTTGAAACTTTTGGTTTTAATATAAACCTGGACGGTAGTAAAATCTATGTTAGCAAACTTTTTAATGGACTAAATGCTCAAAAAGTCGGATTATTATTGAATGACGAAATTATAAATATTAATGGTAGGCATTTAAGCGAACTTACACTCTGTGACAGTTATTTTAATCTCAATAACATTTTAAGAACAGAAAAAGAAATCTCACTTCGAATTAAAAGAGGCGAAGAGCAAAAAGAATTTCGTATAGTAAAACAAAAACCGTTCTAATTGCAGAGAAAATGGCACACCAGGCAACAGCGCAACTATTCCAGTGCTGGTTTATCCTGAAGAAACAACTTAACACAGAAAACAGAAGTTAAAGCTCCTCAAAAAAAGGCAATTAATGACAATTGGCTTTTTCTTGTATAAATAAACTCATGTTGGAAGGAGAAACATAAGGGATGCCAAGTCCGAGTCCTCTAAGAATAAACAACACTCCTATCGCAACTCCCACATAAGGAATTATTTTCTGAATCCTGTTCCGAATTGGAATCGTAATAAATGAATTCATATACACGACAGTACTCATTAAAGGCACAGTTCCTAATCCAAAAAGCAACATGTATAAAACTCCAAAACCAGCACTTTGCATAGCAATAGCCCCAAATAGAGCCACATAAACCATTCCGCAAGGCAAGAATCCATTGAGTAAACCAATTATAAAAAGAGATTTTAAACTTTTATTTTTGAAATGGCTTCCCAGCTTTTGCTTCATTTTTGAAATCAATCTATAAACTGGCTTCGAAAAATTATACTGAGCTAACGTTTTTTCAGGTATCAGAATCACTAAAATCATCGCCACTCCAATAAAAATAGATAATTGCTGCTGAATTCCCGCTAGAAAAAACCCTTTGCCCAACAATCCAAATACCAATCCAATACTGCTATAAGCTGTTAATCTGCCCAAATGATAAGTCATAATTTGAACAACCTTTTTCTCTTGATGATTGCGATCCACAGGCAACATCATGGCAATAGGGCCACACATCCCAATACAGTGAAAACTACTTATCAATCCGAAAAGAAAGGCGGAGTAGAGCATTTTTATTAGTCCTTAGTTGTTAGTGCTTTGAATATTAAGTTCCCTCGTCCTTCGGGATGGCAATATTGCGATCATTGCGTATATCGTATATCGTAAATCTACTTCACGTAAATCTTCTCTTTAGTCAAATACGGTTTTCCTTGATATTGCCATTCCATATTTACATACCATTCGCCACCAATGAGTTTGTTTTTTGGCACAAACAACGAAGCTGAATCCGTAAATGTAAGAGGTAATTTAAAGTCAAATTTCTTATTAGACGGTCTATAAAGCAAAACGGTTCCTTTGATATCTTTTGGAGTAAACTCAACTGGAAATGCAATGCTAAGGCCATTAGCATCAACTTTAATTTCTGGTTTATTTTTCAAATCATGAGCATTTTGAATGCGAGCCATTTCGTCTTGAAAATGCACATCATGTTTGTAATATTCTTCGACTACCAAATCATTATCATATTTACTATCCGATTGTACTTTAAAAACAAAATACATAATAAAGCTAATGAACAAAGC
>NZ_DATIDY010000023.1:0-62404 GCF_035456085.1 Flavobacterium sp.
TTGAAGCAGATTAATATCCTTTTTAGCAGTATTGGAATTGCTAATTTGTTTTATTATTTCTGTTCCTTCTTTTAAGTATTGTTTATTGATCTCAATGGTTTGCTCAACGATGTTTTCAAAGTTTTTGGAAAAATTATTCGAAGAAGAACTCATACACTTAAGCTTTATGGTTGGGAGTTAACTGGTCGAGATCGAGTCTTGTTTTGGCTTTTGGTTCACAATAAAAATGCGATTGCCAATCGAGCCATTTTAGTTTGTATTTTTTTTCGTCATTTGGAATGACTTCGGTTTGATTTGCATTGTCTATGTGTAGTTTGAAACAAATGTTTTGATTGATCTCTTTTTCCCGAACAACAATCTCAGTGGAATAAACTTCGTTTGTTTGGGTAGCATTCAGATCGATTGTCATCAAAACGCTTTCGCTTCTGTTGGGCTCTAATGTTACCGAAGATTTATTCAATAAGGGTTGGTTCACAGCCGCCTTTCCATCGTTATTTTTTAATTCGCGCACACCAATTCGATAGGTTTTGGTTGATGAACATTTGTTGGTTATCAATACTGGAACCACAATTCGTTCATTTGCGGAAGCGTGTCTTGTTATAGTTGCAATACAAAATGGAGGACATTCTCTTTTTGGAGTACAACAATCTTTATTTTTATTGGATAAAATGTTCAATGTTGGAATTCCAAGCTCAGCCACGGAATTGTTTATTCTGGAGACATTATCAATTACGCTTTCCATTAAAGGTTGCACTGTGCTTAATGATAAATCGGTTATTTGCTGTAAAGATTTAAACAGGTTTTGTTGTCCATCTTTGGTTGAATTACTATTTGCCATTGTTTTTAGTTTTTTCGGTATGAGATTTTATTACTATTGAAATCACTTTGTCCCACAATCTAAAATTACCTTCGTAATCTCTCTTGGAGTCAGCGTTTGGAGGAATAGTGAAGAGAATATTTATGAGCATACTTTCTCCAGGTTGAAGAATTTGATCTTGTTCTTTTACAGCAATCGAAACCCAGTCAACAAAATTTGATTTTATGTTTTTTGTCACTTCATCAAATGTGGATTGTATACCATCATTAGTTTTTTCTCTGAATCCAAAGTTGAGCGCCCGACACAACAAATCCATATCCAGCATTGACGCGTGTTTTAATGCAGGGATTTGAAAAGGAAGATTCCCAAGATTGGTAAGGGTTGCTGTTGCAGTATGTTGTGTTCCGGGAGTGCTGTTTAGAAAGGTGAAGTTGCTTGGAGTAATGTCAATTTCTATAGTGGGTTGCACAACAATTTTTATTGCTCTCTGTTGGCCATTTATCACTGCATATTTTTCATATATGCCCGGTGGAGTGGTGGAAGGTAACTGATGACTGATGTTGACTGTTTTCTGTTCCCCTGGATTTAATCGGCAAGATAGTTTTATGGAATCATTTCCTAAATCACTGATTCTTTTATTGTTCTTATCCTTGTTGTCTTTATTGAATATGGCTAAAGACCTAATTTTTAATGATTCCGGGTGGATGTTATTAAATTGAATGAGCCCTTGAAGATCTTGAGGAGGACCATTTAATATAATTTGCTGATCATTAATATTGATTTTATCTTGATACAAATCGGAAGTTACTGTAATCATAACTTTTTATTTTAAGTATTAGAAAGATTGACTTAAATCCAATCATTTATTGTTGTCAGGAAAAGGTCTGTCGTCATAATCACAGCAATCAGCTTCACATCTTTCGGCTGAATTAGGAATGTAAGGTTCGGTAATAATTTGACTTTCGCCACCCAAATGCACACTCAAAACTTCAACACCAAGCATTTTTATACATACATTGGAATAGTTTGGAATTCTAACCCGAGTTTTCATCATGTCTTTTATATCCTGAAGCGTGAATCGTGGTAGGTTCAAAATTTCGATTTTACTATCAGTACTAACGGGCTCATTTGGATCGCCTTTTAATTTTAAAACACTGTCCGTTTGCAATAAGCCACTAACTTTTGTTTCTATGCTTCCGGCATGTGTAGCTTGAAATTCACCAGATAATCGCGTATCTAGACCTCCATCAATTGTTGAATCTACATCAAAACCACTAATAGGATTCAGTCTATGAGTGTATGTGGTGGGTATTGTTGGTGTACTCATAATAAATTATTTTATAGTTAAGGTAAAAATACGAAATTTTTAAATATGTAATTGTTATTTGTTGTATTTCAGTTAATTAGATAAAAATTATTATCGTTGGACAACAAAAAACAAGTGTATTTTTATATAATTAATTTTGGAAGAATAAGTCAATTGCAACATTTCTATTTAATGAAAGTGCTATTAAGAATGGACTTAGAGAAATTGGTAGGTGGAATTTTCCGGATTTAATTTACATAATGGAAATGTGATTAAAAAACATTCAATTTAATGGTCTTTTGTCTGTTGCTATTTTTAAGCAGGACATTTCAAAACAAAAAAAATCTCATCTATTTCTAAATGAGATTTTTTTGCAGTTTATAAGTTTTGACTTCTATTATAAATGTGCTTTTATTTTTTCAATAACTTCTGCATATTCTGCATCGGTTAAATATGTTTTTTGTGGATTCATTTCAAATACGCCTCCAAAAGCATAACCTTCTTTGTATTTTGGAACTATGTGCATGTGTAAATGTGAAAGAGTATCGCTATAAGCGCCATAATTGATTTTGGTCGGGTTGAAAGCTTTTGCAATTGCTTTTGCAACTGTAGCAACATCTTCAAAAAATAAATTACGCTGTTCGTCGCTTAATTCATATAATTCGACACCGTGATCTTTGTAAACTACATTGCATCTGCCGGAATATGATTGTTCTTTGAAAAGGAAAAGTTGAGATACTTTTAAGTCACCAATTTTGATCATTAATTGGTGTAAGGTGTCGTTATTTTGGCAATAAAGACATTCTGAAGCTGGACTAGTCATATTATTTTTTTAAGAATTTTTTAATTGGAACCAAAACTAATTAAAATAACTTCTTTCTGTAGTTAAAATATTTTAAAATTTATTTCAAGATTAAAGGATTTTGATGATAGCCATTACATCTTCTTCGCCCAAACCATTGTCTTTTGCGTGCTGAAAACTTTCAAATAAAGGCTGAAACAATGGAGAATCCAAGCCTTCATTTTTAGCTAGATTCAAATCTTTATGTAAATGTTTTAGAGCAAAAGCTGCGGGATATTGATCGAATAAAATGGAAGGTGTCTTTATTTCGGTTATACCATTTCCGCATGCGCTTTTGTTTATAATGGTTAACATATCTTTGCGACTCACACCGTTTTTTTCGGCGAACAAAACCGTTTCTGCTAATCCTTGAATATTTAATCCTAAGAAGTAATTAATAGCTAGTTTGGCTGAGCTTCCGGCTCCTGTTTCTCCTAAAAGCAGAGAAGATTTACCCAAAATATCAAACAAAGGTTTTGCTCTTTCATAATTTTCGGAACTACCGCCGACAAGAATAAGGAGAGTGCCGTCCTGTGCAGGTTTGACACTTCCTGACACAGGAGCATCTAGAAATTTGATGTTATGTTTGTTGGCTATTTCTGCTAAGTATTTTGTAGTTTGTGGCGAAATTGTACTCATATTGATAATAAGTTTGCCATTTTCGGTTTTAGCCAATAAACCGGTTTGGTTCTCGAAAACTTCTTTTACAGCCTCGTCATTGGAAAGCATAGTAAAAACAGTGTCGCATTTTTCAATTAATTCTTGTGGACTTGATGCAGATGTTGCTCCAAGATTGATTAATTCGTGTTCTTTATCCTTCGTTCTGTTATAAACAGTCACTTCATAATTGGCTTTAAGAAGATTTTTTACCATGGGATTCCCCATGTTTCCGAGGCCAATCCATCCTATTTTCGGTTTATTCATTTCTTTTTATTTTAAAATTAAGATTGAAATTTGAGACTTAATTTGATAAGTAAATTTACAAAAATAATTAGTCCACATAGGTTTGAATAATTCATAAAAAAACCTCGTTTTTCTAAACGAGGTTTGTGAAGTCAATTTACTTGTGATTATTAAAACCAAATTAAGGTTTTAAAATTTATATTTTAAACTAGTTAAGAATTGTCTTGGTGCAATTGGGTTCACACTATAGTTTTCGTGTACAGTATAATTTAACTCGTTTGTAATATTAGAAAGTTTACATAGAATAGAAAATTTTCTCCAAGTATAACCTACAGAAGCATCGATAGTGGTATAAGCATCGATAGGGAATTCTCTGTGGTTAATTCCGTCAGGTTTTGTACTGTCATATTGATCGTTCCATCCGCCTAGACGCTCTCCAATATAATTTCCAATCGCTCCAACAGATACACCTTTTAAAGCTCCTGTTTGTAAAGTGTAGAAAAAGCTTAAATTGGCTGTGTTTTTTGGTGTTCTTACTAAACGATCACCTTCAATATTACTTCCATTTAAACCAGATGTTTTGCTATATCGCATGTCGTTATAACTATATCCAGCGATTACACTTAAACCATCAACTGGTTTTGCTGTAATATCAATTTCAACACCTTTGCTTTTTGTTTCTCCATTTAGGGTTTTGATACTTGTATCGGTATTAAGAGAACCGTCTGCTTTAAATTCGGCAGTTTGAGCTAAATTGCTGTTTGTAATTTGATAAACTGTTACGTTTGTACTTAAGACACCTTTCCAGAAATCTTTTTTAACCCCAACTTCGTATTGATCAATAATTGATGGTTCAATTGGTTTTAAATCTACAGTTGTTCCAGTGTTTGGCGTAAATGAATTAGCGTAACTTGCAAATAGAGACATATCTTTCATTGGTTGATAAACCAAACCTATTTTTGGAGAAAAAGCATTGTCTAATTTTTTTGGAGCAACAGTACCAACAGCATCTTCAGGAGAAATTGTCTGTACACCGCCTATAAGTGTTTCTTTGTATGTTGTAGCCTCAGCTTCTTGCCAAGACCAACGAATACCCGCCAAAACTTTAATTTGTTCTGTAACCGAAATTAAATCTTGAAAATAAACTCCAAAACGATTGGTTTTTGTGTCAACAATTTGAGAATTTCTAGAATTTGGTTCGTCATTTCTTTGTGTACTTGGATCAAAGTTGTAAAGATTGATAGTATCATAGTTTGCAGGATTGAAAACATAAGTATAAGAGGATGCAAATGAACTTTCCCAATCTGCTCCAGTAAATATTTGATGTTTGATACTCCCTGTATTAAAAGTTCCTTGTAAGCTTAATTGGTCGCCCAGAATTTCTTCTAAATTTTTATTTTCAGTCAGACCTCTTGTCCAATCACCATTTTCTTTTACAGTTGATAATTGATTGGTAGATTTTGAAGTTCTATCATAAGTTTGATAGGAACTATTGAAATTTAATTTCCAGTTTTTGTTAAAATCATGATTTACTAATGCAGATGCACTTGCTGATTTTGTGTTTCCGGTTGACCAAAGCGCTCCGTAAAAATTGTTGCGTGGTACATCAACAATTGTTGAGGTTGTAGTGGTAGTAATTGCTCCTGTTCCAAAATCTGGAGTCCAATCAGCATTCAGATAATCTCCTTGAACAGTAATCTGGGTTTTGTCACTTACGTTAAAAAGTAAAGAGGGATTAACATATAAACGTTCGTTTTTTACCACATCTCTGAAGCTTTCTGAGTTTTCATAAGAACCATTAATTCTATAAGCGATAGATTTGTTTATCGGACCATAAAAATCAATAGAAGGCTTGTAATAAGCAAAACTTCCCATTTGCATCGCTATTTCTCCGCCTTGTTTGAATGATGGTGTTTTTGTAACCAAATTTAAGATTCCTCCTGGAGCAACGTTTCCATATAATAAGGCTGAACTACCTTTTAGAAATTCGACTCTTTCAAGACCTGATACATCAGGAATAGAACCTGCATTATAACGGAAACCATTTTTAAACATATTATTGGCAGACATGTCATAACCTCTTGAGAAAAAGGATTCCTGAGCTCCACCACGAGCAGAACCTACATATACACCATTGGTGTTTTTTATTACTTCACTTAAACGAATAGCTTGTTGTTGTTCGATAACTTCAGAACCTACAACTTGTACACTTTGTGGTGTATCCATTGGTTTTAAACCTGAGCGCAAGGCAGTTACTTTTGGTAATTTATTTCCAGTAATTATAACTTCTTTTAATTGCTGTCCTTTTCTTTTCTTAACAGTATCGTTTTCCGATTTGATAGTATCCGAAGAAAAATAATAAAGTTCTTTGTCATTTGATTTGGAGCTATTACTTGCCATTTCTTGAGCGTGACTATTGAAACTAAATGCTATAAGCGTCAGGGGGAGTAAAATATATTTCATTTCGTTTATTTGGAATTAATAAAAATAACGAGGCAAATATACAATCCATATTTAATTCTGCAAACTTATTTAGACTAAATATTAATAATATTTTAACTAAATATAATTTATTGATTATCAGCTATTTATGTTTAAAAATCAGTAATTAGTTTATTAAAAATCTTAAAAAAAAACGATTTTTGAATAAATAGTTAAATTAAAATGATAAGAAAAAGACTTATTAACCAAAATGTAATATAGTTTGGATAAAAATTTAGCACGATAATTTATTAATCTTTTTATACTAAAACAGAAGAAAAAAAAATTTGACAGATAAATACTGTTTCGGAAATTTTGTGCAATTACAAGACTAAAACTTAAAGTTTGGCATTGAATTTTTTAATGCTAAAGTTTTTCGATTTTACCACTTTTCCATTATCTGTAATCATGATACAGCTATAATCAGGAAATCTTTCAAGTAAAAGTAATCCTGCTGTTTTTCCTAAAACCATCAATGAAGTACTCAAACCATTAGAAGTTTCGGCATTGGGACCAAAAACGGTAACGCTGCACAAACCAGTTACGGGATAACCTGTCGCAGGATTGATGATATGCGAATAGCGTTTACCATCAAAAACGACAAATTTTTCGTAAGAACCTGAAGTGGTTACCGCTCCTTTTGACAGTGGAATTACCGCTAACAATTTTTCAGGATGAAACGGATTGGTAATACCTATATTCCAAGGTTTTCCATTAGGTTGTTTGCCCCACGTACTCATGTCGCCAGTACCGTTTACAATTCCGGCATTGATTCCTTTGGCAAGCATCATTTCCTGGCATTTGTTGGTAGCATAACCCTCGCCCAAAGCTCCAAAGCCGATTTTCATTCCTTTTAGTTTCAGGAAAATGGTCGAGTTTACGCTATCCAAAATAATGTTTTTGTAACCCACTTTCTCAACCGATTTTTTTATGGCTTCCGCCGAAGGCATTTCGGTCATGGAACCGTCAAATTTCCAAATTCGATCCATCGCGGCAAAGCTGATATCGAAACCGCCATTAGTAATTTCCGAAAAACGAATGGCTCTTTTGGTTAGATCAAAAACTTCTTTATCAACTTTTACAGGTCGGATTCCTGCATTTTGATTGACTTGTGATACTTGTGAAGTCGGTTTCCAATCTGAAATTAAATATTCTATTCGGCTGATTTCTGCAATGACTTCATCAATGTTTTGCTCAGCGGTAAGTGAATCTTTGGCAACAATGGTAATATCAAAACGGCCTCCCATAAGCATGGTGGTTCTTTTTCGCAAGACCTGCGTATAACCGATTTTGCTTACCATTAAAAAGGCAAAAAGGAAAAAAAGGGTGGTTGTTGGTTTTGCAGTAAATTTCATGTGTTGTTATTCTGCAAGGTTTCTAGAACCTTGTAAGTATTAAGTTTGATTATACCTTCAACGTCAGAAAAAGACCTTGCAGCAATGAATGTATTATTCGTATTTGTTTTTTTGTTTCTCTTCGGAGACCTAACAGGTTTTGAAAACCTGTTAGGTCTGTTCATTCCAAAAGTGTTTAATCTTTCTGCTTCTAAAACACTTAATAACAATCAGTCAAAATTTGTCCTTTGGCTTTATAATAAGACAGAGGATTATTATTTTTTTCCATGCAAATGGCATCTAAAACATTTTCTACATCAAACTGCATTTTCAAAGCGCCACAAATCATTATTACTCCATCATTCTTCAATAAATCAATAAAAAAGTCTTTATCTCTTTTAATCAAATCCATTACATAATGATGGTCTTGTTCACGAGAAAAAGCTAAGTGTAAATTTTTTAATTGGCCTTTCTCTATCATTTCTGAAGCAAATTGCTCATAATGTGAAGTGATTTTAGTTTTTTGGCGGAAGCCACAATACAATTCGATATCTACTTTCTTCTTATTTTGTTCAATCATTCCAAGGAAAGGAGCAATACCGGTTCCATTAGAAATCAGAGCTACTTTTTTTGCCTTTTTAGGAAAATGAAAAGCATGATTCGTAATGATTCTGGCTTTTATAACATCGCCGATAGCAATATTATACAAAAATTCAGAACCCAAACCATGAGGATACAATTTTACAGCCAGCTGAATATTTCCTTTATTATTTGAGATCGAATATAAACGTTCTCTATTGTCGTTTGCAGGATAAATTGCCAGTAAATCTCCCGAAGTGAATTTGCTTCTTATGCCTGCACGAAGCGTCAATAAAAAGGTTTGTTCATCATCTGAAACACTTGTTTTTTCTAACACCATTAATTTTTCTAAACCTTTCGGAATATGATTATAAAGTGATGGAGTAGTAGCTAATGAGAAAGTAGTTTTATGATTCCAATGTTTTACCCATTCGACAAATTCTTCGGTTGATTTGTCGTTTACGGTTTGTAAATCAATGAATCGGTGTGCCCATTGTTGATCTTCAAGTAAAATATCAATTTCTTTGGCATAACCACAAAAATCGGGATAAGATTTAGAGCCAAAACCAATCACAGAATAATTTATTTTTTGTTTTTGATTGAATTTATTTAAAAGAGATTCAAACTTTGTAGCATTCGATGGAGCATCTCCCAAACCGTAAGTTGAAGTAAATAGCAATAAATATTCAGCTTTTGGATAAGTCGTGTAATTATTCAATTGAGCGATATGAGCTTTTTCTCCATGACCAATTAATTGTTTCAAAACCGAATTGGCGAAACGCAACGAACTTCCATTTTCGGAACCAACTAATAAAATGAATTTACTTTCGTTGGCGTTGAATTTATTTTTGATGCGACTGGCCCTGCGTTTCAGTGTCATGGCAAAACCAGAATAAATAAAAAATAATATGTTTATTGATGCCAGTCCCAAAACAATTGCCCAAAAAATATTGGCTCGGCCAGTATGCAAATCCAAACTTAAATCAGCTAAAATTGCTGATACAGGAAAACGTTCTTCGCTAATAATTTTATTCGAATATTGTTCGACTTCAATTTTTCGATCTTTTAATTCAAAGGTGTAATAATCTTCGGGATCATCTGAAAAAGGGAATTCAATTTTAGTAACATCAGAAAGTAGTGCTTTTTTTAAATCAAATTTATTTTCGGATGAAGTTGTAACCTTAGTTTCGATTTTGTTTTTATCTTTTTCTTTATTTTCAAAAAAATGAAAGCGTTCCATCGATAAATAAACACCCGAAAGTGCAATTATCAAAATAGGAATTAAAGCCAGACGGCCCAATAAAACATGATAATATTGCGCAAAATATTCTTTAATGATTTTAGAGAAAAATTTTCTCAAACCTCTTTGTCGGTTGATCACTAATGTAAATCCCGAAATAGCAATTAATACTAAAAGAAAAGAATTAATTCCAATAAAAATACGCCCCATTTCATGCAAAAATAGAGAACGATGTAAGTCAGTGACCCATTGGATAAATTCGCTTTTTTTGTGTGGTGTACCAATGATTTTTCCCGTCAAAGGATCAATGTAGGCGTTAATGTCGTTTCCTTCTTTGTCAATGGCTTGTAGTGTTACAAAGTGATTGTAGTTAACACTTAATTCGGTAATTTCAGGATAGATTTTGCGGAGTTTTGGTAATGATTCCTGCAAAGTAATGTTATCAAAATTGTCGACTTGGTAAGATGGTATTTTTTCTTGTACCGCATCTACAGCGAGGATGATGCCTGTAACTGAAGCTATGATTAAAAATGCACCCGAGAATATCGCCAAAGTCAAGTGTACGTAACGCCAAAAAGAAAGTGTCATTGATTGTATTTAAGTTTTACCTTTTTATGACATTAGAGATAAATAGTTTTATAGCATTAACTAAATAGTTTGCCTAAAATTCTTTTTCACCTATTTCACTTGAAGGTAGTTTTGTTTTGTTGTTTAATTTGTTGAAATTATAGCTAAAATTTAATAGAAAAACATCTGTTTCATAAATATAATTTGTTGTTGTATAAAAATCCGGTCCGGAAGTGGTTATCCTTTGCTGATTGGAATTCATAAAACCCAGATCCATATTTTGCCACTGTAAACCTACAGTCATTTTTCCATCTAAAAAAGTTTTTTTGATCGAAGTATTTGGAGACAAAAATCTTGAATCTTCACCTTGTGCAGTTGGTCTGGCTGATAAATAATTAACATTGGCCTGTAAATTCCAATTTTTACCCAAATCAAATGTAGTATTCATATTTATCGAATAGACCCAATCTTGATTGTTAACTTCTGTAGTGGTATCAAATATTTCTAAACCGCCACTAACTTTGTAATTATAAATATTGGCTCCTAAATAAGCGGTAAGCCATTTATTTGGTTTATAATTTGTTCCTATTTCTATCCCAATTGATTTTGCATTTTCGGCATTAGTGAATAGTCGGTTCAAAATCGTGTCAGCATACACGTTATTGACTCTTTGTATCGGATTTTTTACATTTTGAAAATACAAGGTGCTAAAGAATGACGTTTTTTTGGAGTTGTAATTTATCCCCAATTCAACTAAATCAACAAATTGTGGCAATAAATCCGGATCTCCTTGCTCAAGCGTTTCTGAATGCTCTCTTTCAGGTATAGGGTTTAATTCGAAGTTGTTATTTCTTTGAATTCTTTTGCTATAGCCTAATTTTGAACTCCAGGTCTCATTAAAAGTATATAATAAATTTGCCGAAGGTAACAAGTTGCTTAAGTTTAAAAGATGCGGTTGGCTATCGGTAGATATTTCTACTTTTCTTTCTGAATATTCATATCTTAAGCCTGCAATATATTTTAATTTTAAATGTTCTCCTGAATATTGGCTATACACTGCATTTATTATGTTTGAAGATTTTGCTGTGCCTCTAAATTTGGCATCTTCGATAGGGTCAACAATTGGATCTACTATGTAATCAAATTTACCATCTTGTTTGTCGTTTCTAAGCTGGTAACCTGATTCTAATTTTCCTTTTCCTAACGGTGTGCTATAATCTAATTTAATCCGATAACCATTTATTGGATTCGTATAAGGATTGTTTACCTCTTGAAAAATGTTTGTTTTCTCAGGATAATCAAGGTTTTTATTGACTGTATTTCCGTATAAATTGGCATATTCATAAATAAAAGCTCCAGAAAGTTTTGATTTGTTTTCGAAATTATGAGTGTAATCAAAACTGCTTAAAACAAAATTTCCTTCTTTTTCCTGGAGATTAGAATTAAAATAGGTTAGGGCATTAAGTACTTCTCCTGTAGTTAAATCTTCGGTTGAATTATTATAAACCAAATCTGCTCGGCGTTCTTGGTATTTTTTACTGGCAAAAAAACCTAAGTTGAATATATTTTTGTCATTGGCAGTATAAGTAATTGCAGTTCTTCCACCATAATTATATCTGTCAAAACTTCTCTCGCCGATGGAAGGGAATTTTGTTATTGTATTGTTTTCAAAATTTTTGGTATATACATCACCTTCACGTTTTCCATTTGCATCATTTCGATTATAATTACCACTAACTAATATGTCCCATTTTTTTTGTTTGAAATCGACAGTAAAATCACCTCCAAAGCGTATTGGATTCTCTAAGTTATCATAGTCTGTAGTGCTAGGTAAACCCGCCAAAACATTGACTTGTAATGATGTGCCGTCAGTAGTTCCTTTTTTTGTAACAATATTGATGATTCCAGCTTTTCCATCAGCTTCGTATTTGGCTGATGGAGCTGTGATTAGTTCAATATTTTCTACTGTATTGGCTGGTATTTGACTCAAAATAGTTTGCGCATCTGTTAATACTGGCTTTCCATTTACTAGTAGCAAAAAACCGGTTGCTCCTCTCACACTTATTTCTCCTTCACTATTTACAGCTACCGAAGGCAAATTTTTAAGAGCATCTACTGCATTACCCCCTTTTGCTGATTCAAATTGGTTGGCTTTATAAGTTTGTTTATCTAATTTATTTGTGATTGTATTTTTCGCTCCTTTGACAACTACTTCGTTTAGAACTTTACCGGATAAATTCATTTTTACATCCAAAACAATTTCCTGGTGTTTACTAGAAATTGAAAAATCAATAATGTTGGTTTCATATCCAATGGAAACTACTTTAAGCGAGTAGTTGCCGATGCTGAGTTCTGATAGGGTAAATTTTCCATTTTTTTCAGATAATGTGCCTTTGATAATTTTGCCATCATTTTTTTCGAGTACCGATACACTTGCATATTCAATAGGAGCTTGAGTTTTATTTTCTAAAATTAATCCTTTGATAGATGCGTTTTGTGCCATTGTGTTACTCCAAAATAATATTAATAAAAGAGTTGAAAAAAATAGTTTATGTCTCATTATTATATAAAAATAGAATTAGATATTATTTAAAGTGATCAAAAATACTACAAATTCTATCTATTTTATAGACTTAAGTAAAATTTAATAAATTACTATCATTATGTTCTATTTTTATTGAATTCCAATGAAGAAGAGTATATTATATTTTGTTCAATCTCACGTAGCGAATGTAATTTTTACCCTCGGTTTTTTCTGCCATTGCAGTAGTTGTTAGAGGCAATTCTAAATCAGTAGTGTAGTATTTTTGATCTTCAACAGAAGATTCAAAACGCAATTTATATCCTTTATTGATTTTGGCATCGTCAATTTCAAAAGTGGTAATACTGCGATCTCCTCCAGTTACCGAAGCGCCAGTTGTAGCACTGATGTCGGTTGGTTTTTTAGAATAAAATTTATGCCATTCTTTAAGTGATTTGTACCATTTTTTGTCGTCTCCCATTACATAAAGTGTTTTTTCGTAATCGCCTTTTGGATTAATAAGAGAAACAACAATATAAGCGCCTTCACCAACATAATTGGACATTTGGAGCATACATTTATATTTACTCGTTTGTGCGTTTGCTTGAAAAGATAACAGACAGATTAATGTGGAGATAAAGGCTATTTTTAAGATTGATTTCATGTTTTATTATAGTAATTAGTGGATTATTTGTCAATAATAAATAGTGAATGGTGAGTTTTCGAATTACTAATCACCATTCACTACTTAGTAAAAATTTATTTTAAAAATTCGATTGAAATATTGTTACGCGCTAAAGTTTCATTTTCTTTTGCTAATGAATAAGCGGTTTCGTCAAATTCGGTTTTGATATCGTTTTTGGCACCAAGTGAAATTAGGTATTTTAAAATCACATCATCTTTTGAAATCATAGCTGCTTTGTGCAAAGCAGTTAATCCTTCTTTGTTTTTAGCATTGATATCGATGTTTAGATTGGCTAGCTTTTTAAGCAACGTTAAATCATTTTTCAATAAAGCAAAGTGATACAAAGTGCTTCCATCTTTTTGAGGAGCTGCTAAATCTAAGCCTTTGTCTTGCAGTAATTTCATCTTAGTTGCAAAAGGATCTTGTTTTGAGCTACCTTCCGGCCCACGATTCATTTGAGGTCGGTACGATTGCACTAAGTAAGTACCTAAATTATATCCTTCTTTGTTAACGATTTTAGTGTCAGCTCCATTGTTTAAAAGAATTTCAACAGCTTTTGGAGTGCCCGATTTAACCGCCATTGTTAAAGCCGATTCCCCTTTTGTATTTTGTATATTGATGTCTTTTACTTTTGGCAAAAGCAATTCCAAAGTTTCAGTATTATCTCTAGCCGTTGCCGCTTTCATCAAAACTGTATTACCTTCTTTGTCGGTTTTGTTTACATCAACACCTTTAGCCAAAAAGTAATTGATTATTTCAGTCTGTTTTGGTTTTGTTGCTAAAATATGAAGCACCGTTTCACCATCAGTTGAAATTACAGTTGGTTTTAGTTTTAAAGTTTCTATCAAATATTGGTAAACTTCAATAGGATTCGAATCACGGCGAGAACCTTGAGCTGCAAAAATGAGTGCGTTGTCGCTATATTTTACTCCCTTTTCGATTAAGGTTTTCAATAGGTTTAAATCTCCGGTTCGTGCAGCATAATTAAATGGAGTGTTTCCATCTTTATCAGTGTCTTTCAATGACAATCCTTTAGAAATAAAATAATTGGTCAATGAAAGGTCTTTGTCATAAGGAATTGCCATCAACAGCAAAGTCACACCATCTTTGTATTTTTTCTTCGGGTCTAAACCAGCTTTGAAAAAGGCATCATATACTGCTATATTTTTTTGTCCGCTGCTAGCTGCCAAAGCAAGTGCAGTTGTACCAAGTGAGTCCTCATAATTGATATCGGCACCTTTTGAGATTAGATAGTTTACGATTTCGGCATTTCCTTTATTGGCAGCCCAATGCAAATAACGACGATTGTCATGAGTCGATTTGGTTACTGGATTTCCTGGTTGTTCCAATAAGAATTTTATAGTGGCAGTTGGCGCATCATTATTGATTGCAAAAGTAACAGCGTCAAACGCACGATCATTAGATTCTGATGGATTATTTCCTTTGGCTATTTCAGCTTGAACGGCTGCAACATCTGTTGTTGGTTTCCAAAAGGATTGCTCTAAAAGAGAATTTTTTTGTTGCGCATTTACAAAAAATGAAGCAACTAAGGCAAAGGTTGTGAGAAGTTTTTTGTTCATAATACCCAGTAAAGTTATTTGGTAATTGTAGTTTTTGATTAGTATTAAATCTATTTAGAATAAATAAAAATAATGCAAATGTAAAAAATAGTATTACAATACCAATTATTATTTAGTGATTATAGCAAAATAATTACACTTTTATAATTTACTGTTAAGATTCAAAAAACTGTAAAAGGTTTAATTTGAATAATAAACATTTTTTGAGAATAGAAATCAAAAAAGCCAATTCAAATTATTTGAACTGGCTTCTTATTGAGTTTTTTATATTTTAACCGTTGGGTGAAACTGTCGCTTGAATCAAATTTAAACAAAAAACGAACCACATAGATAGACTATGTGATAAGTGAGACGACTATCAAATTCTTTTTGAACACTATAAATTCTATGTTTCTATGTGGTTAAAAATAATTTTACCCAACGGGTTTATTTTAGATTATTTCTTGTACTTCTGTGGGTATTTTGTCAATAGTAGTAGATGCAATGTCAGTTTTGTTTTTCTCTTTCCTATGACGTCCCCACCAAATATAAAATCCTGAAATAGGCAAAGTAGCAATCAGTAAACTTATTAAAAAAGCAAATATTTTCCCTGCTAGACCAAATACTGCTCCAGTGTGTAAGTCGTAATTCATTCGCAATAATTTATCAGAAACTGCTGCATCATTATATTTTCCGTAAAGATGATTAACTTCTAACTCTTTTAAAGAATATTGGTCAAAATAACGGTAATCGGTTTTCCAAAAAGTGCCTTCTTCCGGATTGGCGTTTGCGGCAATTGCGGTACTGTCATTTTCAGGAGGATGAACTTCTATCGATTTTGCGTTTGGATATTCCTTTTGCATTCGTATCCAAATTTTATCTACTGGTTTTGTTACAGCAATAGTTTTTTTTGCAGAAACAGGATCCACATAAACCAATGATTTTTCGCCGCCAAGGGCAGAATGGAAAGATTTTGCAAACCATTCAAAACCAAAAACCAAACCTGTTATTGCAAAAATAAGCGCAATTAAAAGCACATAAAAACCTGTTATACTATGTAAATCATAATTTTTGCGTTTCCATCTTGTGGTTTCTTTCCAGTTAAAAGTAAAACGTTGTTTGACAGCATTTTTACTTCTTGGAAACCAAAGGTACAATCCAGAAAGCACGAGTATTAGAAAAATTAGTGTTGCCGAAGCGCAAACTGTTTGTCCGATTTGGTCAGGAAGCCACAGATAAAAGTGTCCATCTAATATAAAATTAAAAAAACCTTCATCCATATTGACATTCTTCAATGCTTTTCCGGTGTATGGATTGAGGTAAATGATGTGATAATAAGTAGGTTCGTAATGGAAGAAAATAGCTTCGGCAGATTTTTCTGGACCATTATATTTTATAGCGTGCAAGGATTTATTCGGAAATTCTTTTCTGGCAATTTGTTCCAATTTAGAAGGAGGTAGGAAAGCTTTGTTTTGTTTTTCCACAAAGCGATATTCTTCGGTGTAGTTTTGAATTTCTTCCTGAAAAGCATATAAACAGCCTGTAATGGCAATTATAAAAACGATAATACCTGATGACAATCCGAGCCATAGGTGTATCTTGTTTATTGCTTTTTTAAAATTATTTTTTTTCATTTTTTTCTTTTGAGCTTCTAAGACTCTAAGTTTCTAAGTTTTTTTTACTCAGTAACTTAGAATCTCAGCAACTTAGTAACTTTTTAAAATTAAAATTTATAGGTAACAGTTACTCTTGCGTTTGTACCTGCTTCAGCTTGCAAATAATACATGTCAGAATAACTATAATAACCTCCGGAATATAGATAATTATTGAAAATGTTATTAACTATAAGATTTACAGCAACCTTTTTATGTTGGTAAGATAAGCCTCCGTCAACTCTAAAATACTCTGGTAATGTCCCCGTATTATCTGGCGAAATATACCAAGGCGCTCTTTTTACCTGATATTGATATCCTAATGAAGCCCCAAAACCATTAAGTAAACCATTATCAAATCTATAATTGATCCACGTATTTTGAATATGTTTTGTTGAACCAGGAATTTGATTTCCAACCATATTTGGATCGGTATCTTTGGTAGTTTTTCCTTCTGTAAAAGCGTAGTTTATGATGATGTCAAAGTTTTTAAGGATTTCTCCTCTAATGTCAACTTCTACACCTTTTACTTTTTGTTGCCCTCCTTCTTTGTTGTATTGGAACGATCCATCAGAATGGTCAGGGTCAATTGTCAATACATTATCCATCGTAATTTGGTACGCCGCAAGAGCCGAATTCCATTTTCCGTTAAACCAATCTCTTTTGTAACCTAATTCTAAATTGGTTCCTGTTTTAGGTGAAAAACTTTTTCCTTGCCAGTCCGTCCCATAATTTTCTGTAAAAGTTTGATCGCTCACAAAATACAAAGAATTGTTTTTGTCTAATGAATAACTCACACCAACTCTAGGAGTAAATTTGTCATTTTTGGTATTACCAGAATAATAATCACCAGCTTTTAAAACGGTATATCTTCCGGCTAAAGTTACACGAAGTGAATTATCAAAAAATCCTAATTCGTCTTGAAAGTAAAGACCTTTATAATTATTATAATATTTTACACCTCGGTCTTTAATATCTTTGCTTCTGTCAAAAACTGGAGATTCCGCAAGAGTTCCATGAACAGGATTGTAGATATCCAAATCTGGCATCGTAAAATATTGGCCAAAGTCATGATAGTACGTTTTGTCACTCATATCTATTCCGGACAATACTTTGTGATTCACTTTTCCAGTTTGAAATTCCCCATTTACAAAAGCCTGACCTACATATATTTTTCCTAAAATATCCCAAATACTTCCTGCTCTTTTAAGAATTGCATCGTTGTCGGGGTCAAATCCAGATGGCCATAACGACATTCCTTCTTGTTCGTAATTTAAATAAGATGCCTGAGCTGTTAATTTCCAGTTAGGATTAAATTGGTGTTCAAAAATTCCCAAAAGATTCCTTTCGAGCATATCTGTTGGATTCAAATTGGGTTCTGAAGTCGTACTGCTTCTTGGTAATTCTTCATAACCATTTTTCATAAATAGGTAGTTGGCACCAATTGCATTTACTTTAGAATACTGTTGCGTGTATTCAAGGGTAAAAGAAGTATTGTCTGTTGGCAAATATTTCAAAACTGGTGCAAAAGAATATCGATTATTAAAATCAAAATCACGGTAACTGTCTTTCTTTTCTCCCATAACATTAAAGCGGTACAAAAGTTTTCCGTCTTTCGTTATTTTTCCGTCCAGGTCTAATGTTCCTCTATACATATCAAAACTTCCGTAAGTAAAGCTAGCTTCCGCTTTGTTTCTTCCGCTTGGTTTTTTGGTAACCACATTATAAAAACCACTTGGATTTCCATTTGCCATCATAAATCCTGCAGGTCCTTTTACAAATTCAATACGTTCCACCATACTCATATCTTCGGTTAATGGTCCCCATGTAGTACTGAAATTCATACCATTTCTAAAAGCCGAAACTTGGCTTCCTCTCATCGTAATATTAGCATAATTATCCCAATGTTCAACTCTTGTTGCGCCACTTACATTACGTGTTACGCCTTCAAGCATATTGTAAATCTGTTGATCTTCCATTAGTTTTCCAGTAATCACCTGAATATTTTGAGGAATTTCTAAGATAACAGATTGTAAGCGTAAGGAACTTGAAATTCTATTTGTTTTAAAAGCACTTTTGTTACTCAAAACGACCACTTGATTCAATTCATTATTGGATAAGTTTAATTGTAAATCTAAATTAGTTACTTCTCCAGAATTTACTTCTACTTCTTTTTTTAAATCATCATGACCAACCAAAGTGATGACCAAAGTTTGTTTTCCAGAAGGAACATTTTTTATTTCAAAAATTCCGTTGTTGTTTGCGATGGTGAGTTTATTTGTTCCAATTATGGAAACAGAAACTCCTTCTGCTGGTTTATTGTCACTTGTTTTAACTTTTCCTTTTATAGTACCACCTCCTTGTGCAAGGATAGTTGTTGAAAATAATACAATGGTTAGCAATGAAATAATGTTCCTCATTTTTATTTAGATTGATTAAATATAGCGGCAAATTTAATTACTAATTTTATTACAACAAAATTTATTTAGATTAAATATAAATAAAGATTTTAATGTGGTGATTATTATAGTTTTAGTTCAAAAAAAACATTGCCGATTAAAGCAATGTTTATTAGATAGAGATTATTTGGCTACTTTATCTTTTTTCATTCCGAATGTTTCGGAACTTGGTTTACCAAGTTGAACTCCAGAAATTGATGCTGTTAAGCTGTCTTTGTTTATTAATGTATAAGTGATTTTTTGAGGGTAATCGTGTTTTGGGTTTTCAAAAACGAGTTGCTTTTCTGTTTTATTCGTAAGTTTAAAAGTAACAGCTTTGTTTTCGTTTTGTCCTTTTACAGTGGCATTGTAGAATAAATTTTCTCCTTTTTGCTGTAATGTCATGGATTCAAAATGCAAGGTGTCTTTGTTTTTGATAAAGAAAGATTCTCCATGAAAAGTGCTGTCGTTAATTTGTTTCCAACTCTCCGAAAGATCGCCATCAGCTGTTTTGGTATTCCATTTTCCTAGTAACCAATTAGCGGTTTTGATTTGGTCTTTTTCGGTTGCTTCAGAGTTTTTGCAGGAAACAATGGCTAACAAAAGCAGTATAAGGATTGTTTTTTGAAACATTGGAGTAAATATTTTGGTGTTGTTTTTGAAATGCTAAATTATGAAAAAAATGCTTGCCACAACTCGAGTGATAGCGAACAGGCGAAGCAATTACACGAATTGTCACTAATTCTTTTGCCTTTAAAAATTTCACAAATCCAATTTCAAGTTGAGAAGTTATTTAATTTGTGCTAATTCGTGTAATTCGTGTTGATTTAAACACTCTCATTCAAAATCGAATAAACCAATTCTTTCGTTGGTTTTTGATCTTGCAGTTTTGCCCGAACTTCATCAAAAGTTATTTTGAAATCGCAGCCGGATTTATACTCGGCGCAGCCATAAGCAGTTTTTCCTTTCAGCACCGTTCCTTTTTTGCATTTGGGACAGATTATTGTGTCCGATGTCGTTGGAGTTGCTTTTGGTTCGGTCTTCTTTGTTTCTAATTTCAGTTTGTAATTTTCTTCAAAACGAATCAAGCCTTCTACGGTTTCTGAATCCATTTTGAAACCTTTTATATTTACGGTTGATCCTTTTTGTAGTAATCGTAAATATTGGCTTTCAGTAATTTTTTTATCGGCAAAAACATAAGGCAAAACAAAATCACAGCCGGATTTATATTCACTGCAACCATAGGCTGATTTTCCTTTTATAAAATTTCCTTTTTGGCATTTTGGGCAGGCTTCCGCCAAAATTCCTGCAGCTGGTTTTTTTTCAGCTTTTACAACTGGTTTTTGAATCGTTGCCGCATGTGAAATATTGGCTCGTTTGGTTTCAGATCGAACTTCATAAACCAACGCTTCTACCATCTGTTTCATGTTTTTGATAAAAGCTCCTGCGGAATATTCTCCTTTTTCAATGTCTTTCAATTGCTTTTCCCAAGTTCCCGTAAGTTCAGCGGATTTTATCAATTCATTCTGAATCGTGTCAATGAGCTGAATTCCGGTTGGAGTAGGTAAAACCTGTTTTTTATTTCGAACAATATATTGGCGTTTGAAAAGTGTTTCAATAATATTCGCACGTGTAGATGGGCGTCCGATGCCGTTTTCTTTCATCAATTCACGCAAATCTTCGTCATCAACCTGTTTTCCTGCGGTTTCCATGGCACGCAGTAAAGTCGCCTCGGTGAATTGATTAGGTGGTTTAGTTTCTTTTTGAAGAAATGACGGTTCGTGTGGACCTTTTTCCCCAACAGTAAAACTTGGCAATATATCGGCTTCTTTTTCTTTAGCGTTTGGATCTTCGAAGACAATTCTAAAACCTTTTTTCAGAATTTCTTTTCCGGTAGCTTTAAAAGTGACCTCGGCCGCTTTTCCAATTACTGTTGTATTCGCTACCAAGCAATCGTCATAAAAGACAGCAATAAAACGTTTTACGATAATATCATACACTTGTTGCTGATTATATTGTAAATTGTTTTGCACCCCAGTTGGAATGATCGCATGGTGATCGGTAACTTTTTTATCGTTGAAAACCTTTGGAGATTTTTTAATCTTTTTCTCCAAAAGCGGCTGAGTCAACTCAGAATACTTAGTTAAGTTTTTTAGAATTCCAGGTACTTTCGGATAGATGTCATTTGGTAAAAAAGTCGTGTCAACTCTAGGGTAAGTGACTACTTTTTGTTCGTATAGTGTCTGAACAATTTTCAACGTTTCATCTGCCGAAAAACCAAATTTTTGATTGCAATACACTTGTAAACCCGTTAAGTCAAACAGTTTTGGGGCATATTCGTTTCCTTTCTTTTTATCGACAGAAACAATTTCGAATTCACTTTCCTTGACTTTATTAGCTAAAATTTCACCATCTTCTTTATTCAAAAAACGACCTTCTTCATAACTGAAAAGTGTTTCTCTATATAAAGTTTGCAATTCCCAATACGGTTGCGGTTTGAAATTTTCGATTTCTTTAAATCGATCCACAACCATTGCCAGCGTTGGCGTCTGCACGCGCCCGATAGACAACACTTGTTTGTAACCGCCGTGTTTTACGGTGTACAAACGCGTGGCATTCATACCCAATAACCAGTCGCCGATGGCTCTGGAAAATCCGGCGTAGTATAAATTATCGTAATTGGCGGATGGTTTTAGGTTTTCGAAACCTTCTTTGATGGCTTCGGTGGTTAGGGACGAAATCCACAGGCGTTTTACTTCGCCTTTATAATTAGCTTCGTTCATAACCCATCGCTGAATGAGTTCACCTTCTTGCCCAGCATCCCCGCAGTTGATGACCAACTCGGCTTTTTCAAACAAGCTTTTTACAATTCTAAACTGCTTCTGGATTCCCGAATTTTGCACCACTTTGGTTTCGAATTTTTCAGGAAGCATTGGCAGATTGTTCAAGTCCCAGCTTTTCCAATTGGGTTTGTAATCATTAGGTTCTTTTAAGGTGCATAAATGACCAAAAGTATAGGTCACAGCATACCCGTTGCCTTCAAAATAGCCGTCATGCTTGGTATTGGCACCCAAAACGGCTGCTATTTCACGTGCTACACTTGGTTTTTCGGCAATACAGACCTTCATTTTTTGACTTCTAATTTGAAGGCGAAATTAGGGATTTAGAAATTGGTATTGAAATGAAATGTAATTCCATCGCTTTTTTTTAGCAAATCAACAATAAACGATATTCTCCTTCATTTTCTATTGGTGCTCTGTGAATACAAGGTAGCACCTGTTGTTTTGGATGATCCACCGCCAAGCGCCAAAGATGTCCTATTCCCAAATTAATAGGCACTACATCGGGTTGCGCCTGATAATGAAGATCAAAATAATTTTCTTTTAGAAAGTCTGCAAATTCCTCAGCTGGACCGTTATGAAGTTCCTTAAGTTTTTTTCGAATCTCAGGAATTAGAATTTTTTGCTCGGCTTGTTCATTAGAAATAATATCACTTGCGGCTCCATGATAGGTACACAAAAAGGTATCCGTTGCAATGGGCGAACGATCAACATGATACGAATACACATCAGTAGATATGAAATCAAATTCATCATCCCGTTCGTAACATTTAAGTAAATTAAGAGATGGTGAAGCTCCAAAATCGGTTAATAGCTGTAAATCATTTAAGATAATTTCTCTTGCTGTATTTCCCTTTTCTGATAGTTGGAGTGCTACTAAATCTGCAGGATAAACTTCTGTTATATTTTCTTTTAATTGCAGTTTCTCAACTATTTCTTTAAAATCGCCTTCCAAATTTCGATGCCAGCATAATGCATTCATTTCTCCGTTAAAATCCTTATTTACAAGTTCAGAAAAAGTGGATGCCATTCCAATTTGGTTGCTGTCAGGAAATGTATTGTTCATAGTAGTGTGTTAAAAAGCCAGTTTTTAATGCACTGCAAAATTATGCAATTCCGCCAAGTAGTTTTATATTTTAAAAATTGTAATTATAAAATTTCACCACTTTTGTTGATTTTTTATTGGAGGACCAACTCTTTTAAAACCGTGTTCTATGCAAAATTTATCTCGCTCTTCTTCTGTTAGTTTACTGACAGCACCCGAGCTGATTTTTTGAAAACATTCTTCCATTTTGCCTGCTGGCTGAAAAACCATCAATAGTTTTCCTTCTCCTTCTCCAATTTTGGCAAAACTATGAGGAACCATCCTTGGTCCAAAAACACTGTCGCCAGCTTTTGCTTCGAATGTAGTGTCGCCAATTTTTATCAGGAATTGACCTTGAAGAACATACCACCATTCGTCCTGGCTAAAGTGATAGTGATGGGCAGGACCGCCTTCTTTGGTGCGGACGGATTCGAATATGTACATATCGCCGTCAGTGTCTATTGTCGAAACCTTACCGTCAAATGTGTCTCCTTCAAATATTGGAAGGCTTTTGTCGAACCGTGCTTTCCCGGCATCTACCTTAAACCCTTTTTTTTCTCTAAAATTCAATGATGATTTGGCAATTATGTCAAATGGAACTGACATCAAAGCAATGGAAGAGAAGCATGCTTGCAAAAAACTTTTTCTTTTCATGATAATAAATAATTAAGTTGTTCAGAGTGTCGTATTAACTTGCGCTAGTTGGAGCGATGACGACTACTAAAGAATTTACTTAATAGACTGTCATTTATGTATCTAAAATCGATTAGCTAAAGGTGTTTTTGAAGCATTTGTTGCTTTCAAAGGTATGAATTAAATATCTGAAAGTGTAAAGAAAAGAGTTGTGAATGTGTTTTTTGTTATTTGTAACCTTTTTTAAATCAATACATTATGACTTTAGGTTTGGTTTTTAAGTCAATATCGTTTATAGATCGTTTTTTAAATATACCGTTCGGTATTATTTATTATCTTTGTCCAATAAATCTATTTTTTTTAAAATGTCTAAAGCTGAACAAACACGTCAATTAATAATAGAAAAAACCGCTTCTCTTTTTAATAAAAAGGGATATGCAGGAACCTCTTTGTCTGATATGACTGAAGCAACCGGGCTTACAAAAGGAAGTATTTATGGGAATTTTAAAAATAAAGAAGAGGTAGTTGCTGCTGTATTCAAGTATAGTGCAGGTGAATTGTCAAAGAAAGTAGAAGAGGCAGTTTCTGCTGAAAATGGAGCTTATAATCAACTTATTGCATTTGTAGATTTTTATCGAAATAATTGGTCTTCAATTTTTGAAAAAGGAGGCTGTTCAATGCTAAATTCAGCGATAGAAGTTGATGATACAATGCCTTTTATGAAAGCTACGGTTCAACAATCGTTTGTGAATTGGGCGAATAAAATTGTAAAAATCATTGATTCAGGTATTGAAAATAAAGAGTTTAAAAAAAATATTAATCCAATGGACTATGCTAATACATTTATAATGCTAATTGAAGGCGGTATTTTGCTTTCCAAAATGGCGAATAAACCGGATAATTTATACCTGGCTTTAGATAGAATCGTTAAAATTATTAATGAAGAAATAGTAGAATAAAAAAATTTAATTAAAAATATACCAATCGGTATATTTTAAAAACAATCAATAATATGAAAAGAGTTGTAATTACAGGATTGGGAACCATAAATCCGTTGGGAAATGATGTAGATACCTTTTGGAAAAATAGTATTGAAGGAAAAAGCAGTATCGGGATCATCACACGTTTTGACGCTTCAAAATTTCGTACACAAATTGCTGCTGAAATAAAGGATTTTGAGCCCCAAAAATATCTGGATCGAAATGAAATAAAACGCAGTGATTTGTTTACGCAGTATGCATTGTACAGTGCATCGCAGGCTTTGGAAGATTCGGGACTGGATATTTCCAAAATTGATCCTTTCGATATTGGCGTAATTTGGGGAGTTGGACAAGGTGGAATGGAAACTTTTGAATCCGAAGTTGAAAATTATGTAACTGGAAATTATATTCCACGATTTAGTCCGTTTTTTGTGCCTCGATTGATTGTGAATATGGCTTCCGGAATGATTTCTATGAAATTTGGCCTTCAAGGCATTAATTATACAACGGTTTCTGCTTGTGCCACTTCTAATACGGCTATCATGGATGCCTTTAATTATATCCGTTTAGGCAAAGCTAAAATATTTGTAAGCGGTGGTTCAGAAGCACCGATAACTGCGGCTTCGATTGGCGGTTTTTCTGCCATGAAAGCAATGTCCACCAGAAATAATGATCCACTGACAGCAAGCCGTCCTTTTGATAAAGACCGTGATGGATTTGTGATGGGCGAGGGAGCAGGCGCATTGATTTTGGAAGAATATGAGCACGCTAAAAAACGTGGTGCCAAAATTTATGCCGAATTAGTGGGTGCCTCAATGACTACAGATGCCTATCATATGACATTGCCGCATCCCGAAGGTTTGGCGGCAGCAAAAGCAATGCAGCTGGCTCTTGAGGAAGCAAAACTCGATATCTCTCAATTGGATTATTTGAATTTGCATGCTACTTCGACACCTGTTGGAGATATTGCCGAATTGAAAGCCGTAAATAAAACATTCAAGGGATCAAAAAAATTGTGGGTAAGTGCTACTAAATCGATGACAGGGCATTTGTTGGGAGCGGCCGGAGCCATTGAAGCTATTCTTGCCATAAAATCAATTAATGAAAATACAATTCCCCCCACCATTAACATCGAAAATCTCGATCCCGAAATTCCTGAAAATATTCAAATCGTAAAGCATGAGCCTTTGCAAAAAAATATACAAACAGCAATGAGTAATGCTTTTGGCTTTGGAGGACATAATTCTGCTGTAATTTTCAAAGAAGTGTAGGCTTTCTGTAAATTCTGAATTAAAGGGAAAACTGTACATGGAGCGAAGCAATCTCATTTATCTTAGCTATTACTAATGATTTGTTGTTTTTTGATAGTGAGTTTGCTTGGTTCCTCACAAAGACTTTGATTGTGTTTGAGAGCACGGCAATCGCAGTAAAGAGTATTTTACAAATCGTCTTTTGCTTGCGATTTTATTATATCACTGTTGATTTTGTCAAAATATGCTAACACTACAAAACAACTAGTAACTCCATCGTGCTTTATTGACAACTCAATATTGCCTTTTTCTGTTTCAAAAACAGAGTAATATTTACAATTATCAAATTTAACACTATACATTTTGGAACCATCGTCTTTTGGTTCAGAATAACTGTCAAATTTTTCAAGAGTTTCTGAAGGTTCTCCATACTTTTCAGTTAACATCTGTTTCAAATCATAATAATTTCCTGAAAGTGTGGACCAAGTTTCTTTTTCTGGAAAAATGACGGCTATTTTATGGACTAAATTTTTCTGTTTTAGTGTAGAAACACCAACAGAACAACCTTTGTAACCGGCAAAATCACCTTTTAATATAGCAGTTCCATCCTCATTCCCTAAATGAGTAAATCCGTTTAGTTTCATTTTAGTCACATACTCATTAAGTGTTCCGTCAATAGGAACTCCTTTAAAAATAAGGTGCTTTGATGTTTGGCTTTGAGCAGACGAAACGATTGTAAATAAAACAATCAATGATGTGAAAAATTTGGTTTTCATTTTTTTATTTTAATTTATTGATATGTAGTGTTTTATGTGTTTTAGTTCGAAAGATAGGGAAATACTGATTCGTTCTCAGTGTAATACTCAGCTTTGTAAACGCTTGACTTCTTGATTAGGATATCCAACACTGACACTCATATCTTTATTTTAGTATATTGGAGTAACCATCCTTTTTTCAACTTCTATTGACCATTGCACCTGCCACGCTCTGCCGTTTATTTGGTCAAGCAGAATGTAATTATATGAGTTTGTTGTTGGATAAAGAAAAAATCTACCATTTTTCTCTTCTTCTTTATTTACCAGCGATATGTCGGATAATATTGTCTCAAACCTTTTTTCGCTTTCAAAATGCCATTGAACTTGCCACATTTGTCCGTTTCTTGTGTTTAACTTAATAAACGTCCATGTATTTCGTGTGGAAAAAAGCCTGTACTCTACTGTGCTATCCGGAGAAATATTTTGAATAGGTGCTTCAGATGTACTTTGAGCAAATGTAATCGTAGCAAATAGTACAAAAATCAATGTGCTTACTCTTGTTTTCATTATATTTATATCGTTAAGTGTTTTGTTTCGTGATGGGGTTTGTATTCTGACCACTACCCATTTATATGTATAATAAAATCACGCAAAACTACCCAATTTAACATACGTGTATAATGATAAACGTCATGTTTTTGTTTTAAATTTAACTAGCAAGTATTTGATTATTAGTAGTTAACAATTGTTTAACTCTTTTGATGCTCACATTTTATAGTTCTTCTGAAATGCAAAACCTCAAGTCTGATAGGAGTTGAAATACTTGTTGTCCTGATTGCAAATCAGGATATCGTAATTAAAACTGTCTTTTCGGATTATTTGTTGATGCGATCCCTAATGCAATTCCGCAGAAAAGCAACGCAACAAATGCGCGTACAATTTCATTCCCACCACCTGTTGAAGGGTTCGAAATGGCTTCAGGAATATGAAAGAATAGGAAAAAAAGTAAAAGCATGAATGCTAAAAGAAGGGAAATTGGTTTTGTTCCTATTTTGAAAATAATTGAAATGCCCGAAATGATAAGCGCAATACCAAAAAAATAAGTCCAAAACATTGGAAATGGTAGCCATTTTGGCACCAATGTTGCTATAAAAGCTGCAAAAAGAAAATGACTGACTCCAAATAATATCATAAGCACTGAATAAAAAATTCCTCCAAATGGAATAAGCTTTTCTAATAATATTGTAAATCGATTATTTTCATCCTTATTAATACTATCTGAAAATGAGCCAGCCATTACAAATGCACCCCCACTATATGCTAATTCTTCGGCAGCGTCAATCCAAGGTTGTAAACCCAAAGTTTTTCCAGCACTAAGGATTAATATATAAGGCAGATGAGAAGCAATGAGAGCTACAAGAAAAGAAAATCCTAAATAAAGGCATGTCTTTTTTGTATTGACAAATTTAATTTGGAATAATCCTGAAATAATAATCCCTGCGAAAATTAAAGCTATTCCTGTAAGAATGGGAAATATAATATTGCTATGAGCCCATGCAGGAAATGGAGATAAAATTTCGGAACGAAAATTTTTGATTATAAGTTGGTGTATTCCTAAAGCAACAATGCTGATGCCATAAAATAAGCGGCCGATTTTGATAACTCCTTTCATTGATATTATTGTTAGATAAAATAGTCAAAGAATAAATTTCGGATAACTATCAAATGTATAAAATTGTAACTAAAATAATGATGAGGTAGATTTTTGTTTTGAATCTTTTTTAAATAATCAACTGGTGTTCAGTTGTTTGTAAAGATTATAGGCTTTTTTTGAAAACAACAGATCTAACCATGAGAGTAACAGGAATCCTTGTGGGCTTGGATTGAGCCTAGAAGATTACTTTACTATGTTTTATTCATGGCAGTGTAGTGAACTTCGTTTGAAGCGGATAGCAGGAATCAGCTCCTAATGAAACTTTACGCTTTAAAATTAGAATTACTCTACAAGAGATTTTAATTCATTTCTGTATTGTGAGGCGCTTTTGCCGGTGAATGCTTTGAAAGACTTATTGAAATGGCTGAAGTTGTTGAATCCGCTTTCATAACTTATTTCGGTAATGCTTTTTTTGTTTTCGGATAAGAGTTTTGAGGCGTGAACCAAACGGTAATCGTTGACAAAAGCAGTAAATGTTTTATTGGTAATTTTCTTGAAATATCGGCAAAACGAAGGTGTAGTCATGCTCACCATATCAGAAACTGTATCAAGATGAATGGGTTCTTGAAAATTATCTTTCACATAGTTAAAAACCACATTGATTCGGTCATTGTCCTGAACTTGTAACTCAAGTGCAAAACCGTCAGCGTTTAGAATGGTGTATTCGTCGCTTGTTCCGAGGTCGTTCAAAATTCGGATCATACGTAATAATCGGTCAAAATTATTTCGATATCCCATCTCGTCTATTATAGGTGCAATTCTTTTGATGGTTTCTTTGCCAAATGCAATTCCTCTTTTTGCTTTTTGGAAAAGCTGTTGAATGTTTTTGAGTTCTGGAGCATTTAGAAAATCAGTTCCTAGAAAATCAGCCGGCAATTGAATGACAATTTCGTTTTTATTTCCGGTTTGTTCATCGGTAAAGCCGCAATGAGGCAAATTGCTTCCAATAAGAACCAAGTCACCATCTGAATAATAGGAAATGTGGCTTCCTATTTGTCGTTTGCCTGATCCGCCATTTACAAAAACGAGTTCTATTTCGGGATGGTAATGCCACAAATCCGATTTGCAATTGGAATTTTCATCATACTTCGAAAAGTTAAATGAACTACCAAAAGGAGGGCTGATAATTTCGAGTGTTGGGCTTATTTTCTTCATTTGCTTTATTTTAGAAAAACTACTCAAATTTACCGAAAAGTTGTCTTATATTGTCAAAAATTAACCTATAACGTTTTCGTAGGGTTAAAATAGCATATAAATTGGAAAATCCTGTTGTGTTATGTAATCGATTGCATAATTACCTTTGTAAAATAAAATTAGAATTTAAACATTTTTAAAAAGAAACATATGAAAACGATCTTAAAACTTAGTTTAGTAGTGTTAGTTGCAATGACAACAATCAGTACTTATGCAGATAACGGCGATTTTTCTTTAAGAGTAATGAGCGGGAATGGAAAAGAAATTACTTTTGCTATCAATCAACTTCAAAGAGCGCATGTAACTATTAAAGATAAATATGACAATGTTATTTACTCTGAAACTGTTACTGGAAAAGAAGGTATCTTGAAAACTTACAGCCTTGAAGAATTCCCAGAAGGAACATATTTTTTGGCAGTAGAAACGAATTCAAAAAAAGTAATTCATGAAATTGTTGTTACTACTAAAGGTTCTACATTGTCAAGCAAATCAGTTACAGAAGTTCAAAAACCATTAAAAGTAAAAAATCAAAAAGTAGCTGCTAACTAGTAGTTGTTTTTGCAAGCTTACTGATTCAAAATCATAAAAAAACAGCTTCGTATTGAAGCTGTTTTTTTTATGGGAAAAACTCAAAATATTGGTGATAATCAATTGTTTGTTTTACATATTTCTTCTGTATTGACCGCCAACTTCAAATAGAGCGTCAGTAATTTGTCCTAAAGAACAAACTTTGGTGGCTTCCATTAAATGTTCGAATAGATTGTCACCTTTGATAGCTGCTTCCTGAAGTGTTGCCAAATGTTCTTTTACCAGTTCAGCATGACATTGGTGTAAATTATTGAGCATCGTGATTTGGTATTGCTTTTCTTCTTCGGTGGCACGGATTACTTCAGCTGGAATTACGGTTGGAGATCCTTTGGAACTCAAGAACGTATTAACGCCTACAATCGGGAATTCGCCTGTATGTTTCAATGTTTCATAATACAAACTTTCCTCTTGAATTTTAGAACGTTGGTACATCGTTTCCATTGCGCCAAGTACCCCGCCACGTTCTGTGATTCGGTCAAATTCTTCCAGAACTGCTGCTTCAACCAAATCTGTTAATTCTTCGATTATGAACGAACCTTGAATTGGATTTTCATTTTTGGCTAAGCCTAACTCTTTATTAATAATCAACTGGATGGCCATTGCTCTACGAACAGATTCTTCAGTTGGTGTTGTAATTGCCTCGTCATAAGCATTCGTATGCAATGAATTACAGTTGTCATAAATTGCATATAAAGCCTGCAAAGTTGTACGAATATCATTGAAATCAATTTCCTGCGCGTGCAAAGAACGTCCAGAAGTCTGAATATGATATTTTAACATTTGCGCTCTTTCGTTGGCTCCGTATTTATTTTTCATGGCTTTCGCCCAAATTTTTCTAGCTACACGACCAATTACAGCATATTCCGGATCGACACCGTTGGAGAAAAAGAACGATAAGTTTGGCCCAAAATCGTTGATATCCATGCCACGACTCAAATAGTATTCTACATAAGTAAAACCATTTGCTAGCGTGAAAGCCAATTGCGTGATTGGATTGGCGCCAGCTTCGGCAATATGATAACCAGAAATAGATACCGAATAAAAGTTTCGTACATTTTGTTTGATAAAATATTCCTGAACGTCACCCATCAATCGCAATGCAAATTCAGTTGAAAAAATACAAGTGTTTTGAGCCTGATCTTCTTTTAAAATATCTGCCTGAACTGTTCCTCTGACTTTCTTTAGCGTTTTAGCTTTAATTTTTTCATATACTTCAGAAGGTAAAACCTGATCTCCAGTTACTCCTAAAAGAAATAATCCCAGACCATTATTTCCTTCGGGTAAATCACCTTGGTAATGCGGGCGTTCTACACCTTTTTCTTTGTATATTTTATTGATTTTATCGGTGATCTCAGCTTCAAGATTATTTTCATGTATATAATGTTCGCATTGTTGATCGATAGCGGCATTCATGAAAAAACCAAGCAACATAGGAGCCGGTCCATTAATTGTCATGCTCACTGATGTCATGGCGTGAACTAAATCGAATCCTGAATATAATTTTTTGGCATCATCCAAACAACAAATAGAAACTCCTGCATTTCCTATTTTTCCATAAATATCAGGACGCAAATGGGGATCATTTCCATATAAAGTCACACTGTCAAAAGCGGTAGAAAGCCTTTTTGCTGGCAATCCTGCACTTACATAGTGGAAACGTTTGTTAGTTCTTTCTGGTCCACCTTCACCGGCAAACATACGGGAAGGATCTTCACCCTCACGTTTAAATGGATACAAACCAGAAGCAAAAGGGAATTCTCCCGGAACATTTTCCTGCAAACACCATCGCAAAATGTCGCCCCAAGCCTGATATTTAGGCATCGCTACTTTTGGAATTTGTGAATGTGAAAGCGACTCGGTATGAGTGGCCATTTTGATTTCCTTATCACGAACCTGAAAAGTATAAACTGGATTCTTGTATTTATTGACTTTTTCATTCCAAGTCAAAATCATTTCCCAATTGTAGGGATCCAAATCCATTTTTACCTTATCAAATTGATTTAATAAAAG
The DNA here is from genome assembly GCF_035456085.1 of Flavobacterium sp. Lineage (GTDB taxonomy): Bacteria > Bacteroidota > Bacteroidia > Flavobacteriales > Flavobacteriaceae > Flavobacterium. The sequence goes on from NZ_DATIDY010000023.1 coordinate 31,972, forward strand.
GTTTAGAAAGATTTTATTTTCGGCTACACCTGGTCTTTCTGATTCTAAAGCGCCGGGCAATACTGAATCTTCATCAATTCCGGCTTTATTAATCACCGGCACTTTTCCTGAAACACTTTCTAACGTTTTGAAAATTCCATATAATTTTTGAGCCACTTGTTCCTGACTCAAATCAATGGCATCGTATTTTCTATTGTTTTCGGCAATCTCAGATAAATAACGTGTTCTGTGAGGAGGAATTACGAAAATCTTCTCGCTCATTTCACGAGTAATTTTGAAAGTCGATTTCAAGTCTGCGTCTGTTTTTTCAACGATTTTATCCATGATCGATTTATACAAAGTATTCATTCCTGGATCGTTGAATTGGGAAGCAATTGTGCCAAAAACCGGCATGTTTTCTGGACTTACCTCCCAAAGATTATGATTGCGCTGATATTGTTTTTTTACATCTCGAATCGCATCCAAAGCACCACGTTTGTCGAATTTATTCAAAGCTACTAAATCGGCAAAATCAAGCATATCTATTTTTTCCAATTGAGTTGCTGCACCAAATTCTGGTGTCATTACATATAAAGAAACATCTGAATGTTCGATAATCTCTGTATCCGATTGTCCGATACCCGAAGTTTCCAGAATTATAATATCATACTTGGCTGCTTTTAGAACCTCAATGGCTTCGGCAACATATTTGGATAAGGCAAGATTAGATTGACGTGTTGCCAATGAACGCATATAAACTCTAGGATTATTAATAGCATTCATACGAATCCTATCACCAAGTAATGCTCCGCCAGTTTTACGTTTTGAAGGATCTACAGAAATTAATCCAATGGTTTTTTCTGGGAAATCAATTAGAAAACGACGCACTAATTCATCAACCAAAGACGACTTTCCCGCACCACCTGTACCTGTAATTCCAAGAACTGGAATTTTGGATGTTTTATTTTTTTCGTGAATAGTATCAAAGAAAGGTTTTGCGATTTCAGGAAAATTCTCGGCTGCCGAAATTAAGCGTGCAATTGCTGTTGGCTTTTTATCTTCGATTAAATCCAATTCGTTGGTCAGTTTATTCCCAATTGGAAAATCAGAACGTTGCACCAAATCATTGATCATTCCTTGCAATCCCATCGCTCGTCCATCATCTGGCGAGTAAATTCGGGTAATTCCATAATCTTGTAATTCGGCTATTTCTGATGGCAGGATTACACCACCGCCACCGCCAAAAATCTTGATGTGACCAGCTCCTTTCTCCTGAAGTAAGTCATACATATATTTAAAATACTCATTGTGTCCTCCTTGGTAAGAGGTCATAGCAATGGCATTTGCATCTTCTTGAATAGCGGTATTAACTACTTCTTCAACGCTTCTGTCATGTCCCAAATGAATAACTTCAACTCCTGTTGACTGAATAATCCTTCTCATTATATTAATCGCTGCATCGTGTCCATCAAAGAGAGATGCGGCGGTTACTATTCGAACTTTATTTGTAGGGGTATAGGGACTTGTTGATTCCATTTTATGAATATGATAATTTTATGGTGCAATTTACGTAAATTTTAAAATAAAACTCATCAAAATTAATATAAAACACAAAATATGTTAATAGAGTTTTTTGTCAAGAAAACAGGCTGGTTTTGGTAAAAAAATGGTATTTTCGAAACCAAATTTAATAGAAAAGACGAGCTCAGGAAAGTTAAAAATGGAACTTTATTTCTGAAAAAAGCACTGTCTTTTAAAACATTTTTTAAACAATTATTAATTAGGATTCAAATATTTTTATCTCACAAATTAAAACCAATGCAAAAAATTACCATACTCATCCATTGCGAAGATAAAAAAGCGATTATCGCTTCGGTTACAAATTATATTGCTTCAATTGATGGAAATATTATTTACTTGGATCAGCATGTTGATGCAGATGGAAATGTTTTTTTCATGCGTTTAGAATGTGAGTTTAGTAGCGTAGATTGGAATATCGAATCGATTAAGAAACATTTTCAGGAAAATCTTGCGACTCCTTTTAATATGACTTGGGAAATGTATCCACAAGATCAAAAACCTCGAATGGCGTTGTTCATTTCAAAATACGATCATTGTTTGTACGATATATTAGGACGTTATTGTGCTGGCGAATTGCCTTTGGAAATTCCTTTGATTATAAGCAATCACGAAGATTTAAAATCGGTTGCCAAGCAATTTGATATACCGTTCTTTCATATTCCTTTTACCAAAGACAATAAAGAAGAAGGGGAGAAGGCGCAAATTGAATTATTGAACAGATTCAATATTGATTTTATCGTTTTGGCTCGTTATATGCAAATCATTACTCCAAATTTGATTTCACTTTACAAAAACAAAATCATTAATATACATCATTCCTTTTTACCTGCATTTCCGGGGGCGAAACCGTATCATTCAGCTTTCAAACGTGGAGTGAAAATCATTGGAGCGACAAGTCATTATGTTACCGAAGAATTAGACGAAGGACCAATTATCGAACAGGACATTTCGAGAGTTACTCACAGCCATTCGATTGAAGATTTTATTATGAAAGGTCGGGATTTGGAACGTATCGTACTTGCAAGAGCAATAAAACTTCATGCTGAGCGAAAAACGATGGTGTATAATAATAAAACTGTTGTATTTTCGTAGTAGTTCTTAGGCTTTCATTTTGAATGATGATAAAGAACTAAAATATTTGTTATTTAGCCCTGATGGGAACGGCATCCTTTTTCTTTTTTCTTTAAAAAGAAAAAGATATAGTGGACAGCAGGACTAAATTTACTTAGAAATCCTGCTGTTTATGCTCCAAAATAAACAATAGAAATCAGTTTAAATATGTGATTTAGCAATCTCAGAGAAGGAGATTTTAATCTGAAAAAGAACCTTACTGATTGAATACTTTTTTTTGTACTTTTGCACTCCGAACCGAAGTATGTTTTTTTAATTGTAAAGTTTAGAAAATAAAATTTCAATTAATAGGTTTGTATGCCTTTTTGAAAAAAAAACTAATAGAGAAGAAATAAAGAAAATAGAGATGTTAGATAGACTTCAATATGTAAAACAGCGTTTTGACGAGATTTCGGATTTGATTATTCAGCCGGATGTAATCGCAGATCAGAAAAGATACGTGCAGTTGAATCAAGAATATAAAGGAATTAAAGCCTTGGTTGAAAAGCGTGAAGAATATATTTTGGTTTTGGCCAATATTGATGAAGCCAACGAAATCATTGCCGATGGGAGTGATGCTGATATGGTGGAAATGGCTAAAATGCAACTAGAAGAAGCAAAAGAAAGATTGCCTCAATTGGAGGACGAAATCAAATTTATGTTGATTCCAAAAGATCCAGAAGATGCCAAAAACGTTATGGTAGAGATTCGTGCAGGTACTGGTGGAGACGAAGCGAGTATTTTTGCAGGAGATTTATTCAGAATGTATACCAAATATTGCGAAAGTCAAGGTTGGAGAACTTCAGTTGTTGATATGAACGAAGGAACTTCGGGTGGTTTCAAAGAGGTTATTTTTGAAGTTACAGGAGAAGATGTTTATGGAACTTTGAAGTTTGAAGCTGGTGTGCACCGTGTACAACGTGTACCTCAAACAGAAACTCAAGGACGTGTACATACATCAGCAGCAACAGTTATGGTACTTCCAGAAGCTGAGGAGTTTGATGTACAAATTGATATGAATGATGTTCGTGTAGATTTCTTTTGTTCATCAGGACCTGGAGGACAATCGGTAAATACTACGAAATCTGCTGTACGTTTGACGCACATTCCAACAGGGTTGGTGGCTCAATGTCAGGATCAAAAATCACAACATAAGAATAAAGACAAAGCATTGACGGTTTTACGTTCTCGTTTGTACGAAATGGAATTAGCCAAAAAACAAGCTGAGGATGCTACTAAACGTACTTCACAAGTTAGTTCTGGTGACCGTTCTGCAAAAATTAGAACATACAACTATGCACAAGGGCGTGTTACCGATCACCGCGTTGGATTAACATTATATGATTTAGGAAATATCATGAATGGTGATATCCAAAAAATTGTTGACGAATTACAGTTGGTGAACAATATGGAAAAACTAAAAGAAGCTAGTGAAGTTTTCTAAAAAAAAATAATATTCTGTAAATAAAGCACTTAGTTATTTGTAATGATAGCTAAGTGTTTTTTTATATCTAAATAAAATTGTATAATAAAAATTGTATTAATAATAACCCAAAATCTTTTAAATGAAAAAATCTTTACTATTTCTTTTTGTTTTATTTTCAGTTATCAAATCAAATGCCCAATCTTATATGGGGTATATTCCGGATAATTATGCTGGAATTCAGGGAGTACTTTTTAATCCAGCCTCGATTGTGGATTCTCGTTTTAAAACTGATATTAATTTATTTTCAACCAGTAGTTCATTAAACAATGATTACTATGGTGCTAGCTTATTCGATTTATCAAAAAGCTCATATGATTTTAACAAAGATGGAGTAAAAACTCCAACTAAAAATAATGGAGGGATAATTTATTCTGATATTATGGGGCCTTCTTTTATGTTTAATATCGCTCCAAAACATTCAATTGCTATTTTTTCAAGAGCCAGAGCTGTTGTAAATGCAAATAATATAAATGGAGAATTGATAGATCAATTAAAAGATGGTTTAGATGATGCCAATAATTTTAATATTCCAGTAGGAAGCCCAAAATTTGTTGGACATACCTGGGCTGAGGTTGGTGCCTCATATGCTGCGGTTTTATGGCAGAGCAAACAACATTTCTTAAAGGGAGGTTTCACTGCTAAATATTTAATTGGTGGCGTTAATTCATACGTTGATGGAAACAATGTAACAGCTGCTTTTCTTCAAACGGGTAATCCTATAACGAGTCCTTTGGTTACTACCGGTACAGTTACTATTGGTAGTAGTCCGGATTATATTATTGGAGACGAAGATGTGAAATTCAATCCTGATTCAAAAGGTGTTGGAGCTGATTTTGGTTTGATATATGAGTGGAGACCAGATTATGAGTCTTATGATTTGAGCAAAGCTAAAGCTTCAGATAATAATTTTAGAGATTTGAATAAATACAAATTACGTTTTGGTGTTTCTGTTACTGATCTTGGTTCTATCAAATATAAAAATATGCGACATGACCTATATGATATCAACGGTGTAGTTTCTGCACAAGATATTGAGAATTCTGACTTTGATAATTTAGGAGATTTCTTGGAGGCTCATTACGGACAGCCAGTTACTACTTATAAAGATTCAAAAACGAATTTGCCTACTATGTTGCATGTTGATGTGGATTGGAATATGTATAGAAAGTTCTATTTGAACATGACAGGTAATGTGAGTTTGGTTGATAAGTTGGCTACAAATTCTACATATTCTCAAAATACGTGGATGTTGACTCCACGTTATGAAACAAGATGGTTTACTTTCTCATTGCCAATCAATTATATGGAATATAGCGGAATGCAAGTTGGAACAGGATTGCGTTTTGGGCCAATATTTGTTGGTTCAAGTTCTTTGATTACCAATGCATTTTCAAAAGAATCTAAAGGTGCTGATGTGTATTTTGGATTCAAAATTCCTGTATACGAAAAGAAATTTAAAGACAAAGATGGAGATGATATCCTAGATAGAGATGATAAATGTCCTACAGAAGCAGGTCCAGCTGAAAACAAAGGTTGCCCTTGGCCAGATGCTGATAAAGACTCTGTTGTAGATAAAGATGATGCTTGTCCAAAAGTTGCTGGTCCTGTTGAAAACAAAGGTTGTCCTTGGGGAGATACAGATAGCGATACTGTTTTTGATAATGTTGATGCTTGTCCAAAAGTTGCCGGTCCAGTTGAAAATAAAGGTTGTCCTTGGCCTGACACTGATGGAGATTCAGTATTGGATAAAGATGATAAATGTCCTAACGAAAAAGGATTGGTTGCAAATGGAGGTTGTCCTGAACTTGATGCTGATAAAGATGGAGTATTAGATAAAGACGATGCTTGTCCTACAATTGCGGGTCCTGCAAGTAACAAAGGTTGTCCAGAAGTTACAAAAGAAGTATTGAAGGAACTTAAAGTTCAAGCAAGAGCAGTATATTTTGTAACAGGAAAAGCTATTTTGCAAGGAGCAGATAAAGGTCAAACAGATGGTAGACTAGATGCTATTAAAGATATTATTAAAAATTATCCAAATGCTAAATTCTCTATTGAAGGCCACACTGATAACGTAGGTAATGCTAAAGTAAATCAAAAACTTTCTGAAGCAAGAGCTAAAGTAGTTATGGATGCCTTAATTGCTAAAGGTGTTAAACCTGAAAATTTAACGTATAAAGGTTATGGAGCTTCCAAACCAGTTGCTAGTAATAAAACTGCTGCAGGAAGAGCCCAAAACAGAAGAACAGAAGTAATTCATGTTGGAACTATATACGAAGGAAAATTATAGTTTTCTTTAATTAATTATTAAAAAAAATGAGGTCTGTGAGGACCTCATTTTTTTTTCAAAAAAAACTATAACTCAATTAAGAGTTCATAAAATATTACGACTAAAGAATTTAAAAATAAGTAAAAGTAAAAAGGTTATTTTTTTGCTTCGGCATTTTCTTCGGATTTGGCACCAATTCTATTAACAGTGTACATTGGCGCAAACTTAAGTTTTAATCCTGCAATTTTATTATTGTCATGGCTAGATAAGCCTTCTTTTTCAACAGTGTTTTTTCTTGAATCCAATGCTTCATAAACCAATTTTATTTCGTCCCAATCTTCGCGGGAATAGGAGTCTTTATTCTTTTGAACTGTGTTTACAAAGGTTTCATATACACTTAAAATATTGTCCTTGTTAACCCAATTGAACTTCATGTCATCATCTACATAACCAGCTCCAAACAGCGCTTTGAATTTTGATGTTTTAGAATTGTTTTCGTTTAATTTTTCTTTCTCTGTTAAAATGTTGGTTTTGAATTCTTCATATTTGATTGAAGTTGTATCTAAACTGGCTTGCAACTTTGTTTTATCAGTTGCATTTGCTAATGAGACTTCGGCATCTGTTTTTAGTTTTGTGTAATCACTTTCAATTGTTGCCCAGTTTTCAATGGCATTCTCTTTTGTAATATTGCTTACAGAATCTACATAATTGCTATAAGTATCTAGCGATTTTTGTGCTTTCTCTTGTTTTTCGTCTTTGCACGCTGCAAACATTACTGCGGTAGCTGCTAAGGCTAATGTAAATTTTAGATTTTTCATTTTAATGGTTTTTAGGTTATGTTATTTGAATTCTTCCTTATTTGAAATTCTTCTTTACAAAGTTGCAACAAGAGTAATGGCTATGTGTTATATCCTCGTTTTAATGTTTTATATAATTACCATTATAAAATATACAATTCAAGAAAATGGATATTTATTTTAATGAAGAGCTACTTTTAATAGCTTTAAATTCTTCATCAGCTTGTTGAAGAGTTTTTTTTTCAGAGGTAATCTCAACTGATTGTACTAACTCAGCATATTTTGAAGGAACAATGGCTGTTGAGAATTCTAAAGCATAATTTTTTGCAAATTCAGCACCAAAATAAAGTATAACCGATGAATAATAAACCCAAATCATCAACACAACAAATGAACCCGCTGTGCCATAAACATTCTGGATATTTGAACTAGAAATGTAAAATGAGATTAAAAATTTACCAATCATAAATAATATTGCAGTAGTAAATGAAGCCAATCTGACTTGTCGCCATTTTATTTCGGCATCTGGAAGGATTGTAAAAATGGCGCCAAATAATAATGAAATTACAATAAAGGTCATAAGAGTATTGACTATGTAAACTAAATAAAATAATGAGTCTGAAAACTGGGATAAAAATCGGTGGCTTAAGGTGTCCATTATTGTTGAAATGGCCAAGGAAACTAGCAATATAAAACCAAAACTTCCAATTACGCCAAATGATAATAATCTCGCTTTGAGATAAAGCCAAAACCCGGACTGTTTTTTAGGTTTAATGCCCCAGATAGTGTTTATCGAATCTTGGATTTCTGCAAAAACAGATGTTGCACCAATTAATAAGGTTACAACTCCGATTATTCCAGCAAGATGACCTTTGTTTGAAATACTTAGATTTTCGATTATTGTCTGAATTTGTTCTGCGCTTGATGGACCTACAAAACTTTTAATCTGATTATAGATTGTTCCTTCCGTGGCTTCTCTTCCCCAGAATAAATCAGATAAAAACAAAATAACTAACAACAATGGTCCCATCGAAAACATGGTTGTGTAAGATAAAGCTGCACTCATTTTTAAAACTTTATGTTCAGAAAAACAGTTGGCAGCATTCTTAATAACCTTTAACAATGAAATAATATATTGTTTGAAATTGTTCATTCCTGATAAACTAAAAGTGTTTTCAACGCTTTATTATTCTCTTCTAATGTTCGTTTAGATTGTAATGCAAAAATCTTCAAATCACTGTTGTGTGTAGTTTTTTGAAGACTATCCATTAATACCATTTGGTTTTTAATTTCGTTATCTAAAGTTCGAAAAATATACCGATCAGAGTTTCGTCTTTTTATAGAATCATTATTTATGTTGATGTTATAATTAAGTTTCGGAATGATTATTAAATTGTCTTTTGTCAATTTTTTTAAATTAAAATCAATTTTTTGATGTCCATTTTTAATTTTCAAAAGTATTCGAAGTGCTTTAGGATTCTTAGTCTGTTGAAATGAGATTGTAGATAGTTTAATAACTTTTTGATTTGATTCATTCAAACAATCAATAGTTGTAAAATCTGTTATTGGTGTCTCTTTCGGTGAACTACTTTTAAACAATGCATTGCTGTATTCATTTTTTGGATTGTTACAAGCAACTATTAATGAAATGATTACAGCAAACAAAAATGTATTGTAAATGTATCGACTAGAAATGGGCAGATTTTCCATCAGCTTTATTTTAAGGCTAAGTTAGGAATGAAATTGTAAAAGACGATTATATAATTAATTGAGTGGTCTTATAAAATTTCCATTTACATGAATCTTGAATAAATTATGTAATGGTAACAGGAAGATAAAATGTAAAGGTTGCACCTTCGTTAGGATTACTTGTAGCAAAAATAAAACCATTGTGTTTTTCTACAATTTTTTCACAAATGGCCAATCCCACACCGGTTCCTTGGTATTCAGTTTTACCATGAAGTCGGTTAAATAGCAAGAATATTTGTTTGGAATGTTTTTGTTCAAAACCTATTCCATTGTCGGAAATACTTATTTTATAATATTTTTTTGAACTGTTATCGTTTAAGACACTTTCATTCTTTGCTATAATTTCAGAGCAATCAATATTAATTATTGGTGGAACATCAGCTTTAGAATATTTTAATGAGTTACTTAATAAATTAGAAAAAAGCTGTTGCATCTGAAACGGAATGCCATTAATTGTTGGCAATGAGCTATGATTTACCGTAGCTTTTTTATCCTCAATATTTTGAGATAGTTCCGATAAACTTTCGCTTAATATCTGGTTTAAATCTGTTGTCTCAAGTTTTTTTTCAGATCTGTTGGCTTTCGAATATTGTAACAAATCATCAATTAAAACCCGCATTCTATCAGAAGCAATTTCAATTCTTGACAAATATTCTTTGCCTGCATCGCTCATGTTCTCCTTTTCTTTATTATTAATCCGAGAAATAAAAGTTTGAATCTTACGCAAAGGTTCTTGTAAATCGTGACTCGCAACTTGATTGAATTCATTTAACTCCTTTACATGCTTTTCTAATTCTATGTTACGCTCCTTTAATTGCAAACTTTTGTTGTAATCTTCAGTGACATCACGGGTAGTCCCAATCATACTATGACTACCGCTTAAATCGATATACGATTTGGCGATAGTTTTAAAATTACGTATCCTGCCATCTTTAGTTATAACTCTATAATTCATTGAAAGCATTTTCTTTGTCGTCAAAGCTTTTTTGAATGCTTTGTCTACTGCTTTTTTATCGTCCGGATGAATAAAACTAAATATGTTATCAATAGTAGCTTCAAACGCCCGTGGTTCATAGCCTAATAATCGATACCTATTATCAGAATAAGTAAGATGTAATGTGTCGTAATTCAGAATCCAACTTCCGTATTTACCAAGGATTTCAGCTTGTTTACTTGATTCTTCAAATATTTTTAATTGATTATTAATGGCAATTAAGTCTTCATAATTACTTTTTAATAGCTCATTTTTGTTGTGTTCATCAGTGATATCATTTGTTACACCGAGAACAGTCTTATTGCCTACATTATCAGTAAACAATTTCCCGACAGATCTCAAATTTCTGATTTTTCCGTTTGGTCTTATAATTCTAAAATAAGTATGTGGGAGATCTTCGTCCTCAGTGATTTTTTTGAACATTGTATCTACAATTTCAACATCTTCGGGATGGACAAATTTCATGAAATTTTCCTTAGTTGCTTCGAATGATTGTGGATCAACACCTAATATGTGATATAAGTTATTGGAATAAATTAATTTATCATTATTTAAATCCCATTCCCAAGTTCCAAATTCAGAAAGAATTTCTGCCTGAGAGCTTAAAAAATGTGATTTGTTTAATTTGACGTTAGTAGTTTGCAGTTTTTCAATATCATTTGTGGTTTGGATATAAGTAAAAATCAGCAACAAAAATGTGATAAACAAAATACTTAATGTTATGATTGGAGTCAGATAAATTTGTCTGTCGTACACCGAATTTTGTAACTTTAAGTTTGTTTTTTCATTATGTACCATGTCGTTAAGCAGAATTCTAATATCTGCCAAACGTTTGCCGCTTTCTTTTAAAACCATTTTAAAATCGTAGTTTCTTGTAAGATCTACATTTTTGTTCAGATTAGAGTTATTGGCAATATACTCATAACGATTATTGACCATTTTGTAAAGAGTTTCCAAATTTCTTTGCTGCCCTAGATCTTTACTGTTAAGCTCCTTAAGTATAGAGAAAGAACTATTTACATTTTTTATATCATTCTGATACATAACCAAATAGAAATTATCTTTGGAGATAATATAACTTCTAAAATTATTATCAGAATCCTTGATATAGGAATACAAGTGTTCCAATTCTAAATTTACTTCATACGTATGCATGAGTACCTTGGTAGAATTGGAAATGTTGTTGATATGCTTTACAGTAAGCACACTTATGAATAGTAAAATAAATAAGCTTATTGTAAATATAATTTTATGATAAACGGAAGATTTTTGTCTATTGTATTTCATAAAATTAGTGATTGATTACACTCTTAGTAAAAATGTATCTTTATTCAAGCCGCTAGTATGGTATTGCCAGTTGATAGTTATAATGTTTGCTAATATTTTTTTTAAGCTGTCAAAATTACTTGGTTTTTTGATGTAAATATTGGCGCCTAAAACAAAAGTGTCTTCAACATCCTGATCCGAAGATGAGGTCGAATAGATTGCTATTACAATATCTTTAAACTTATCATTAGATTTAATTTCTTTCAAACATTCTATCCCATTTAGGATAGGCATATTTAAATCCAGAAAAAGAATATTAGGTAAAATGGTATCGGGATCATTTAAGTAGTTTAATAATTCCTTACCATTGTTTACAGTATTGACTATTGTGTTTATTTTTAATTCATCAAAAGCGTCTGTAAAAAATAATCTATCGTCTTCGTCGTCGTCTGCTAGTGTTATGAGTATTGAATCGTGTTGCATGTTTTTTAGTTTTTGTTTTTAGTGGTAATTTCCCTTCGTTTATTTATAATTCTTTGAAAGGCCGAAGGTGTTATGCCTGTTGTATTTTTAAACTGGGAACTTAAATGTGCAACACTGGAATAATTTAATTTAAAGGCTATTTCTGTTAATGACAATTGATTATTAATGATTAATTGTTTAGTGTACTCAATTTTTTGAAGTATGATAAAATTTTCAATCGAGGTATAAGTTACTTCAGAAAAAATGTTGGATAAATATCCATAGGAATGATTCAGTTTTTCTGATAAATACACTGAACTTTTCACATTTATACTCGCATCCTCATTAAAGACCATGTCTGTTATCGCGTCCTTAATTTTTTGTATCAAAATTGTTTTTTGATTTTCAACGATTTCAATTCCATATCGTTCCAGTGACTTGCTAAATAAATTTAGTTTTTCGGTTGATACTTTTTCTAAAAATTCAACTTCCCCAAATCCTAAAATTCTATGTTTTATTTGACATTCTTCTAATTTCTCTTCCAGAATTTTTTTGCAAGTGTTGTTGAAATCAAATTTAATAAATATCCTCATGGGTCTAAAATTATTTAGTCACTAAAAATAATTAAAAATATTGTAAAATATTGTTAGTTAAGTGATTAGTTTTTAATTCTTTTTGATGTGTTATTATAAACGCTATTTAATCTTTATAATTGCAAAAGTAATCAAATAAGTACATTGCGGGAATGTGATTACAATTGAATTGTGTTAAAAAAAGTATTTTTTTGTTAAAGTGGTAATTTTGAGTTTTTTTTCAAAACTTAACATTGTAGAAATAAATATTTAATAGGTTTAATTGTATGATTTTAATTTAAGTTAAAAGAACTGCCTATACAATTTGTAAAAATCAGTCAAGAAGTTACAAATTATTATAGGCAGTTAAAATTTGGATTACAATTCAGCAATCCATTTATTGATTTCATCTTTAGATTTTCCAATTTTTTTTTGGATTTTTCCGTACAGTTCGTCTTCTTTACCTTCTTCATACAACAAATCGTCATCAGTAAGATCAGCGTACTGTTGTTTTAGTTTCCCTTTAATTTCATTCCAATTCCCTTTGATTTCATTAGTGTTCATGACAATGTGTTTTAGAAATTAATAATCATTTTTTTATATTCATTTTACAAATGTATGTGCATGGTACGCATAATTTATTACACAATTATTTAGGAATGTTGTAAAATTTCAAGGTTTTTTAATTCAAGTTTGTAAATTTGCCGGATAACAAACTCTCAGATGACAACACAACAGCTTCAAGATCAAATCCAATTAAAAAAATCATTTCTTTGCGTAGGTTTAGATGTAGATTTAAATAAAATTCCTCAGCATTTATTAACATTAGAAGATCCAATTTTCGAATTTAATAAAGCAATTATTGATGCCACTCATGATCTTGCTGTTGCCTATAAACCCAATATTGCTTTTTTTGAAGCCTATGGAATAAAAGGCTGGACTTCGTTGCAAAAAACAATCGATTATATAAATGAAAAGCATCCTGAGATTTTTACAATCGCCGATGCCAAAAGAGGTGATATCGGAAATACGTCTTCAATGTATGCCAAGGCTTTTTTTGAAGATTTGAATTTTGATAGTGTAACGATTGCTCCGTATATGGGAAAAGATTCTGTTGAACCTTTCCTTGCTTTCGAAAATAAATACGCGATTTTATTAGCTTTAACCTCAAATGAAGGTGCTTTTGATTTTCAAACTTTGCAAGTTGATGGTAAAGAAGTTTACAAACACGTATTGGAAACATCCAAAACCTGGAAAAATGCTGAAAATTTAATGTATGTTGTCGGCGCTACCAAAGCCGAATATTTTACTGAAATTCGTAAAATTGTTCCTGACAGTTTCTTGCTTGTTCCTGGCGTTGGCGCACAAGGAGGAAGTCTTTCTGAAGTTTGTAAATATGGAATGAATTCTAATGTTGGATTGCTTATTAATTCTTCACGTGCTATTATCTATGCTTCAAATGGAACTGATTTTGCTGAAGTTGCAAGAACAGAAGCGTTGAAAATGCAAGAGGAAATGGCAACCATTTTGTCTAAAGTTTAATTCTTTAAAAGTTTAAAGCTGCTAAGCTACTGAGGTACTAAGATTCTTGTACGTAAAAAACAGTTATTAGTCTCTAAGTATAACTTAGCAACTCAGAAACTTAGAGACTTAGTAACTCTAAAAAAATGAAAATCTTTACAGACCAACTGGGAACTATACATTTTTTTGAAAATACGCCTCAGCGAATCGTTTCTCTCGTGCCTTCACAAACCGAATTGTTATACGACTTAGGACTTGAAGATTCAATAGTTGGTATTACTAAATTTTGCGTGCATCCGTATCATTTTAAATCAACAAAGAAAATAGTTGGAGGAACTAAGAAAGTCAATTTTGATAAAATTCGTTTGTTGCAACCTGATATTATCATTTGTAATAAAGAAGAAAATACAAAGGAAATTGTTGAAGAATTAAGGGATATTTGTCCTGTTTGGATAACTGATATTTTTACTTTAGAAGATAATTTTCAAATGATTTCCGATTTTGGAAAACTCTTTAGTCGAAGAACAGAAGCCAAGAAATGGAATGAAAAGTTATCTTTTGCCTTGAGCGATTTTAAAAATTTTATGAAGGAGATCCCTGTGAAGAATGTTGGTTATTTCATTTGGAAAAATCCTTATATGGTGGCTGGTTCAGGAACTTTTATAGATGAGTTGCTACAACTCAACCATTTTCAAAATCAATTTGCTTCGCAGGAGCGTTATCCCGAAATTGAACTTGATAATTTAGACTCTAATGGTGATTTGGATTTGGTTCTACTTTCATCTGAGCCTTTTCCTTTTAAGGCTGAAGATGGTTTCGAAATTGTAAATGCTACTCAAAATGCTAAAGCAATTTTAGTTGATGGTGAAATGTTTTCTTGGTATGGAAGCCGTTTGCTGAAAGCTCTGAATTATTTTAAATACTTGCACAATAGTTTGTAATTGTTTGAACTTTAGCGAAGTAGTGATTCAACGTTGTAAGCACCTGAAAAAAAACTATATTTGCCACAAAAAAGCTAAGTGATTAATTACACAATATATAAGAACCAAAATAGCGACCAATGGGTAACATTTGTACATGGTGCTGGCGGAAGCTCCTCTATTTGGTTCAAACAAATTAGGGATTTTAAGAAAGATTATAATGTTTTGTTGTTGGATTTAAGAGGTCATGGAGATTCTAAGACGACTTTGAAAACTGCTTTCAAACAAAAATATACTTTTTCTGCTCTGGCACATGACATTCTCGAAGTTCTGGATCATCTGCAAATTGAAAAATCACATTTCGTCGGAATTTCACTAGGTACCATTCTTATTCGGCAATTAGCCGAAATGTATCCCAATCGTGTACAAAGTATGATACTTGGTGGTGCTATTTTGAAAATGAACTTTCGTTCGCAAATATTAATGCGTTTAGGAAATACGTTCAAATATGTATTACCGTATTTGGTTTTATACAGGTTTTTCGCTTTTGTGATTATGCCTAAAAAAAGTCACAAACAATCGCGTTCACTTTTTATTACCGAAGCCAAGAAATTATATCAAAAAGAATTTATCAAGTGGTTTAAACTTACTGCCGAGATAAATCCAGTGCTAAAGTGGTTTCGTCAGGTCGAATTAAATATTCCGACACTTTACATTATGGGTGAAGAAGATTATATGTTTTTGCCGGCTGTTCGCAAAGTAGTCGAAAGTCATTATAAATCATCTCAGTTATTTGTAATCGAAAATTGCGGACATGTGGTTAATGTAGAGCAGCCAAACACTTTTAATTCTGTCGTTTTGTCTTTTATCCACACCACTAAATAAACTGAAAATAACCCAAATAAAAAATGCCTGCACCGTATAGATGCAGGCAATCTTATAACTAACCAAAACCAAAATAATAAATAACCAGTTTATTACATTGCAAAGATCAGTATAATGTTTTTGTTTTGTTGTTAAGGAATTGTTATTAGTTATTTTATAAAAGTTAAGTTTTGTATTTCAATTTTAACAAATAAAATTTTTTAAACTTTACAAATCCATAATTAATTGGATTATAGTTGTTTGGTTTGGTGATGCAAGTCTTTATTTTTTATCCTGCAAAGCAAATACTCTCTTTAAAACATCAGATGTTCTTGCATTGATATTAGTTCTGATATTTTTTTCTTCGACAGTGATCATTTTAAAAACACCATCAAGAGCTTTGTTGGTAACATAATCTGTCAAATCAGGATTTACTTTAGTTACCAATGGAATGGTATTATATTGTTTAATTATTTTTGTCCAAATCACATCAGCACCGACTTTTCCAATCGATTGTTGAACTACAGGGCTGAATTTGGCATACAGCGGAGTAGTAGTCGCTGATTGCAAATAAAGTGTTGCGGCATTTTCACTTCCAAGCAAAATACTTTTTGCATCTGTTATTGTGATGTCTTTAATAGCGGTTACAAATATTGGAGTAGCTTCTTTCACGGCATCTTCTGCAGCTCTATTTAAAGCAAGAATACCTTGATCTGCCAATTTTGACATTCCCATTCTACGCAAAGTTTTATCAACTTTTGCTAATTCTTCTGGCATTAAAATTTTTACGGCTTCATTTTTATAAAAACCATCGGTTTTAGTAAGTTTTGACACTTGTTCAGTAACACCTTTGTTAAGAGCTTCTTTTAATCCGGCAGCAATGTCTAAATTGCTATTTGTTTTGGTAGCTGCAGCGATTTTTTCGGCAGCTTTCGCTAAAATGTCTTTAAATTGTGCATTGCTAATTGCAGGTATAAGTAGTAGCAGGAGTAGGGCTTTTTTCATTTTATTAATTTTTTTTCAAATGTAGAGAAACATACTTAAGGATAAAAAACAATTGGTAGTTTTAGTTTTTAAACTAATCATTTTAACAAAATGATAATATTCAAAAAGGATTTTGAATTAATATGATTTATTCTATTCCATAGTTTGTACTTGGTTTTGTATAGTTAACCAATTGTTTAATCGGTTTTGCGATAATTATTTTTTATTTGTATAAAGCGTATATTTACATGTCAACTATAAATAACATAATTAATTAAAATATGAAAAAATTACTAATACTATGTATTGCATTTTTATTTGGTAATACCATTTTGTCTTTTGCATCGACAGTAGATACTTTGCAAATTCCTAGTGTGGCCATGAATAAGAATTATAAAGCGGCAGTTGTGCTTCCAAATTCTTATGCTAAAGGAAAATCGACTTATCCGGTGCTTTATCTTTTGCACGGTGCTTATGGACATTTTGCAGATTGGGTGTCAAAGACTCCTAATAAAAATACTGTAAAGAATTTAGCCGATCAATATAATATTATAATTGTAATGCCGGAAGGCGAAACATTTAGTTTCTATCTTGACAGTCCCGTAAATAAAGAAAGTCAGTTTGAAACCTATATTACTTCTGAAGTGATTCAGAAAATTGACAAAACCTACCGAACTATTAATGACAAAAAAGGACGTGCTATAGCTGGACTTTCTATGGGTGGTCACGGTGCTTTGTATTTGTCTTCTAAACATCCAGAATTGTTTTGTGCCGCAGGAAGTATGAGTGGGGCTGTAGATATGGGTACGATGTTGGGCAGAGAGCCAAATGATCAAGTTATAAAATTAATGCAACCTGTTTTTGGAGATCAAAGTACCAATCAGGATTTGTATGATAAAAATGCTGTAATCGGAATGGTCGATAAAATAAAGGGTAATAAACTGCCATTAATTATCGATTGTGGCGTTGATGATTTTCTGATTGAACCTAATAGAGAATTGCATAGAAGATTAGTTTATGCCAAAGTTCCTCATGATTACATAGAGCGTCCCGGAGCACATACATGGGAATATTGGGAGAATTCGTTGCCTTATCAGGTGTTGTTTTTTAGTAAAATTTGGAAAGCCAACGGTTCAATGGCTAATTAATTTGTTAGATATTTTTTATTTGTTTAAAAAAAAAATAAAGTATAATATTTTAAAGACTAGCGAGTAAGGTTAAGGTTTTATGTTAAAAAACGAAATCGATTGAATTTTTTTGATTGAAATTACTTAAAATAATTTTTTTGGCTTAATTTTTGAAATACCTTTATCGAACTTTAAATAAAAATTAAGATGAAAAAAATAATAACAATTTTAACAGTAATAGCAATGTTTGGGTTTCAAGCTTGCGAAGGACCTGAAGGACCAGAAGGACCTCCGGGTGAAGCAGGTCCTAATAGTGAAGTTTTCGAAGTTTCGGGAGTTAAGTTTGATACAACAAACGGTTATGCACCATTAATACCACTAAATCCTGCAATACAAGCGTCAGATATGGTTTTGGTTTATAGGTTGTCAGGCTCAACTAATACTGGTGCTGATATTTGGAAATTACTCCCAGAAACATACTATTTTGACGATGGGACTAAAAATTTTGGTTACAATTTTGATTTTAGTATTAATGATGTGAGTATATTTTTAGAAGGAAATGATTTAGCAACAGTTGGTAATGAATATAGATTGAACCAAGTTTTTAGAATTGTTATAATTCCTGGCTATCTGACATATGCTTCAACAGGTAAAAATGCAAATACCAAAAAAATCGATTATTCCGATTATAATGCAGTTATTAAAGTTTATAATGTTGATGATTCAAATGTGAAGGTTTTAAAATATTAAGCCCTTAATCATATTAAAAAAGCTGTCATTTGACAGCTTTTTTTTTTGAAATAATGATTATAAATTTAAATTAATCCAAATTGGATTCTTTTTTATCCGCAATCCTAATTGAAACAATTACTCCAACAAGTAAAGAAACAAATATAAACCCGAGCGAAGCCCATTCTGGAACATCTATATAATCATGCAGTAGCATTTTGAGCCCAACAAAGCTTAATATTGCAATCAGGCTGTATTCCAAGTGACTGAATTTTTCTAGCATATTTGCCAGGAAAAAGTACATAGAGCGCAAACCTAATATCGCAAAAATATTAGAACTAAATACCAAGAAAGGATCTGATGTAATTGCTAGAATCGCTGGAACACTATCTACGGCAAAGATAACATCCATTACTTCAATAATAATTAAAGCTACAAACAATGGAGTAGCGGCATTTCCTGTTTCGGTTTTTATAAAAAAATGTTCTTTTTCTGTTTGTGTAGAAATTGGAATTATTTTACTTAAAATTCTATAGACAATCGATTTTTGAGGATTAAATTCTTTTTCATCTTCAGAAGAAAACAACATTTTCATTGCTGTAAATATCAAGAAGACTCCAAAAACATATGTTGTCCATGAAAATTTATTGATCAACAAAACGCCAAAGAAAATCATTAACCCCCGAAAAACTATCGCACCCAATATTCCCCAAAACAAAACTCGGTGTTGGTATTCGTTTTTAATTTTGAATGAAGCAAATATTAATGCAATTACAAAAATATTATCAATACTTAACGATAGCTCAATTAAATATCCGGTAATAAATTTCATTGAAGCAACTCCTGGTCTTAAACGATCTGGATTTAAAACATAATTGGTAGTATAGAGCCAATATACAACTCCCGAAAAAAGAAAAGATGAGGCTATCCAAATAGCAGTCCATTTACTAGCTTCTTTAGTGCTAATAACGTGGGGATTTTTATTGAATACACCTAAATCGAGTGCCAATATCAATATTATTAGTACTAAGAATAATATCCAGACGATCATAATACAATGATTTTAGTTATATATTTCAAATGTAAGATTTGTTTTTTAAAGTCTAATTATTGATTATTAAATAATTAAATTAAAGGTTTATTAATGGTTGTAATAGTATAGATTAAACATTGTTATTAAAATGCAAAAAAAAATGCCTTCGATTTACAAAGGCATTTTTTTATGATTAAATGGCTGTTATTACAAAGCTGATTTTACAGTTTTAATAATTCTTGCAGCAATTTTATATGGATCACCATTTGATGCTGGTCTTCTATCTTCCAACCATCCTTTCCATCCTTTTTGAACGGTCATTAATGGAATACGAATTGAACATCCTCTATCAGAAACTCCATAAGAGAAATCGTGGATAGAAGCAGTTTCGTGTTTACCAGTCAAACGTTGATCATTGTAAGCTCCGTAAACAGCTATGTGCTCAGCAGTAACAGGACGGAAAGCCTCACAGATTTTTTCGTAAACTTCTTGAGAACCACAAGTTCTTAATACTGAATTAGAGAAGTTAGCGTGCATACCAGAACCATTCCAATCTGTATCTCCTAGTGGTTTTGGATGATATTCAATATAATAACCATATTTCTCAGTCAAACGGTCTAATAAATATCGAGCAACCCAGATTTCATCACCCGCTTTTTTAGCTCCTTTAGCAAACAATTGGAATTCCCATTGTCCACAAGCAACTTCTTGATTTATCCCTTCAAAGTTGATTCCGGCAGCGATACATAAATCAGCATGCTCTTCAACTAATTTTCTTCCGTGTGTGTTTTTTCCACCTACTGAACAGTAGTACATCCCTTGTGGAGCAGGGTAACCTCCAACTGGGAATCCAAGAGGAAGTTGAGTTTTTGTATCCATGATGAAATACTCTTGTTCAAATCCAAACCAGAAATCATCATCTTCATCATCAATTGTCGCTCTACCGTTTGAAGGGTGTGGAGTTCCATCTGCGTACATAACTTCAGACATAACTAAATATCCATTGATACGTGTTGGATCTGGATAAATAGCAACTGGTACCAAAAGACAATCTGATGATCCGCCTTGTGCTTGTTTTGTTGATGAACCATCAAATGACCAGTTTCCTAGTTCAGCTAATGTTCCTTGAAAATTTTCGTGTTCTTCAACTTTAGTTTTGCTTCTTAAATTTTGTGTAGGTTCATATCCGTCTAACCAGATATACTCTAATTTTATTTTAGCCATAATATTATAATTAGTTTTTTTTGTTTTTTCAGATGCAAATATAAAATAAATTACTTATGTCGTAAAATTAGGGGGTAGTTTTTATTTAAGTCTTTTTAATTTTTGATATTACTGCATTTTATGAGGGGTATATTTTAAAAATTGCAATTTTAAGGGGGTATAATGATTAATTTCATAATCTAGAAATTTTTGATGTTAAATTTAATTTAAGACTTTTATTACACAATTAGATAAAATTGGTTTAATGACTATTTTTTTTGGTCATATATCAACTCTGTTTTAAATAACTGCTTATTCGTTTCACGCTTTAATTATTTGTTAAATAGAATGATTTATATTTGTATGTGTTTTTTTAGTAAATATTAATTTTAAGATGGAGTATATGTCGTCAATTCGTTTTCAAGCTTTAAAGGAAGCTTCTAATAGAAAGTTAATTGATTTTCAGGAATTTGGTAGAAAATCGGAGCTTTTTGGATCTAATGTGTTTAATGATAAAGCAATGAAGCAATACTTGACTTCGGATGCTTTTAAAGCGGTACAAGGGGCAGTTCAATATGGAACTAAAATTGATAGAAAATTGGCAGATTATATTGCCATGGGTATGAAAGAATGGGCCTTAGCTAAAGGTGTTACGCATTATACACACTGGTTTCAGCCTCTTACTGGAACAACAGCAGAAAAACATGATGCTTTTTTTGAAACTTCGTATGATGGAAGCGACCCACTCGAAAAATTTGGCGGTGCTCAATTAGTGCAACAGGAACCAGATGCTTCCAGTTTTCCGAATGGAGGAATCAGAAATACTTTTGAGGCTAGGGGATATACCGCTTGGGATCCAACTTCGCCTGCTTTTATCTTTGGTACAACTTTATGTATTCCAACAATTTTCATCTCATATACAGGAGAAGCTTTAGATAATAAAATTCCATTATTAAGAGCATTATCCGCTATGGATGAAGCTGCGACAGAAGTATGTAGATATTTTGATAAAAATGTAAAGAAAGTAACAGCTACCTTAGGATGGGAACAAGAATATTTTTTGATTGACAGATCTTTGGCTAATTCTCGTCCTGATATCATTATGACAGGAAGAACTTTGCTGGGACATACTTCGGCAAAGGGACAACAATTAGATGATCATTATTTTGGTTCTATTCCAACTCGTGCATTAACTTATATGAGAGATTTAGAGCAAGAATGTATGTTGCTCGGAATACCTGTAAAAACCCGTCATAATGAAGTTGCTCCGAATCAATTTGAATTCGCTCCAATCTTTGAAGAAGCAAACCTTGCTGTAGATCATAATTGTCTATTAATGGATATCATGCAAAAAGTTGCAGAACGTCATGATTTGAAAGTTTTATTGCATGAGAAACCATTTAAAGGAGTAAATGGTTCAGGAAAGCATAATAACTGGTCTCTTTCAACTGATACAGGTGTTAATTTGTTGAGTCCAAGTAAAACTCCAATGACCAATTTGCAATTTTTGACATTCTTTATTAATACCATTAAAGCGGTAAATGATTATGAAGCTTTATTAAGAGGATCAATTGCTACTGCAAGCAATGATCATAGGTTAGGGGCTAATGAAGCGCCACCAGCAATTATATCAGTATTTATAGGAGAGCAACTGACTAAAGTTTTAGCTGAATTAGAAGGAGTTTCAACAGGAAAATTATCCCCTGAAGAGAAAACTGATTTAAAATTGAACGTTGTCGGTAAAATTCCAGATGTTCTTTTAGATAATACTGATAGAAATAGAACATCTCCATTTGCTTTTACAGGAAATAAATTTGAATTCAGAGCGGTTGGTTCATCGGCAAATTGTTCAAATGCAATGACAACATTAAATACTATTGTTGCCAAACAACTTAAAGATTTCAAAGTCGCTGTTGATATCTTGATTGAATCTAAAGACATGAAAAAAGATGATGCGATTTTCAATGTCTTACGAGAATATATCAAACAATCTAAAAAAATTCTTTTTGAAGGAGATGGTTATAGTGATGCTTGGGAAAAAGAAGCTGCAAAAAGAGGTTTAAGCAATTACAAAACTACGCCAGAAGCTTTGAAAGCAAGAGCGACTCAACAAGCATTAGATTTATTTTCTGAAATGGGAGTAATGAACCATATTGAAATGGAAGCCCGCTACGAAATTGAATTAGAAGAATACACCAAAAAAATTCAAATAGAAGGTAGAGTGTTGGGAGATATCTCTAAAAATCATGTGATTCCTACTGCTATCAAATATCAAAATACTTTGATTGAAAATGTGAAAGGTCTGAAAGATATTTTTGGTTCCGAATTTGAATCTATTGCAAAAGAGCAGATTGTTTTGATAAAAGAAATTTCCAGACATATAGAAGGAATTAATTCTAAAGTTGAGGAAATGACTGAAGAAAGAAAAAAAGCTAATAATTTAACAGATGCATTAGCAATGGCTGAGGCGTATTGTAATAATGTAAAGCCGTATTTCGAAGTTATTAGAAACCATTGTGACAAGTTAGAATTGTTAGTGGATAATGAATTATGGACATTAACAAAATATAGAGAATTGCTTCTGACTAAATAGAATTAGGTGTAAATTCTATTAAAACCTGTTCAATAAAATGGACAGGTTTTTTTATTTTTAAAAGTAAAAAGGCAATGTATTTTTTATTAGTAATCATTTTCTTAGCACAGTTTTTGTCAGACAAGTAGTTCATCGTGATAGTTTAACAGTTTGTCGAAAAGTGGCTTGTTTAGTTTTAAATTACTTGTTTCGAGGTTGTTGTTTTAAAAAAAGATATATAAATTTGACTTGTGAAAATGGAAAATTAGGATGTTTACCAATGATGAAGTGATCACAAAAAAAAAGATTCCCCAATCTACTTTACCTGCATAATAATATTAGAATTAACAACCAATTAAATATATTTATTATGAAAAAAGTAGTTTTAAGCATCTCAGCGATGCTATTTGTAGGAGCAATTGGATTTGCTCAGGCTAACACATCTGTAGCTAGTACAGTTGGTAATGGGAATGCTGCTAACGTGACTCAGCACGGAACATGGAATGGCTCGATATTACATCAAAATGGAGATGGAAATACAGCTAATGCGTATCAAGGAGTTCTACCAAATAGCTATCCAGCAGATCATAATGCGGCTATACAATTACAAAATGGGAACGGTAATTTAATACAAGTTTCTCAAAGTAATAAAAATAACTTTTCTGATCAAAAACAATTTGGTAATTCAAATGAAGCTAAAGTTTGGCAAGATCAAATTGCAGCATCTCCACTTGGTAATGCATTAGGAGGAGGAGATAAAGCTTGGCAAACTCAAACTGGAGATCACAATAAAGCAACTATTGATCAAGGTACTACTGGAAATGAAAGACCTACTCCATCAACAAGTTTCTTTGAAGCTGATGCACTTGCTGCAGCAAATCTTGTGGTAGTTCCTTTTGGTCCTAATGGAGGAAATGAGGCAACACAAACTCAAAACAATAATTGGAATGAAGCGCTTTCTAGCCAAGGAGGTACAGCTAATAAATCTTATCAAACTCAGACTAATACAAAAGCAGGAGCTACTTCAGCAGACGTGAATCTTTCTAAACATTACGCTTATGGTGAAGGAAATACAGCAACAACTGTTCAAACAGGTTTCAAATTAAAAGAAAATACATTATTGATAGGTAAATTAAATAAATCGACTGTAACTCAAACTGGTAATGACCATTCTGCTATCTCCTTTGTAAGCGGGAATAGTAATACTCATATAGTTACTCAAACTAATGCTTTGCCGTAATTATAATTAATGGGATACAATGTGAGATAGTCATTTAAAAATAATGACTATCTCATTTTTTAATTTTAAAAAATAAATAAAATGAAAACAATATTTATAAATAGTAGTGTCATCCTTTTATTTTTTACTCAGTTGATTTTTTCTCAAGAAAAAGAAGAAAATTCAGAATTTAAAAACTATAGTTCATCTGTATTTGATAAAAAAGAGACAGCTTTAAGTTTAATTTCTGCAGCTTCTGATAGTAAGGAAAAAACAACAACAGTCGATTATTTAAAGAATCAAAATTCAATAGTTTCGATCATACAAATTGGCGATTATAATACATCTGATTTAAATGTTAAATCTGACAAGGCTAATATAGGAGTGATGCAGAATGGGAATTACAATGAATATACTTTAGTGAAGAGTGCTAAAACATTATCCACTGATGTACTTCAAAATGGAAATAATAATGTAATTGATGATTATTCTTATCGTACTAATTACGATGTTAATACCAAAATGACTCAAAACGGAAATAATCAGAACATCAAAAGCATTGGAACCAACTCAATATCAAAAGATATGAAAGTTACGCAAACAGGTAACGGTGCATCAGTAATAATCCTGAACAAATTAAATTAAAATGCAAGCAGGGAAAATCAATATCAGTATTATTTTTTTATTTTTTAGCTGCATTTTTTATGCTCAAAATGCAGTTATTCAAAATGAAATAAAAGCTAAAATTGATGTCGAAAAAGTAGAAAGTAATATTACAATTACTGGAACTGCAGAAAACATGACTAATATAACTAAGAGCGCATCTTATAAATTATCAGTGATAAAAAATAATCATATAAATAATAATAGTTCTAATAATTCGCAGGATGGGGTTTTTACATTAAAACCAAATGAAAAGATTAAATTATCGACAACACAAGTTAACTTAACTAGTGATGATGAGGTAATAGTATTGTTGTTATTTTTTAATGAAAACAAAGAAATCATAAGCAAAGACCGTATGGTTTTTGGTGACGAAAAAAAAAAGACCAATTAGAACAGCCAGTAGCTAAGCCTGATGATAGTTTTACAATGAGAGGAATTATAACGGATGATACCAAAACTAAAGCAGGTAAAGATTTTTATGATAAATTTTTTTTTAAATACAATGATGTAGGAATAAATGCAAAGGAAATAGTTTTGATTGGAGAAGAATATACTTTTGCCCGAAACACAAAGATTACCATCACAGTTGATAACGAAGTTATATATGAATTTATAATTCGGCCTGATGATGATTTTTTAGAAGAAGTATCCGATGAAGCGATTAGTACTACATATTATTATTTTAAGGAGAAAGAAAAGCAATCTAAATATTTTACCCAATATTAATCTATAAGTTATGAAACCTACATTTATACTTTTATTTTTGGCATTATCGTACTATTCGATGAATGCTCAAGCTTTGGTTTATAAAGCAGTTAATCCTGCCTTTGGAGGCGATACTTTTAATTACCAATGGTTATTAAGTAGCGCTGAAGCACAAAATAAACATAAAGAAGCAGTTGATATCACAACAGATAAACAAACAGATCTTCAAAAATTTAAAGCTAGTTTAAACTCACAATTATTAAGTCAAATTTCGAGTTCACTTTATAAACAGCAGTTTGGAACCGACGGTCTGTCGGAGGGTTCATATACTTTTGGAAATTATGCAGTAGATGTTTTTCCTTCATCGGATGGTTTGTCAGTAAATATTCTTGACACAACGACAGGCGAGCAAACACAAGTAATAATTCCAAAAAAATAATATGAGAATATCTACCTATGCTTTTATTGTACTTGTACTACTTATGTCTAGTTGTGGTGCTTATTATAACCAGCCAACTGGAGTTGAAAAAGCAATTATTGGTGAAAGCACACCAGCAACATCATTACTGAAAAACTTACCAACTCCTAAGCAACAAGTTGTTGTTGGGGTTTATAAATTTAGAGACCAGACAGGACAATACAAACCACTTGAAAACGGAAGCAGTTTTAGTACTGCCGTGACTCAAGGGGCTACCTCTATATTGATCAAAGCGCTGGAAGATTCCAAATGGTTTATTCCCATCGAAAGGGAGAATATTGGAAATTTATTGCAAGAACGTAACCTCATTCGTTCTACACGTCAGGAATATGACAAACCAGCCAATCCAAATGATCCACAGTTAACACCTCTTTTATATGCTGGCGTATTATTAGAAGGGGGAATAATATCATATGATTCAAATATTATTACGGGAGGATTTGGTGCTCGTTATTTTGGGGCAGGCTCTTCTGTGAAATATCGTCAGGATCGAATTACTATTTATTTGCGAATGGTTTCTACTGCCAATGGAAAAATCCTTAAAACAGTCTATGTATCTAAAACAATTTTATCACAAGCAATCGATGCAAGTTTGTTTAGATATGTAGATGTCAAAAGACTTTTAGAAGTGGAAACAGGCTATACAACCAATGAACCAACTCATATGGCTGTAACCGAAGCAATCGAAAAAGCAGTTGAATCTATGGTTTTGGAGGGTATTCAAGATGATATTTTAAAAACTGATGATCCTAAAGAAAAAGTAGACGCTTTATTAGAGAAATATAAAAAAGAAAATCAAGTTGCAGATAATTCACAAATTTATGGTCGGGATTTGGAGCCTAAAAGAAACAGATTTGGACTTGAAATTTCAGGGGGTGCTACTTTAATGGATGGAGATTATTTGAATCCATTAGCAAGACCATTCGGTAGAGGAGCTATTAAATACTTTGTTGCTCCAGCGCTTAATATTTCAGCATCTACAAACGTTGTCAATTTAGCAAACCAAAACAATCTGGATGTTGGTTATATAACAGGAGATTTAAACGTTGAATGGTTGTTATTACCTAGGGATACTTTTTCGCCTTATTTATACGTAGGTGGAGGATATGGCTTTAATAAAAAATTTGAAAATGCACATGCGAAAACGCAAGTTGGAGCAGGATTAGAATATTTATTTTCTGACCGTTTAGGAATTAAATTATTCGGGGAATACAACATCAATTTTAGTGATAACATCGATTATATTGAAGCAGGGGTTAGAGATGATTTTTATTATAAATTCGGTCTGGGACTTACTTATTATTTTGGTAAAAAATTAAAATGATTTGATAATAAGGAATAATTATAATTTAAAATATACAGAATGAAACATATAAACTCAATCTTTTTTTTAATCGTTTTTTCAATTTTATATTCATGTAGTGAAGAGAAAATTGATACTACTGATGTTGTATATGGTAAAATAACTGGTAAAGTTGTTACTAGCGATACTTTTGCACCTTTACAAAATGTAAAAGTTTTTTCGAGCCCTTCTTCAAGTATTGTTTTTACTGATGCCGAAGGTAATTTTGTGATAAATAATATAAAAGTTGGAGAATATGCACTTCAGGCACAAATAGATGGCTATTTGACAAAATTTGAATCTGTTACTGTTAATAAAGATCAAACCAGTGAAGTAGTTTTTGAAATGTCTGTAAATTCGGGTCCTAATGTGATTCCTACTATTCCAACAGTTGTTGCTCCTTTGGATAATGCGATCAATCAGCCTATCAATACCAAATTAGAATGGAATGCAACTGATTCTAATACAAAAGATGTTTTGACTTATGAAATAAAGATTCGTAATGATAAAAATTCAGATGTACTTGTGTTTTCGGATCTTAAAGAAAAAACTTTGCAATTGACTAATTTAACTTACGGAACAAAATATTTTTGGCAGGTTTCTGTAACTGACTCAAAAAGTGCTGCAATATTAAGCCCTCTTTTTTCTTTTTCGACCTTACCATTTCCAACAACACGTTATTTGTTAGTGCAAAAAGTAAATAGTAATAACGTTATCTATGCTGTTGACGATGCTAATAAACTTTATCAAATTACTGATCCGAAAAATAATAGTTGGAGACCTAGAAAAAATAATCAGTCTGGAAAAATTGCATTTATTCAATCAAGTGGTGCGCAAAATCATATTTTTATGATGAATCCTGATGGAACTAATGTTGCTCAAATTACTAGTGCAGTTCCTATTGCTGGGTTTAATCCTGATTTTATTGGATTTTCATGGAATGCTGCCGGAAATAAGGTTATCTATCCGTATTTTGATAAATTATACATGATAGGAAGCGATGGTAGCGGATTAACAAAAATATTCCAAACTCCAGATGGTAAATTTATTTCTGAATGTGATTGGAGTTCAGATGGAACTAAAATTGCTTTAAAAGTAAATGATTTGGATGGATACAATGCTAAAATCTATGTAATTAATACTTCTGGAGATATTACAGACCAAATTATATCAGGACAGAGTGGTGCCATTGGTAGTTTAAATTTTTCAGTTACAGGTCAAAAATTATTGTATTGTAGAGATGTATCTGGTTATGAAAACCCAACGTACAGACAGTTGGATATGAGGATCTTTGAATATAATTTTGCTACTTTGACATCATATCAGATTCTGACAGAAAAAAATTCAGGAACAAACGATTATGATGCTCGTTATTCACCAAATGAATCGGAAATAATTTTTACTAATTCTTCAAATGATGGAATATCCGCAAAAAATATTCTAAAAACTACCATTGGGGCAACTAATTCTAGACAAGTCTTATTTACAGGTAGTATGCCTGATTGGGAATAAAGAATGCTTTCCAATTTTTTAAGTTGAATTTTTAAATAATTAAATTCTGTTTTAAAAATAAAACTGTTCTAGAATCAATAAAATATCGTATAAAGGTTGAAATTCGTTCTTCCTCTTCTTGTAAATTTTACAAAAGAGTTTGAACGTTTTTCTTTTTTATAAGATTAGGTTAAAAAAAGTATCAATTTTTTTATTGTAATTTTGAGAAAATAAATCCCCAAAAGATGAAGTTTATCCTTGCTCTACTGTTCAGTTTTATGGCTTCTTGTGCAATCGCTCAGGAACAGGTTTCATTTTTTTTTGATAGTGACAAATTTGTTTTAAAGAAAACAGAATTATTAAAGTTGAATGAATGGCTTATTGTAAACAAAGACGTGAAAGTCGTTGGAGTTTATGGTTTTTGTGATGAAGAAGGATCTGTCGGATATAATGATACTTTGGCTCAAAAAAGAATCAATTATGTATTCAATATTATAAAAGGAAAGGTGAAAATCAGAGAGGATTTTAAGACCAGAAGCTTTGGGAAATTACATACTTTATCTCCCATTAAAGCCGAAAACAGAAAAGTGACTTTGTATTATATTCTTCCAAAAGATTTTGAAAATGAGGAAAAAATTATACAAGAAAAACCAGCAGCTGTAGTCGAAAAGAAAAAACCAATTATTAAATTTCCAGATTCGTATGTTTATGAGAATCCCGACGGCTCCACTGCCACTATAAAATTGGATACAGTTTTTATGCGAAAAGTAAGTGCTGCCAATGTCGGCGAAAAACTCAAATTGGAAAACATGAATTTTTATGTAGATACTTTTGCAATAATACCTCAGTCTCGATCAGTATTATTTGAATTACTGACGATTATGAAAAGTTGTCCAGACTTAAAAATTCAAATTCAAGGTCATATTTGTTGTGTTCAGAAAGATTTTAGGGATTTAAGTACACAACGAGCCAAAGCTATTTACAAGTTTTTGGAATTTAATGGAATTGAAAAAAGCAGAATGACTTTTGTTGGTTTTGCAAGTACCAAACCACTATATCCGTTACCTGAAAAAAACGAAGCAGAACGGGAAGCCAATCGTCGTGTAGAGATTGAAATTATTGCTAATTAATATTTTTCTAATAAATAGTTAGCAGTCTGTACATAATTTTAAACAAAAAACTTAGAATCTTAGTGACTCTAATGCTTAGAAACTTTAAAAATTTAAAATTGTATAATTGTTACTTTAAAATTATCTTTGCCCAACTTTCACACAACTAAAAAATGAGTTCAGATACTTCCAAAAGATATGCACAACG
>NZ_DATIDY010000024.1:0-14527 GCF_035456085.1 Flavobacterium sp.
CTATCTTTGCCGACTGAAAAAAGAAACAGATGAAGTTTGACTTACTAAAGAAGGATCCGCAATCAAAAGCTCGTGCGGGAAGTATTACTACTGATCACGGTGTTATTGAAACACCAATTTTTATGCCCGTTGGGACAGCTGCCTCTGTAAAAGGAGTACACCAACGTGAGCTAAAAGAAGAAATAAATCCAGATATTATTCTCGGAAATACCTATCACTTATATCTGCGTCCGCAAACGGAGATTCTTGAAAAAGCGGGTGGATTGCATAAATTCATGAACTGGGATCGTAATATTTTGACTGATTCTGGAGGATATCAAGTGTATTCCCTTTCGGCAAATAGAAAAATTAAGGAAGAAGGAGTGAAGTTCAAATCACATATTGACGGTTCGTATCACTTTTTTACGCCAGAGAATGTTATGGAAATTCAACGTACCATTGGGGCTGATATCATTATGGCTTTTGATGAATGTACGCCTTATCCTTGCGATTATCGTTATGCACAACGTTCGATGCACATGACACACCGTTGGTTGGACAGATGTATCAATCATTTGGATAAATTGCCTTTTAAATATGGTTATGAGCAAACGTTTTTCCCAATTGTACAAGGAAGTACGTATAAAGATTTAAGAAAACAATCGGCTGAGTATATTGCAAATTCAGGACAGCAAGGAAATGCTATTGGTGGACTCTCAGTAGGAGAACCAGCAGAAGAAATGTACGCAATGACTGAAGTAGTTTGCGAAATTCTACCCGAAGACAAACCTCGTTATTTAATGGGTGTTGGAACTCCAATAAATATATTAGAAAATATTGCACTTGGAATTGATATGTTCGATTGCGTAATGCCAACACGTAACGCCAGAAACGGAATGTTATTTACTGCAAATGGAACGATCAACATCAAAAACAAAAAGTGGGAAGCTGATTTTTCTCCAATTGATGAAATGGGTTACACTTTTGTAGATATTGAATATTCAAAATCATATTTACGTCATCTATTTGCTGCCAATGAATATTTAGGGAAACAAATTGCTACAATTCATAATCTAGGTTTCTATATGTGGTTGGTTCGTGAAGCCAGAAAACATATCTTAGCAGGCGATTTCAAACCATGGAAAGAAATGATGGTAAAAAATATGAGCCAAAGACTTTAAAATAATTATGAATTTTGAATTATAAATTATGAGTTAGCTTGTGTTGCTCTCAATTTATAATTCATAATTTATAATTTATAACTAAAAAATATGCTAACAATAATTGACAGATACATTTTAAAAAGATATTTAGTCACTTTTGCGGTGATGCTTTTGTTATTTGCACCTATTGGGATAATCATTGATGTATCAGAGAAGATTAATAAAATGCTTCAAAACCAAGTGCCGGTTTTAAAAATTGCCATTTATTACTACCACTTCACGATTTACTTTATGAATAACCTATTTCCGATATTTTTGTTTATATCGGTTATTTGGTTTACCTCCAAGTTGGCAAATGATACTGAAATTATTGCAATTTTAAGTTCGGGAATTTCTTTTACAAGGTTTATGAGACCTTATATTATTGGAGCATCTATTATTTCTGTTTTGGTTTTATTGATGGGATTTTGGGTGATTCCTGTATCTAGCGAAGGATATAATAATTTTAGATATACCTATCTGCGGAATAATGGAAAGGAACTCATGCGCGGTGACAATACAGACGTGTATCGACAAATCAATGACAATGATTTTATCTATGTTAATAGCTTCAATAATGAGACGCAAATGGCTTTTAATTTTTCTTTGGAGCGATTTAAAAAAGAAAAATTAGAATACAAAATTACTGCTAGCCGAATCAAATGGAATCCGAAAGAAAAGAATTATACATTGTATGATTACACCAAAAGAACGGTTGGCCCAGTAAATGATATAATTGAAAAGGCAGCCGAAAAGAAGATGAAATTCAGTTTTGATCTCGAAGATTTGGCACCTGTAGTTTATATTGCGGAGACTTTGAGTCTGGGTGATTTAAATGCTTTTATCGACAAAGAAAGAAAGCGTGGGTCTTCAAATATTAATGTGTATTTAGTTGTTTTGTATAAAAAATATAGTGTTCCTGTATCGGCATTTATTTTAACAATTATAGCTGTTTCGGTATCCTCAATGAAACGAAGAGGGGGAATGGGAGTCAATCTGGCTATCGGAATTGCAGTTGCATTTTCATTTGTCTTTTTTGATAAAATATTTGGAGTATTAGCCGAAAAATCAAGTTTTTCGCCACTATTGGCGGTTTGGTTGCCTAATATAGTTTTTGGAATACTAGCAGTTTATTTACTACGAAATGCAAAACGATAATTTAAAAAGTTACCTTAATCTTCATTTAATTGTTTTTATTTGGGGTTTTACAGCGATTTTAGGAGCATTAATAACCATTCAGGCCGATTTTTTAGTTTGGTATCGAATGTTGTTTGCTGCTGTTTTTTTAGGGCTTTTTCTTAAGCTGAAGAAAAAATCTTTTAAAGTGACACCACAAGTTTTGATGAGGTTCTTATTTGTCGGACTTTTAATTGCGTTGCACTGGATTTTCTTTTTTGAAGCTATAAAAGTATCTACCGTTTCGATTACCTTGTCGGTTTTTTCATTGGGAGCATTCTTTGCTTCATTGCTGGAACCATTGTTTTATGGGCGAAAAGTTCTTTGGTACGAAGTCTTTTTTGGATTAATTATCATTGCCGGTTTAGGTTTAATTATGCAAGTCGAAATTAATTATTGGAACGGAATGTTAATAGCTTTGGTTTCCATAATATTAGGTGTTTTATTCACCTTGATGAACGGAAAATTAATTGTAAATCATGATCCAGCGGTAATTTCATTTTACGAATTTTTGGCTGGTTTTGTTTTTATATCAATCTATTTTTTATTCAAAGGTTCGTTCTCTGCTGACTTTTTCATATTGTCTGCTAAGAACTGGATTTTGATTTTAATTTTAGCTTCGGTTTGTACGGCTTATGCCTTTACAGCTTCGGTAAAAGTGATGCGCCAATTATCTCCATACACAGTAATGTTAACTACCAATTTGGAGCCAGTTTACGGAATAATATTGGCTTATTTCATCATTGGTGGAAAAGAAAAAATGAGTACAGAATTTTATATTGGTGCTGTTGTAATTGTGATTACTGTATTGTTGAATGGTATCATAAAACATTACAGAAAGGAAGATTAGATAGTAGATAATTGAATAATTATATAATTTGGAAATTGAAAATCAGGAATTTAATAACTCAGAATTTTATAAACTTAGATTTGATAAAAAAGTAAGTGTATAACGAGATTAAGTTTTATATTTGCAGTTCCAAAATTAAAAACGAAAAATAATAAATTCGCACAAATCCTATGGAATATTTAGATTTTGAGCTTCCTATAAAAGAACTTGAAGAGCAATTAGATAAATGTGTTATTATTGGTTTAGAGTCTGATGTTGATGTTACAAATACATGTAAACAAATCAATAAAAAGCTAGAGGAAACTAAAAAGAACATTTATAAAAACCTAACAGCTTGGCAACGTGTTCAATTGTCAAGGCATCCAAGTAGACCATATACGCTTGATCATATTAAAGGACTTTGTGGAAACACTTTTTTGGAACTTCATGGTGACAGAGGTTTTAAAGATGATAAGGCAATGATTGGTGGTTTGGGAAAAATTGGCGGACAATCGTTTATGATTATTGGCCAACAAAAAGGAACTAATACTAAGACACGTCAGTATAGAAATTTCGGGATGGCAAATCCTGAAGGTTATAGAAAAGCTTTGCGTTTGATGAAAATGGCTGAGAAATTTGGAATACCTGTTGTAACTTTAGTAGATACCCCAGGTGCTTATCCAGGACTAGAAGCTGAAGAACGCGGACAAGGTGAAGCCATTGCAAGAAATATTTTCGAAATGGTTCTTTTAGAGGTGCCAATCATTACCATTATTGTTGGTGAAGGAGCTTCAGGAGGAGCATTAGGAATTGGTGTTGGAGATCGCGTTTATATGTTAGAAAACACTTGGTATTCAGTAATTTCGCCAGAGTCTTGTTCATCTATTTTATGGAAAAGCTGGGATTACAAAGAACAAGCAGCCGAAGCATTAAAACTGACTTCAGCAGATATGAAAAAACAAAAATTAGTTGATGATATTATTCCGGAACCACTAGGTGGAGCTCATTATGACAGAGAGGCTACTTTCGCGACAGTAGAGCAATACATAATGAAAGGGTATAATGAATTGAAAGACTTATCAACAGAAGAATTAATCGCACAAAGAATGGATAAATACACTAAAATGGGAGAGTTCAAAGAGTAAACAACCATTTTTAAGATCTTAATCCGAAGCCTTATAGTTTCGGATTTTTTTTTGGTTATAAACAAAAATGAAGTATTTATAAACAATAAAATGTAATAACTCAATTGTGATTTTTTTTTAATTTTAGTTAATTTCGTTTCATGGAAAATTTCAAAAATATAAGTCCAGTTAAAGTGGACAAAACAACTATAATAAACCTAGAAAAAGGAAAATTACCCCCACAAGCATTAGATTTAGAAGAGGCAGTTCTTGGGGCAATGATGATCGATAAAAAAGGTGTGGATGATGTAATTGACATCCTTCAGGCTGATGCGTTTTATAAAGACGCCCACAAATATATTTTTGAAGCCATTGTTCAATTATTCAACGACACACAACCAATCGACTTATTAACAGTTTCGGCTCAACTTCGAAAAAATGGAAAGTTAGATTTAGCCGGAGGTGATTTTTATCTTATTCAGCTTACGCAAAAAATTTCATCATCAGCACATATTGAATTTCACTCTAGAATTATTCTTCAAAAGTTTATTCAACGAAGTTTGATTCGTATTTCGTCTGAAATTATAGAAGACTCTTATGATGAATCTGCCGATGTTTTTGATTTATTGGATAAGGCAGAATCCAAACTTTATGAGGTTACTCAAGGAAATATCAAACGTAGTTCCGAAACTGCTCAAAGTTTAGTACTACAAGCAAAAAAACGTATTGAAGAAATTGCAGGTCAGGAAGGATTAAGTGGAGTAGCGACTGGTTTTCATAAACTGGATAAACTTACTTCAGGTTGGCAACCAAGTGATTTGATTATTATTGCTGCGAGACCTGCGATGGGAAAAACAGCTTTTATTTTATCTATGGCTAGAAATATAGCGATAGATTATGGGCATCCGGTAGCTTTATTTTCGTTAGAGATGGCATCAGTTCAATTGATCACAAGGTTAATTTCTTCTGAAACTGGTTTGTCTTCTGAAAAACTGCGTACTGGGAAATTAGAAAAACACGAGTGGGAACAGTTGAGTACCAAAGTGAAGAATCTAGAAAAAGCACCGCTTTTTATAGATGATACGCCTTCTCTATCTATTTTTGATTTAAGAGCAAAAGCTAGACGTTTGGTATCACAACACGGAATCAAAATTATTATTATTGATTATTTGCAGTTGATGACCGCCGGAGGAAGTGGTAAAGGCGGAGGAAATCGTGAGCAGGAGATTTCTACAATTTCCCGAAACTTAAAGGCATTGGCAAAAGAGTTAAATGTTCCTGTAATTGCACTTTCGCAATTATCGCGTGCCGTTGAGACTCGTGGATCGAGCAAAAGACCGTTACTTTCGGATCTTCGTGAATCTGGAGCTATTGAGCAGGATGCGGATATCGTTTCGTTTTTATACCGTCCAGAATATTATAAAATTGATGAATGGGATGATGAAGAAGCTTCTTCAACTGCTGGTCAGGGAGAAATCATGATTGCAAAACATAGAAATGGTGGTATCGAAAATGTTCGTTTGAAATTTATTGGACATTTAGGGCGTTTTGATAATTTAGATGATTATAGTAGCGGATATGATGACTTGCCTTCGAGCATGAATCATGACGACAGTTCATTCATTACCAAAAATCTGCCATCGGCAAACGAAGCTTTTGGAAGCAATTTTAATGATGACGATGACGATAGTGATGTTCCTTTTTAAAATAATTGATCCAAGAAGATTCATTCCTATTTTACACTAAAATATACAAGAAAAACAGTTGCAATTATTGCAGCTGTTTTTTTTTATTATAAAGTATAGTTAACAGATTTTGAAAATAGATGCTCAAGTAATAATTTGCTATAAAAAACGTTTCTACCTAGACGTTTTTAATCTCCCTGCATTAAATAGAATATTTTTTTATCTAAGTTGGTATAATTTATGCTATTAGTTGTAAAAAATAATAAGTGTGAGTTTTTTAATTGCGTTAAACAAAAATTGTATTCATACTTTTATTTAAAATAAATATGAAAAAAAGAATGGCGCTTCAGGATTTAGATGTTTTTCAAAACCATCATTTATCTGCTGTAATTCGTATGCTTGAATTGGATAGAAAGCGCATTGCACAAGGGCTGCATGATGATATCGAATCAAAATTAAATGTTATATCTTTAAATTGTCATTTGTTAAAAATTCCAAATTTGACACAAAAAGAAATTGAAGAAATCACTAAAAACATAATTGAATACACTTCAAAAGCGTTGAATAGTTCTAAACAAATGACGCATAGTTTATTGCCGCCAGTTTTAGAAAGGTTTGGACTTCATGCAGGAATTGAAGAATTATGTGCAGAATTTTCCAGTCCATCGCTTGTCATTCAGTATGAAAATAATTTAAAATTTAATTTTAATGACAATGACAGGCATGTCCACGTATTTAGGATTGTAAAAGAGTTAGTATCAAATTCTATTCAACACGGAAAAGCGACGTCGATATCTATTTCTTTTGATGAAATTGAGGGTGAAAATACATGCAGATATTCAGATAATGGAAATGGTTTTGATAGTTATCAGTTAGAGAATTGTGAAGGACTTGGAATGAAAAATATCGCAGCAAGAGTAGCGATTTTAGAGGGAAATCTTTCGGTAAAATCACAAATGGGTGAAGGGATTTCTGTAGCTTTTAATTTTTAAAATATGAATAAAAAAATAAAAATAATTTTGGTTGATGATGAAGTTCTGTTTAGAAAAGGGATTTCATTTTTATTAAGCAGAGAAGAAAATATTGTTCCACTTTTTGAAGCTTCAAATGGGCTTGAATTGATTGAGTTTTTAAAAGGTAATAATCCCAAACCTGATATTATAATCATGGATTTGAAAATGCCTTTTCTTAATGGAATTGAAGCCACAAAAATCATCCGAAAAGATTATCCAGACATAAAAATCATTGCTTTAACCAGTTATGATTCCAAGTCATTTATAGCCAATATGATTGATGTTGGTGCTGTTTCTTATTTGGTAAAAAATGCCACACCACAGGAATTATTTGCCACGATCAATGAAGTTGCTGCAAAAGGTTTTTACTATCCGGAATATGTGATGAATATTATTCAGAAAGATATTGTTGCCAATAAAAAATCTAAATGTAGTTTTGATAGTAATTTCATCACTTCCCGAGAAATGGATGTTTTGCAACTCATTTGCAAACAAAAAAGCACGATCGAAATCGGAGAAAAACTTTTCATTAGCCCTAGAACTGTCGAAGGACACAGGAATAATTTATTGCTAAAAACAGAGTCTAAAAATATTGCTGGATTGGTTGTGTTTGCTATCCAAAATGAATTAGTTTCTTTGGATATTTAATAGAATTCTTCGAAAAAGTTTTACTTTGCAAGATTATAAAAGATAAAATAAGTACTTTGATTGCTTACCATTATCTTTGCTTTAAAATAGTTTTAAAATGATACGCAAAATATTTCTTTTTACCTTTATTTTTCTAATGTCGTTTTCAATCAGAGCATCTTTTATTTTGTTGCCAATGGATGAAACGACTCAGCAAAATCATCTTAAAGCATACGGTATTACCTATTGGTGTTTGGCCAAAAACTATAAAGCAAGTTGGTTACTTAATTATCGCGGCGGTTCATTTTTATTACCAGATGCCGAAGAAATTAGGAAAGAATGCCAAATTCGAGGCGTAAGTTTTGAAGTGCTTTCAGATGCTGAAAATGCAGCAATTCAAAATGAGATTTCTAGCCCATCTCAAAATATGGAGAATGTTATTCTTGAAAAAGCCCCAAAAATAGCTGTTTATACACCAAAAGGGAAACAACCTTGGGACGATGCTGTAACATTGGTTTTGACTTACGCTGAAATTCCTTTTACTCCAATTTATGATGAAGAAGTATTGAGTGATCAGTTGGTTTTGTACGATTGGTTGCATTTGCATCATGAAGATTACACGGGACAATATGGAAAATTTTATGGAGCTTACAAAAACATTCCATGGTATATTCAACAAAAAAGAGAAGCCGAAGAATTCGCTAAGAAATTAGGCTATCAAAAAGTGTCTCAGGAAAAAGGAGCTGTTGCCAAAAAAATACGTGATTTTGTAATAGGAGGAGGATTTTTATTTGCAATGTGTTCTGCTACGGACAGTTTTGATATTGCACTGGCTGCTGATGGGGTTGATATTTGTGAATCGATGTTTGATGGTGATCCAAGCGAGGCTAATTATCAATCTAAATTGAATTTCAATAATACATTTGCTTTCAAAAATTTCACTTTGGATCGAAAACCAGAGCATTATGAGTTTTCAGATATTGATATGACTGAAAAAAGAAGAATTCCGATGGATAAAGATTATTTTACTTTGATGGAATATTCAGCCAAATGGGATTTTATTCCAAGTATGTTGTGTCAAAATCATACCCAATTAATCAAGGGATTTATGGGACAAACCACAGCATTCGATTCTGAGTTGGTGAAATCTAATGTTTTGGTAATGGGAACTTGCGAACTCGACGGTGAAGCTCGTTACATACATGGCGAAAAAGGAAAAGGAATGTTTACTTTTTATGGAGGTCACGATCCTGAGGATTATCAGCATCAGGTAGGAGATCCTGCGACAGTTTTAGATTTGCATCCCAATTCTCCAGGGTATCGCTTGATTTTAAATAACGTTTTGTTCCCTGCTGCCAGAAAGAAAAAGCAAAAAACCTAAATTGGTTTAATCCTCAGTCTACATAGATATTAGCAAAAAGTTAATTGCCAATAGCCTAATGTTTAATTCAAAGAAAATTCAAACCAAATCGGAAGATGATCAGATATTTTTCGGGCTTCTTTCAATGAAATAAAATTTTTATAAAACAAAATCACATCCGATTTGATGAAATTTATAGAATTTCTTTTGTAAAACATATTATCATATTCGGATGCCAAATAATTGCTTCCTTTTGGTTTTGTTTTTAAAGATGTCTTTTGATTTTTTAAAATAGAAGGATATCCCATATTTTTTAATGGACTAAAAACCGTATGAGATTGAGGACAATTGAAATCGCCCGTAAAAAGCAAATTTAAATTGGGATATTCCTGAGCCAAAAGTTTGAAGTATTTTATTTCAGTCTCTGGTTGTTTGCTTTTGGTTATAGCATGAAAAGAACCGATAGTTATTGTCTTTCCTTTGATTTCATAAGTTGCAAAATAAGGTTCACGTTCTATTTCAGCGTGGTATTTTTGTTCAAGCCAAGGTTTACCTTTTAGTTTTAATTTATTAGTTTTCCAAAGAAAAGCATATCGTTCCGTTTTGTAAGCAGTGCTTGAAGTAGGATTGCTTATTACATAACTCCATTGAGTTCCTTTTCTGTTAAGTTCATCTGCTAGCCTTGCAACTGCTTGCGAACCGCCATTTCCAGCTACAACTTCCTGAATTGTTATTATATCATAATCTTTTATTGTATTGGCAATAAATACAATTTCCTGATTGGATTTGGATTTTCCAAAATTTTCTAAATTCCACGACAAGAGTTTAGTTTGAGAATAAAAAAGATTGAAAGAAAATAAAAGAAACAGATAGTAGATTTTGTTCATGGTGCAAAAATAATTCTTAGATATTGGGATTGCAAAAATAGTACTAGTCTATCCATTGGCAAAAGTGTTGACTCATTTTGTTGAGATTATTTTTTATAAATTAGTGTATATCAAACCTACGTTAAACTTTTGCTGAACAAATACCAGAATCTTTAAAATCTTAATTCTTTTGTTGAGTGATATTTATAGTTTAAAATGATGATTATCATTTATAAATGTTGATTGAAGGTATTTTTATAAGGCGATGTTGCTAAAATATTGTGTTAATTAAAATTCTTTAATATCAAATACAATGTTTTGAAAAAAAATATTCAATGCTACTATTTTATCCAATGTGTCCAACAAAAAATTTCTGGATTTCAGTATGACATGGATCACACAATTAGACTGTTTTTTTTATCTTAAAACCTCTGTTAACCATAATTCGTCATAATAATATTCATATTAAAATGAATGATTCTTTAATTATATGTATTTTTTAAAGATTTAATTATTAAATTAAAATAAAAATAGCATTTTTTGTTGTAATTTATTAACTTTAGTCTCGCTTTTACAGACTGAGTTAAGGACTCGAAAGGCGATTAATCTAATAATTTAATTTTTTTATGGGAGCAACGAGAAAAGAACATGACTTTTTGGGCGAATTAGAAATTCCAGATCATCTGTATTATGGGATTCAGACTTTTAGAGCTGTAGATAATTTTAATATTACAGGGATTCCAATTTCCAAAGAACCTTTATTTATCAAAGCGTTGGGATATGTAAAAAAAGCTGCTGCAATGGCCAATCTCGATTGCGGTGCTTTAAATCCAAAAATTGTTGAGGCAATTTGTTATGGCAGTGATCAGGTTATAGCAGGGAAATTTGATCAGGAATTCGTTAGTGATTTAATTCAGGGAGGTGCTGGAACATCTGTAAATATGAACGCCAATGAGGTTATCGCAAACATTGGATTAGAATATTTAGGCCATAAAAAAGGAGAGTATAAATTCCTTCATCCTAATAATCATGTCAATTGTTCTCAATCAACGAATGATGCTTATCCATCGGCTTTCAGAATCGCAGTTTATTTAAAAATGGAATCTTTTATTAAAGTTTTAGAAGATTTAGAAGCCGCTTTTACTGCTAAAGGAAATGAATTTAGCAGGGTTTTAAAAATGGGTCGTACCCAATTGCAAGATGCAGTTCCAATGACTTTAGGGCAGGAATTCCATTCGTATGCTACAACAATTGGTGAAGATATTAGACAATTGCGAAATGCCCAAAGTTTGGTTTTAGAAATAAATATGGGAGCAACAGCGATAGGTACCAAAGTAAATGCTCCCGAAGGTTATCCTGAAATATGTGTTAATTATTTAGCAAAAGAAATTGGAATTCCATTAACGCTTTCTCCAGATTTGATTGAAGCTACCGTAGATACCGGAGCCTATGTTCAAATTATGGGAACAATGAAAAGAACAGCTGTTAAGATTTCAAAAATTTGTAACGATTTGAGATTATTGAGTTCAGGTCCTAGAACTGGATTAAACGAAATTAACTTGCCACCACGTCAGCCTGGATCTTCAATTATGCCAGGAAAAGTAAATCCTGTAATTCCTGAAGTTGTCAATCAAACTTGCTTTTATGTGATTGGTCAAGATTTAACCGTAACCATGGCTGCCGAATCTGGTCAATTGCAATTAAACGTTATGGAACCAGTGATTGCTTTTGCAATGTTTACATCTTTGGATTATTTGACAAATGCCATTCAAACTTTAATCGATAAATGTATTAATGGAATTACTGCCAATGAACAACATTGCTATAACATGGTAATGAATAGTATCGGAATTGTCACGCAGTTAAATCCAATTTTAGGTTACGAAGAAAGCGCAAGTATAGCAGGAGAGGCCTTAAAGACCGGAAAGAGCGTTCATCAAATTGCAGTTATCGAACGTAAATTAATAACACAAGATAAATGGGACGAAATTTATTCGTTAGAAAATTTAATCAGTCCTAAATTCATTACTTCATAATCACAATGTATTTGAATTGAAATATTAAATACAAAAAATAATAATGCTGATGAGATACAAGAACCAAAGTTAGAGATTCTGATAAAAACTTAGAGCCAAGTTAATTATTCCCAAGCCTAGTGAAGACCGATATAAATCAATAAAAGCTATATGAAAAAGATTATTTTATTATTTGTGATTTCAGCTTTTGCCTTATCAGTGCAGGCGCAAAATAAAGCAGCTAAAACTTCGCCAAGAATTATTATTCTGGCAACAGGAGGAACTATTGCTGGCTCAGGCCAATCTTCAACAAAAGCCGCATATACAGCTGGAAAAGTTCCAATTGACGATTTATTGAATGCTGTACCTCAAATCCATGATTATGGAAAAATAACAGGTGAACAGATCGCTCAGATTGGTAGTCAGGATATGAATGTGCAGACTTGGTTGAAATTGTCAAAAAGGATAAATGAAATTTTTAAAAAAAATGAAGCTGATGCTGTAGTCGTTACTCACGGAACCGATACACAAGAAGAAACAGCTTATTTTTTGGATTTAACGGTGATGTCTGATAAACCTGTTGTATTAGTTGGTGCTATGCGCCCATCAACAGCGATGAGTCAAGACGGAAATAGAAATTTATTGGATGCTGTAATGGTTGCAGCAAGCCCTAAAAGTCAAGGAAAAGGTGTGGTTGTAGCTATGGATGAAAAGATTTTTGATGCCCGGGATGTAACCAAAACCAGTACTACAAACCTGGAGACTTTTAAATCTCGTAATTTTGGTCCTATCGGATTAATTTATGATGGAAAGGTAAATTATTATTATCAATCACTTAGAAATCCTTCAGATAAATTTGATGTTACTAATCTTACTTCATTACCAAAAGTTGAAATTGTCTATGGATATGCAGATGCAAGTCCGCTATCGGTTACAGGAATTATAACTTCAGATGTAAACGGAATTGTCTATGCCGGAATGGGTAATGGTAATTTTGGTGAACCTGTTGGAAAGGCTTTGGCAGATGCAGCCAAAAAAGGAATATTGGTGTGTCGTTCCGGGAGAGCAGGGTCGGGCAGAATCACTTTAGAAAATGAAGTAAAAGATGCTGAACTTGGTTTCGTTGTTTCAGATGATTTAAGTCCTCAAAAAGCTAGAGTTTTATTGATGTTAGCTTTAACAAAAACAACCGATAGAGAAAAA
This sequence comes from Flavobacterium sp., assembly GCF_035456085.1. Lineage (GTDB taxonomy): Bacteria > Bacteroidota > Bacteroidia > Flavobacteriales > Flavobacteriaceae > Flavobacterium. Next base: position 13,080 of record NZ_DATIDY010000024.1, read on the forward strand.
ATACAACAGTATTTCTTTGAATATTAAAATGGCGATTTTGTGATGGTTTACAAAGTAGCTGAGTTGCAAAATAAAAATGCCCAATCAAAGAATGATTGGGCATTTATATAAGTAAGTAATTCTAAATTGAGTTTATATAACGTTTATTTTACTTTATTAAGTACTGCTTTGAAAGCTTCTGGGTGATTCATTGCCAAATCTGCAAGAACTTTACGGTTCAATTCGATTCCGTTAGCTTTTACTTTACCCATGAATTGAGAATAAGACATTCCTTCCAATCTAGCTCCAGCGTTGATACGTTGAATCCATAATGCACGGAAATTTCTTTTATTCACTTTTCTGTCACGGTAAGCGTAGCACATTGCTTTCTCTACCGCGTTCTTTGCAACTGTCCAAACGTTTTTACGTCTACCAAAGAAACCTTTGGCTTGCTTCATTATTTTTTTTCTTCTTGCTCTTTTTGCAACTGAATTTACCGATCTTGGCATAATTTTACTTTTTTTTTGTAGCAGGCGTCCTGAATTTAATCAAAGGAACTTATTGGCCATACTCCAAGGTTATTAAATTTGTTTTAACCTAAAGAAATCTATAAGCTTTCAATCTTAATACTTAATTCTTAAGACTTGATACTTTTGTTAGATAATTCTTAATTGTTTTTGGATGCTTCTTACATCTGATTTGTGAACTAGCGCTGAGTGAGTCAAAGCTAATTTACGTTTTTTAGATTTTTTAGTCAAGATGTGACTTTTGAAAGCATGCTTTCTCTTAATCTTTCCAGAACCAGTAACTTTGAAACGTTTCTTGGCGCTAGATTTGGTTTTCATTTTAGGCATTTTTTCCTAGTGTTTTTAATTTATCCTTACTTACTTATTATTTATTTTTAGCAATTAATAATATTTAGCGTTAAAACTATTTTGCTAAAATTGCTTGATTACTGTTTTTTCTTTTTTGGAGCAATAAACATAATCATTCTTTTTCCTTCAAGAACAGGCATTGCTTCAACTTTTCCATGTTCTTCCAAATCGGTTGCCAATCTTAATAGCAATATTTGCCCTTGGTCTTTGTAGATAATCGAACGCCCTTTAAAGAAAACAAAAGCTTTTAATTTAGCTCCTTCTTTTAAGAATTTCTCAGCATTCTTTCTCTTAAATTCGTAATCGTGCTCATCAGTTTGAGGACCAAAACGTATCTCATTTACTACTACTTGAGTAGATTTTGCTTTTAGAGCCTTATCACGTTTCTTTTGTTCGTAAACAAATTTCTTGTAATCCATTATTTTACAAACAGGTGGCTCTGCGTTTGGTGAAATCTCAACTAGGTCCAATTCAAATTGGTCAGCTAATCGTAAAGCGTCTGCAAGTTTAAAAACTCCTGGCTCGATGTTTTCACCTACTAGTCTTACTTCTTGTACACCGCGAATAAAATTATTTATTCTGTGTGCATCCTTT
>NZ_DATIDY010000025.1:0-13395 GCF_035456085.1 Flavobacterium sp.
AATTCAGTTTTAAGACTCGTATCCGAAAAACCAGTCCAATCAGGTGAATTGGTACAATTTCAATTTATAATATCCGAAGATTCATTAAAAAATAAAATAATACGGTTTCAAAAGAATGATTTTATTGGTCCAAATCAACAAATAATAAATTCCAGATCAATAAAAATATATCCCTCTATCGTCAATCTTAAAAACCAAAAAGAAGTTGATGTTACTATTTCAGTAAAAATTCCCCCAAAAACAGCATCAGGAAAATACAATTCCTTAATCACTGATTTCGATAACGAATCGTTGCTTATTATTCTAAGCATAGAAGTAATTTAAAAAACTATGGATGATTCGTTGATGAAATCTATGCTTCAGGAATACGGAGCGATTACTTTAGAGGGGATTCAGTCTTACATTCCCAATAAAGAACCGAAGAAGTATTTATATGATTTAATGCACGAATACCCAAAAAGAGGAGGTAAAGGATTTCGCCCTGGATTATGTATTGCTTCCTGCAAAGCTTACGGTGGAAATTTATCCCAATCCATTAACTCCGCAATTACTTTAGAATTATTGCACAATGCCTTTCTCGTTCACGACGATGTGGAAGATGAAAGCTTTTATAGAAGAAATAAACCCACTTTACATCAGGCCAATAATAAATCCATTGCCATAAATGTTGGAGATGCTATGCAGGTTTTGGGTTTGTCCCCCTTATTGAATAACCGAAAAATATTAGGTGATAAAGTTTCGATGAAAATATTCCTTGAAATTCAAAATATGATTACCGAATCTGTAGAAGGTCAAGCGATGGAATTAGGATGGAGAAAAGATAATATAAGCAACTTAAATGAAGGTGATTATTTAAGGATGATTCTAAAAAAAACCTGCTGGTATACATGTATTTATCCACTTAGAATTGGCGCCATCATTGGGACAAAAGGTAAAATAAATCCTGAAATCTTTAACCGATTGGGTTATTTTATGGGAACCTCATTTCAAATACAAGATGATATTCTTAATCTCATTGCCGAAGAAGAAAAATACGGAAAAGAGATTGGTGGCGATATAATTGAAGGCAAAAGAACATTAATGCTAATCCATCTTTTAGAAAAGTGTTCCAACTCAGAACGTAATCAAATACAAGATTTTTTATCCATTCCGATAAAAGAAAGAACAAACGAAAGTGTTAACAGAATTTTGAACTTAATGAATCATTATGGCTCGATAAATTATGCAAAAAAAACAGCAAAATATTTAGCCGGAGCTGCTCTAATGGAATTTTACGCCATTTTTTCAAGCTTACCAGACACCAAAGACAAAGCTTTAATCGAAAATATCATAACCTATATGATTAACCGGGAATACTAAAACTATGATTATCATTAAACCCAAAATAGACTATGATTGTGATGTACTGATTGTTGGTGGTGGACCAGCAGGAAGCGGCCTTGCCTTTCATCTCGCTTCTAAGGGAATAAATGTAATTGTGGTTGATGCCGAAAAATTTCCAAGGGACAAAATATGCGGCGATGGAATAAGCCCAATTGCACTTGGAGAATTAGACCTAATGGGAATAACGGAAACCGAAAAATTTAAGAAAGCCAATGAAATAAAGAAAGTGGGACTATTTTTAAATAATGAGAAAGTCTTTATCGATCTTATGAAACCTGAAAATGTAAATTTTCATGCTCGCATAATCCCAAGAATTGAACTCGACGCCCTAATCGTTGAAGCTGCCAAAAAAGCGACTGCAAAGTATATTGAATCTACAAGAGTTGTTGGTTATACCATTTCCGAAAATTATGCTTTGGTAAACTTAAAAAATGGAAACAAAACATATTCCTTAAAAACCAAACTTATTGTTGGTGCAGACGGCAGCAATTCGACAATAGCAAGACAACTCCACGGTAAAAAACCCGGAGAGAACTACCAGCTTTTAGGTTTACGAGCTTATTATGACAATGTAAACGGGCCAACAGATAGGGTTGATATTTACTTTAATTCCGAAGGATTTCCGGGAATTTTTTGGATGTTTCCAAAAGGAGAAAAAGGCGCAAATATTGGAATTGCCATGATCTCACAAACCATCCCTTACAAACCCGAACATATAAAAGAGTTATTGCTAAAACACATCAATAATAATCCGGAAATCCTGAAACGAATAGGAAAAGGTTTTCTAGAAGGTAAAATTGAAGGTTGTCCAATTACCTTTTTTAATCCAGAAAGAAAAATCATTAGTGATAGATTAATTTTAGTTGGTGAGGCTGCAGGCTTGATAAACCCTTTGAGTGGTGATGGAATTCAATATGCCTTACTAAGTTCCCGTTGGGCTTCTGAAACCATTGAAAAATGTGTGAATACAAATGATTTTAGTGAAGAAATACTAATGGAATACACCAATAAATTAATTAGCGAAATAGGTTATGATTTTGCCTTTTCTGATTTATTGGTACAATTCTCCCGAAACAAAACATTTACTCCCCTTTGGATAACTATTGTCAAGATTCTTATTGCACGTGCCAAAAAAGACAAAGAATATGCTGGAATTGTTGCCGGAATATTTGAAGGAACACATCCCTCCTACAAAGCCCTCACCATTCCTTTTATCCTAAAATCGATTTTACAAGCTGGAGTCGAAATTGAAGAAACTATTAGTAGCAATTTAAAAAAACCGGAATCCATTGTTGACTATAACCTCAATAAATCAAGGTTAATCCTAAATATGATAAAAGAAATTAAGCAATATCCAAAAGATCATATTCAATGGGTAGCTAATACAATTACAAAAACGGTCAAAGTGGCGCATTACGTTGTTAAAAATTCAAATGATAAAAAACCATAAAAAAAACCTCCAAACAGTTTAACTTTTGGAGGTCATTATTGTTTAATATTTTTTATTTCAATCCAGCCAAACTCTGCTCAATTGTTTCTATTTTAGAAAGAGCATCGGCTTCTTTTTTGCGTTCGTTTTCGATGATTTCAGGTTTTGCATTGGCAACAAATTTTTCATTTGACAATTTAACCTGTACCGATTTCAAGAAACCTTTAATGTAATTTAACTCTTCCGTCAATTTAGCAATTTCAGCTTCTACATCAATATTACCCGAGATTGGAATAAAATATTCATTTGATTTAACACGGAAAGACAATGCGCCATCCACTTTATCCGAAACATATTCTAATGAAGTGATGTTCCCTAATTTGGTTACAACCGAATCAAAATAAGTGGAAGCCTTATCATTATTTACTGCTTTCAATTCAATTGTATCCTTAAACGGAATATTCTTGTCCTTACGAATCGTTCTAATTCCAGAAATCACTTCAATTGTATTTTCAAAATCAGTAATTAATTTGGCATCAAACGGTTTTAATTCTGGCCAAGTCGAAACGATTAAAGCTTCTTCAGGAGTTCTCTCTGCAATATGTTGCCAAATTTCTTCTGTCAAAAACGGCATAAATGGATGCAATAATTTAAGATTACTTTCTAACATTTCGATCGCTTTCGCAAAAGTTACGCTGTCAATTGGCTGTTGGTAAGCAGGCTTAATCATTTCCAGGAACCAAGAACAGAAATCATCCCAAACCAATTTGTAAATCCCCATCAAAGCATCTGAAATTCTGTATTTTTCAAAGTTATCTTCGATTTCCAAAAGCGTTTGCTGCAATTTAGCTTCGTACCATTCAATCGCCACTTTAGAAGATTCTGGTTGTGGAATTGAATCCGAAACTTCCCAGCCTTTAATCAATTTGAAAGCATTCCAAATTTTATTTGAAAATCCTTTTCCTTGATTACAAAGCTCTTCATCAAACATGATATCGTTTCCTGCAGAAGCGCTCAAAAGCAATCCTACACGAACTCCATCAGCACCAAATTTTTCGATTAATTCTAACGGTTCTGGAGAATTCCCTAACGATTTAGACATTTTGCGTCTTTGTTTGTCACGAACCAATCCGGTTAAGTACACATTAGAAAATGGTTTCTCACCCGTATATTCATAACCAGCAATAATCATTCGCGCCACCCAGAAAAACAAAATATCCGGACCAGTTACTAAATCATTGGTTGGATAGTAATATTTAAAATCTTCGTTTTCAGGATCCAAAATTCCGCCAAAAACAGACATTGGCCATAGCCAAGAAGAAAACCAAGTATCTAAAGCATCGGCATCTTGAGTAAGGTTATCGGTTGTAAGTTGTTGGTTGTTGGTTCTTTCTTTAGCCAAAACTAAAGCTTCTTCAATGTTCTCAGCAACTACGAAATCTTCTTTTCCATCACCATAATAATAGGCTGGAATTTGTTGTCCCCACCACAATTGACGAGAGATATTCCAATCGCGGATATTGTTTAACCAATGCGCATAAGTGTTATCAAAACGTTTTGGGTGTAATTTAATATCTCCATCAACCAAAACCGATTGAATAGCTGGTTTTACCAAATCTTCCATTTTCAGAAACCATTGGTCAGACAAACGAGGTTCGATTACGGCTTTTGTTCTTTCAGAAGTTCCCACTTTGTTCAGGTGAATTTCAGTTTTTGCCAAAGAACCATTTTCTTCTAATTCTTTTGCAATTTCGGTACGAACCACAAAACGATCTTTCCCTTGATAATGCAATCCAAAACTATTCAAAGTCGCATCTTCATTGAAAATATCAACGATTTCTAAATTGTGTTTCTCCCCTAATGCTTTATCATTCACATCGTGAGCTGGAGTCACTTTCAAACAACCTGTTCCAAATTCAACATCTACATATTCATCTTCAATAATTGGAATTACACGACCACATATTGGAACAATCGCTTTTTTCCCTTTCAAATGAGCAAAACGCTCATCATTTGGATTAATGCAGATTGCTGTATCTCCAAAAATAGTTTCAGGACGCGTAGTTGCAACGGTTAAGAAGTCTTCACTTCCTACAATTTTATATTTTAGGAAAAATAATTTTCCATTTTGTTCTTCATAAATAACTTCTTCATCAGACAAAGTAGTTTTGGCTTCCGGATCCCAGTTTACCATTCGGTAACCACGATAAATCAAACCTTTGTTGTATAAATCCACAAAAGATTTAATTACAGATGCTGACATATCAGGATCCATCGTGAATTTGGTTCTTTCCCAGTCACATGAACAACCTAATTGTTTTAATTGTTCGAGAATGGTTCCCCCATATTTATCCGTCCAATCGTAAGCATGTTTTAGAAACTCTTCTCTGGTTAAATCTGATTTATTGATTCCTTCCGATTTTAATTTGGCAACCACTTTTGCTTCAGTAGCAATAGAAGCGTGATCTGTTCCAGGAACCCAACAAGCGTTAAATCCTTTTAAACGCGCACGACGAATTAAAACATCCTGAATTGTATTGTTCAACATGTGTCCCATGTGTAAAACTCCTGTGACATTTGGAGGTGGAATTACAATAGAATAAGGTGTTCTATGGTCAGGTTTTGAATGGAAATAATTGTTTTTCATCCAATAGTCATACCATTTATTCTCGATATTTTTAGCGTCAAATTGTGCAGGAATTGTCATTTTTCTAAAGTGGATTCGTGTTATCGTTGATTTACTTAGTACTGAATGCTTAACTACATTCTAATCGTTATTTCAGAATCAAATTAACGATTAAATAGCCAAACAAATAATCAGTTTTGTTTTGGTCTAATCTTTGTGATTAAATTTAGCGACAAAAGTAAATAATTAAGCACAGTATAAAAAGCGAAATAAAAAATTGTGTATTAATTAAAAGGTAGTATATTTACTATAACCTACTGAAAAATTAAAAAAATGAGACATATTGTATCTTTTATCTTGGTATTGCTTGTAAGCTACAGCTGCACAGCGCAAAATGGTCCAAAGATTGCTATTCAACAATCTGACAACACCGTTGATTACGGCAAAATAAGTAAATCTGCGGATAATGGAGTCCGAAATTTTACATTTACCAATATTGGTGATGCTCCATTAAATATAACAGGAATTCAAACTACTGCCAGTTTTACCATTTTATACAAGCCAACTCAGTCAATTTCTCCTGGCAAATCTGATAAAATCGAAATAAAATACAACATGGTTCCTGGACCAATTCGAAAAACCATCACACTGGAAACGAATGCCGTAAATTATGATGGCGGAAGGGTTCCTCTTAAAATCAAAGGTGAAGTACTTACAGATTAAAATACAAAAAAAAAACGCTTTTAAAGCGTTTTTTTTTGTTACAAATCATCCGCCAATTGGAAACTAAATTGTAAAGGTTGATTATTTCTTTCGACTTCCAAATAAATCATTTTATCCTCTTCTGATTTAAACAATTCATTAAGTTTTTCTAATGAATATCGGTAAGCAGGTGCTTTGTTAACTGACAAAACGATGTCGCCAACTTTTAAACCGCATTTTTCAGCTGCAGAATTTCTTCTAATATTTGCTATCTCATAAATTGGTTTCAAAACAAATTTATATTTGAAATCATTGGTAACATTTTTCCCTTCACTATCAAATGTTATACTACCAGATATAGGTACTGTTTCCAATTTCACAGTTTCTTTTACCCATTGTATTCCATTGTGTTTTATTTCGATGCCACTTCTGTTATAACTAAATGGCTCTCCAAATCTGGAATTTTTCTTCAAATACAACTGTTCATTTTTATAATCAAAAATTACTAAAAACCTTTTTAAAATTTCTCCGCCAACTGATCCAGCTCTATTTTTTACCATACGAACACTTTTTATAGAACTTGAATCTGGAAATGCAATTATTGGGGATCTAAAACTATATTTATCAAATGAGAAATTAGTAACTCTTGCTCGTTTGCCCTCAATATCTCCACTAAAACCTTTTCCTAAAAAATCATCAAAATGTTTAGGGGGAACTTTAATTTCTTCTGATAGATTTTGAAAAAGCCAAACAGAATCACTATTTCCAGTATCGATCAGCATTTTCACAGGGACTTTGGCTTCAGCAATATCAACTTTACCCATTAAATAAGGCTTAGATCTTTCTACTGGCATAGGAATTTTGTCGAATTTTTTTTCAATTTTACCTCTAATGATATCATTATCATTATAAATAGTCACTTTTTTATTCGAATAATCGATACGAACTAAGTTTTCTCTAAAAAATTCATAGCCAATAATGCCATTTACAGGAATACCAATTTGAGAGGAAAGATTAAAACTCTGATCCAGAATAACATAAATAAGCTGATGATCGGCTTTGGCACCATTCAATTCTAAAATATTATTGGTAGTTTTCAAACCTTCGATGGCATCTTCACTACCTAAACCTTTCAGACTTATTTTTTGTGTATTATAAAAACTCACTGCTGGATTATCCTCCAAACTAAATAAAATAGTTTCCTCAACTCCCGAATCTAAAAGGAAATTTAACTCTACTCCATTCACTTTAATTGGAATAAAAACCAAATTATTAATCAATACAATTGGTACAGTGACCTTTTCTACTCCTTTATTAAATACAAAACCATTTTGTGAAAAAACTGGAAGAATTGTTAGTAATAAAAGAAAAAAAACACATTTTTTTTTCATTTAGACATATTTCTATAATATTACTCAATATACGATAATAATAAACTAAAAACAATAAAATTGGCATATTCTTTTCTGTATTTTTGGAAAATAAGTTGCAAATTTGCACCTCAAAAATTTTACACTTATGCCTGAAATTTCCATCAGAGGCCGAAGAATGCCGGAATCCCCAATTCGAAAATTGGCACCTTATGCTGATAAAGCTAAGAAAGAAGGCCGCAAGGTTTATCATTTAAACATTGGACAACCCGATATAAAAAGCCCCGAAGTCGCCATTAATGCAATAAAAAATATTGATTTAAACATTATCGAATATGGTCCTTCTGCCGGATATGAAAGTTACAGAAAAAAGTTAGCTCAATTTTATACTAAACAAAATGTAAAAGTAAGCTTTGAAGATATAATGATCACGACAGGTGGCTCTGAAGCGCTTCTGTTTGCGCTTGGAAGCATCATGGATCCAGGTGACGAAGTCATTATTCCTGAACCTTTTTATGCAAACTACAGTGCTTTCTCTGAAGAATCAAGTGCAAAAGTTGTACCTGTAATTTCCAATATTGAAAACAGCTTCAAATTGCCAACAATTGAAGAGTTCGAAAAAGCAATTACACCAAAATCAAAAGCAATCTTAATTTGCAACCCAAATAATCCGACAGGATATTTATACTCAGAATCTGAAATTAAACAGCTTGGCGAATTGGTCAAAAAGCATGATTTATTTTTAATTGCAGACGAAGTGTATCGCGAATTCATTTATGATGAAAGAGACAAACATTTTTCTGTGATGAATTTACAAGGAATCGAGCAAAACGTAATCATGATTGATTCGGTTTCCAAAAGATACAGTATGTGTGGAGCTCGTATTGGCTGCATGGTAACCAAAAACAAGGAAGTTATTGCTGCAGCAATGAAATTTGCACAAGCACGTTTATGTCCGCCTACAATTGAACAAATTGCTTGTGAAGCTGCAATTGACACACCACAAAGTTATTTTGACGAAGTTATTGTCGAATACAAAGAACGCAGAGATATTCTAATTAGCGAATTGAACAAAATAGAAGGTGTAATTGTTAAGACTCCAAAAGCTGCTTTTTATTGCATTGCTCAGCTTCCAATTGATAATGCCGATGATTTTGCACAATGGCTTTTAGAAAAATACAACTTAAATGGTGAAACTGTAATGGTAGCACCCGCAGCCGGATTTTATTCTACTCCAAATGTAGGTTTGAACCAGGTTCGTATCGCTTATGTTTTGAAAAAAGAGGACTTAATAAGTGCTGTTACTATTTTAAAAGAAGCTATTAAAGTATACAATTCAAAATAACCTTATCGACTATGCTGTAAATACATAGCATAGCCACTAATACCAATAAAAAGACAATAACATTCATTGCTATTGTCTTTTTTGTTTTTACATCAAAACAATCAATGTTTGTATCGATTTTATGAATAATTAAAAGCCGAAACGATAGAAAATGTTTCCTTTTTATTAATTATCTTTACCCCTTAAAAATAGAAACTCATAAAAAAATAGTACCTTTTAATGATAAACAACGAAGAATTTCAGGACGAAATAGGAAACAATCATATTAGTACAAATGCTCAAAACCCAGTCAGAACAGACGCTTTTGACATTACAGATGAAGAAAAGATTGAAAAAATAAAAAAAGATGTTGAAAACATTCTTTATACTTTAGGAATGGATCTAACTGATGACAGCATGAAAGGAACTCCCAATCGTGTTGCAAAAATGTTTGTCAAAGAAATTTTTGGCGGCTTGAATCCTGATAAAAAACCAAAAGCATCTACTTTTGAAAACAATTACAAATACGGCGAAATGTTAGTTGAAAAAAACATTACACTGTATTCTACCTGTGAGCATCATTTGTTACCAATAATTGGAAGAGCACATGTGGCTTATATTTCAAGCGGAAGAGTTATTGGTCTTTCTAAAATGAATCGTATTGTAGAACATTTTGCAAAAAGACCTCAGGTACAAGAACGCCTAACGATGCAAATTGTACAAGAACTTCAGAAAGCACTTGGCACAGAAGATGTCGCTTGTGTTATCGACGCCAAACACCTTTGTGTTAATTCAAGAGGAATCAAAGATATCGAAAGTAGTACGGTAACTTCAGAATTTGGTGGTAAATTCAAAGAAGCTCAAATCAAAAGAGAGTTTTTAGATTATATCAAATTGGAAACAAAATTTTAATATTTAGAAAAAATCTACTTATTACCCTAATGCCCTAGCCCTGATTGAAGTGAAAATCCTTTTTATCGTTTTTTTTCAAACGATAAAAAGATTGCAACGGAAAGCAGGATTAGCTTCAAAAAAATAATTTTATGCCTTTATACAAGAGTCAGACCTTAAAAATATACAATTCTCTTTCTGGAGAAAAAGAAACATTTACGCCTATTAACGAAGGAAATGTGGGAATGTATGTGTGTGGCCCAACGGTTTACAGCAATGTGCATCTTGGAAACGTAAGAACTTTTATGTCTTTTGATGTGATTTTTAGATACTTATTGCATTTGGAATATAAAGTGCGCTATGTTCGAAACATTACTGATGTTGGACACATTGTTGATGATGTGGATGAAGGTGAAGATAAAATTGCCAAAAAAGCACGTTTAGAACAGTTGGAACCTATGGAAGTAGTACAACGCTATACCGTAGATTTTCATGATATTCTGAATGCTTTTAACTTTTTGCCACCAAGTATTGAGCCAACAGCAACGGGTCATATTATTGAGCAAATTGAAATTATAAAAACCATAATTGACAAAGGAATTGGATATATAGCCAATGGTTCGGTTTATTTTGATGTTGTCAAATTTAACGAAACCAATCATTACGGTGTTTTAAGTGGTCGCAACATTGAAGATATGCTCGCGAATACTAGGGATCTTGACGGCCAGTCTGACAAAAGAAATCCTCAAGATTTTGCACTTTGGAAAAAAGCCGAACCACAACATATTATGCGTTGGCCTTCTCCTTGGAGCGATGGTTTTCCTGGTTGGCACTTAGAATGTACTGCGATGAGTACCAAATATTTAGGCAATCATTTTGACATTCACGGTGGAGGAATGGATTTGAAATTCCCGCATCATGAATGTGAAATTGCTCAAAATGAAGCATGCACTGGTCATACTCCGGTAAATTACTGGATGCATGCCAATATGCTTACTTTAAACGGAAAAAAAATGGCGAAGTCTACCGGAAATAACATTCTTCCAGGTGAGATTTTAACTGGTAATAATCCTTTTTTAAGTAAAGCATTTTCAGCTTCAGTTACGCGTTTTTTTATGATGCAAGCCCATTACAGAAGTATTCTTGATTTTTCTGATGAAGCAATTACAGCAGCCGAAAAAGGATATAAAAGATTGATGGAAGCTATGGAGTCTTTGAAAGGAATTGCAGCTAGCTCCTCAAGTTCAATAGACATTCCTAGCTGGAAACAATTGTGCTACGATGCCATGAACGACGATTTCAACACGCCGATTCTTATCGCTCAATTATTCGAAGGGGTTCGTTTTACCAACTTATTAAAAGATGGAAAAGAGACTTTAAATGCCGCGGATTTACAATTATTTACCAATACGATGCACGCTTTTGTCTTTGATATCTTAGGATTGCAGGAAGAAAAAACAAATGGCAATACTGATAAATTAGAAGGAGTGGTAAACATGCTTATTGGCATGCGTAAACAAGCTCGCGACAATAAAGATTTTGCTTTATCTGATCAAATCCGTGACCAATTAATCGCTTTGGGAATTCAATTAAAAGACGGAAAAGAAGGGACTTCGTTTAGTATTCAGTAGATTTCTGTAGAGACTTAAGTGGGCAGTTTTTGTGTAATCACTAATAATATCAATGCCTTTTAATCTGTTTATATTAGCAATACAGAACACTAACAGTTTATGTTAAAAAACATCCTCATATATCCTTTTGTTTTGCTTGTTCGGTTTTATCAGGGAGCTATTTCCCCATTTACACCGTCTGCTTGTCGTTTTGAACCTACATGTTCAACATATATGATTCAGGCATTGCAAATTCACGGTTTATTTTATGGAGGTTATTTGGGAATAAAAAGAATTTTGAGTTGCCATCCATGGGGAAGAAAAGGATATGACCCAGTTCCTGAAAAAAAATGCAAGCATTCACATTAAAAAAGAAAAATTCTTTTAGTTAACGTAATTAGTCAAGTCAAAATAGTATTTTCACAAAAATTTAAAAAATAAAATGACACACGCTTTAAACATTGTTTGGAATCCTTCCGAAGGTATTGATTTAGGTTTTTTCATTATTCGTTTTTACAGCTTAATGTTTGTAATTGCATTTGGACTAGGATGGTATATAATGAAACACATTTTTGACAGAGAAAATGTTTCGATTGATAAATTGGATTCCTTATTTGTTTGGACTGTATTAGCTACTCTAATTGGAGCTCGTTTGGGACATGTTTTCTTTTACGACTGGGAATATTACCGAAACAATTTAGCAGAAATTGTATTGCCATTCCGTTTCAGTCCAAAATTTGAATTTACCGGATATCAGGGATTAGCGAGTCATGGAGCAGCAATTTCTATTATTGTTGCTATGTACTTTTTTTCTAAAAAAGTGCTTCACAAACCTATGTTATGGATTTTAGACCGAGTGGTAATTCCTGTTGCAAGCGGTGCTATTTTTGTGAGATTGGGTAATTTTTTCAATTCTGAAATCGTTGGTAAAGAAACTACTTCAGCATTTGGAATTCGTTTTGTCAGAGATCAATTCACACCAAGACAAGCTGTAAATGCAACTCAGCTTCCTACACCAAAAGAAGCGTATAACGCAATAGCTACCAATCCACAATATGCTAATTTATTAGAGCAAGTCCCTGCTAAACATCCTGCACAATTGTATGAAGCATTTTGTTATATCTTTGTTTTTGCTATTTTGTTTTTCTTATATTGGAAAACAGAGGCTAGAAAAAAATCAGGGTATTTATTTGGTTTATTCTTAGTCCTTTTATTTACTGTCCGTATTATTGTAGAATCAGTGAAAGAAAGCCAAGGCGGATTTGAAAGTGATTTAGGAAACGTATTATCAACCGGTCAATGGCTAAGTATTCCTTTTATTCTAGTAGGATTGTATTTTACTTTTACTGCTAAAAAAAAAGCTGAAATTTAGTCTCAAACAATACTATTATTAAAAAGCCACTAATTTTTTATTTAGTGGCTTTTTAATTATCCTATCTGGGAAGTTGTATAAACAATTATTTTTTCTTGCAAAAGGGATTCGGCTGCTTGTTTAAAATTCAACAAATATGGTTGTTTATTATGCAAGTCCAATCCTTCTTTATTTTTCCAAATCTCATGAAAAACAAATATATTCGGATCATCAATATTTTGATGTAAATCATATTGAATACAAGCTAATTCCTTTCTCGAATTTTCTACTAGATTCTGCAAAATTGTTTTTAATTCTTCTCTATTCTCTGCTTTACTTTTGAGAATTACTGTTAAATTTATTTCCATAATTAGTTCAAAAATAATTCCGTTAAATGATTTTCATATAACTTCAAATCATTGTCAACGTCAGCATTTTTCTCAATATCATGGAAATGTATACTTTCTAATGGTGTCATTCCGGTAAAGGCATTCATACGATGAAAACCAAATAATGGTCCATTATCAACACTTGTTTCATTAAAAAATTCTCCTGGTAACGTAAAAGCTTCTTTGGGCGCGTTCCATGAAGTAGTGACCATATATTTTCTGCCGTGAAGCATTCCGCCTGTTCCATAATTAATCTTAGGATTTTTAGAAGAGCGTCCATCACTTTTGTAAATACCTTTATTATGTCCTTCGGTAAAAAC
>NZ_DATIDY010000026.1:0-23844 GCF_035456085.1 Flavobacterium sp.
TGCTGCAAGATTAGCTGATACAAAAGTCTTTCCTTCTTTAGGAAAAGTAGAAGTAACAAAAATAGTTTTGGCACCTTTTGCACCATCTTTGGATAGCATAAATTCCAGATTAGTCTTAACCATTCGCAATGCTTCTGCAGAACTAGAACGACTATCGGCTCTCATGATTTCTGAAGGAGAATGAGAAGTAGGTATATCCCCTATAAAAGGAATTGCTGTTTTGCCTTCAAGATCTAATCTGCTTTTAATTTTAGTATCTAATAAATTAATTACATATATACACATAAATGGAATAAATAATCCCAATAGTATAGCAGCCAAATAGATCATACTGGTCTTAGGCGAAACGGGATATTTACCAGCCTTACCAGCATCAATAACTCGGGCATTTGGTTCTGTTGTCGATAATGAAATGGCCGTTTCTTCTCTTTTTTTCAACAAATACAAATACAGCTCTTCTTTAACTTTTTGTTGTCTCGCAATAACTCTGAACTGGTGCTCTTGAACAGGGATCATTCCAATTTTATTGTTCAAAAGACCTTCATTATGTTTCAGGTTTTCTTTTTGAATGGTTAGATTAGATTCCATTCGCAATAAACTAGCAACTACATTTGATTTTAACGAAGCAATTTGCTGATCTAATTTGATTACAGAAGGGTTTTCTAATGTTGCCGACTTAAGAACCTTGTTGCGTTGTAAAACCAATTCGTTATAAGAATTAATTAAATTTCCTGCATCTCCTTGGCTTCCAACAATATTGGTTGGCAATAGATCCGTGCTGTTACTTTTTTTAATATAAGCCAACATAGAAGACACCATATTCAATTGGATTTCAGTCTCTACACCCTTTTTTACGTAATCATCAGATCCTTTAACATAAAGATCAGCCTCAGATTCAATATCAGTAACCTTATTGGAAGTTTTAAAGCTTTCTACGTTTTTTTCAACCCCTTCTAATTCTTCCGTAATAATCCTCAAACGATTATTTATAAATTCATAAGTGTTCTCGGCAATAAAATTTTTATCACCAACTGCTTTTCTATTATAGATTTCAATCAAATTATCCAAAAATTCCTCTGCTTTTCCTGGAACCGGATCTTGAATTGAAACATTTACTACGCTACTAACTTTACTTATAGCTTTTACAGACAACCTTTGACTAAAACTACTAACCATGCCGTCCAAAGGGACAATCATTATTCTTAACTGACTGTTTATATCAACATCATTATTAGTTCTGTCTTTAGATTTCCTAATAACTATATGCCCATATTGAGTTGCTATTAATTGACCATAATGGAAATCATTATTCGCAGTTTTTTTTGTAGTTGACTCTTCATCTTCTGAATCATTTTTTAATTCAAAAGTGTCGGGACCTATTTCTGTATAACTTAAGCTCAACCCGTTTTTATAAAAACCTTTCTCAGGATTGATAAGCATAACGTCAATTGGGGCATTTTTGTAGAGTTCAACATCTCTAATGCTCCCCTTTGCAAATATCCTTACGTTAAGGTTCAACTTTTTTACAGTACTCTCGATTAATGTTCTTGATTTTAAAATTTCAATTTCATTATCAACATTACTTTTTACACCTTCACCTACCCCAATATCAGAAAAAGCAGAAAGCTCAGAAAGCATACTACCTCTACTTTCATCTTTTACTAAAATTGTTGTTGAAGCTTCATATTGTGGTATTATATATCTGATATACAAAAAGGCTGAAATCAAAAAAACAATAATACTTAATACAAACCATTTCCAATGAACTAAATATTTGTCAAAAAATGCTTTTAAATCAAAATCTTTTGCGAAATTATCTTCTATGCTATTATAGTTTTCCATTCTAAAAATTTTATTTTGCCGTAGTGACAATTAATGTAACTAATGTGATTATTAAAGAGGTAATAGAAATAAGAACACCTGTATTTGGACCAACCGCGGCACCATTTATCTTATTCTTATTTGGTTCAACATAAACCACATCATTTTGTGCCAAATAATAGTATGGAGAATTGATAAAATCTGCTCTGGTAATATCTACCCTGGCATATATTTTTTTACCATCAATTTCTCTAATGATTAATATATTATCTCTTTTACCATAAATTGTCAGGTCTCTGGCCATTGATAAAGCTTCGATAAGAGTTAATCTCTCAGAAGAAACATTGTAGGTTCCGGGTGCAGTAACTTCACCCTGAACTGAAACTTTAAAATTAGTGATACGGAAATTTACGATTGGATTTTTAATGTAAGTTGAAAGTTTAGCATTAAACAACATCAAAATTTGTGTTCGGGTTAAACCACCAACATGCAATTTCCCTAATATGGGAAAGTTAATATTGCCATCTGTATCAACCAGATACAATTGCATTGTCTCTTCACCACTAGCCAAATCTGGTCGATTTGGTCTAGCAACATTGACAGTATGTAGGTTGAAAGGTATAGCAATTTCAGGATCTTCTGCGGAAACGATAATAGATAACAAATCGTCTGGTTGAATTTTGACTTCATAAGAAGTTAATTCACCCTGTGGTTCTAAACTATCGGCATTTTGATAATAAACAAGATCTTTTTTGGAGGCACAGGAAAAAAGGAATAAAACAAGAAAAAGAGGGGCGTTTTTCTTTATATTAAAATATTTCATTTTTAGTGTATTTATCATATTCTTTAAATTAATGATTGACTTTTAGGGCACTATTTTTTTTTAAATTAAACTAGATTGAATTTGTAATTAAGCATTTTAGAAAAGGAGAATATGCTAGTAAGCGTTCTTTTCCCCTTTAAATATATTATAAACTGTAAGAAAAATTATTTTTAGATCTAATAATAAACTCCAGTTTTCAATATACCAGATATCATAATCAACACGGTCTTTCATATCGATTAGTTTTTTTGTTTCACCTCTTAGACCGTTAACTTGTGCCCAGCCTGTAATTCCAGGTTTAGCATAATGACGTACGAGGTAATTATTAATTAATTCTGAGTATTGTTCAGTATGTTTAAGCATATGTGGACGAGGGCCAACAACAGACATATCTCCCCATAACACATTTAAAAACTGAGGCAATTCGTCAATATTGGTTCTACGCATAAAAGCGCCTAGTTTGGTAACACGACTATCACCTTTTGTTGCCTGAACTTGGTCAGACAAATCATTAACATACATCGTTCTGAACTTTAAACAAGTAAAAGACTCATTGTCTCTACCAGATCGCTCTTGTTTAAAAAATACTGGTCCTGGAGAATCTAATTTTATTAAAATATAAAGAATTGGAAACAACCAAGAGAAAATAAACACAATCACACAAAAAGAAAAAACGAGATCAAATATTTTTTTTGATAATAAATTGATCATTCCTTCTAATGGTTCTTTTCTCAACATCAAAACAGGAGTGTTCTCGTAGAAAGTTATTTCTACTTTACTAGACCATGTATATTGCTGGAAATCTGGAATAAATCTAATTCTCACCATATGGTGCTCACAAAGCGCGGTCAGTTTATTGATCGTTTCTATATGATCAGTGTTTAGCGCAATATACATTTCGTCAATTTTTTCTCTGAGGATATAATTTTCGATTTCATCAAAACCACCAAGCAATGGCAATGATAAAGAAGTTGAAGTTTCTGTAGTATTATCAAAAAAACCAAGGACACGATATCCATAAGTAAGGTCTTTTGATAGAATCTTCCTGATATTATCCCCAGCATGATTGGCTCCGACTATAACTACATTTTTAAAATTAAAGCCATGTGCACGGATATAATTTAAAAATTTCATAGATAATAATCGGGAAATAAATAGGAGAGAAAAAAAGATTAAATAAAAATATAGTAGAACTACACGAGAGATTTCTGAATATCTTAAAACAATTATAAACATCGAAATCAATAAAAAATGAGCAGCAATTTGCTTAATCATGCGTTTCAATATAGTTTCAATTTTTTCTATACGAATAATTATATATGAATTTTTATAAAGCAATAACAAAATCCATAAAACATTTGCCAACAAGTAGATAGTCCTTCTCTCTTTTAGATTTATGTCATTAAAACTACCAAATTTAAGAAAGTATGAAATAACGATAGTCATATTTAATAGGACAATGTCCCAGACAAGAAAACAAAGTTTAAAGTAACGAGAAAGCCTATAATTTGCTATAGTTTGCAAAAATGACATATAAAATGAATTAAAATTATTTGAAATAATTAATAGCCGTTGATGTACTACATCTTGTATAAAAGAACCTATCATCTTACAAAATATTGTTTAAGAGCTTGACTTTTTTTAGAAAGGACAGCACTTAATGGGTTAATATTATGATATTTATAAATATTATAGTCTTCTTTTAAGACTTCGACTGCTCTTTTATAGTCGGTACTTAAACCGCCCATTCGCATTTTGACAACGTAAGTATCTAAATATTGCATAGAAACTTTGTACTTAAATAAATAGCGTAATAAAAATTCTGTGTCAGATGCGATTTTAAAATTCAAGTTATAATTTCCGTATTGTTCTAAACAATTCTTTTTAAGATAAACTGTTGGATGCAGTGGTAACCAACCCGATTTCAGTTTTCCAAAATTATATTCACCTCCTATTCTGTTTCTGACTATTTTTTCCTGAAAATCATTGGTCACATAAATTCCGTTGCCATATACACCATCAGTTGTCGGATTATTTTTGAAAGCTTCAGCAATTTTAGAAACAACATTATTGTCATAAAAAACATCATCAGAATGCATTAGACCAAAAACATCACCAGTAATCAAATTCAAGCCTTTGTTAATTGCATCGTACATTCCATTATCCGGTTCTGAAATAAAAACATCTAATTTATCTGCATACTTTTCAATAATTGCAGGCGTACCATCCTTCGATCCCCCATCTATAATTATGTATTCGATATTAGGGTAATCTTGATTAAGTACGCTTAAAATAGTTTTTTCAATAGTAGCACTGCGATTGTAACAAACAGTAATGATAGAAATTTTCATATCTAATAAATTTTTAAATTAAAATATTACAGGCTAAAATCCTGCTTTATTAAGCGTCACACAATCAATAATTTCATTAGCTAAAATCAAATTCGTTTTTTAGAAAAAACAAATGAAAAAAAATGAAATATTGCTTACAGTTACCAAATAGCACAGCAAAAAGTAAAAAAACAGGAAACACGATCATTTCACTGAAATCACCATTAGCTATATTATTTTATAAAATTTATAGATTTGGGGAATTTAAAATTTGATTCTATTTTGAGAATTGATTCTTTCATAGAAATCAGTTGGTTTGTTTTCTTTTATAAAGAAACCAGGTGTTATTATTTAAAATTTAATTTGTAAAAATAGACAAAACAATTATGCAATGTCATCAATCCATTTAACTGTTATCGCTGTACCTTTTTTTCTACTAACAGGAAGCGTAGGTGCTATTTCATAAATGGGTGTAAGATCATAAACATTATCAGTTGTCATATTTCTAAGTCTAAAACTCGTCATTGGGAATTTTATTTTAAAAACTTTTAAAAAATCTCCTGTAAATGCCAAAATTTTAAAGAATGCATAAGGAACATTTGGTATTTTTAGATTCTTTACTTCGGCTATTTCATTTGCCCACAATGAAATATCATAAGGTTCATAGTCTCCCAAATAAAAAGTTTTTTTGTTGATTAATTTTTCATCGGCTTTTAAAATTGATAAAAGTTGATAAATAAAATTGTCTATATAACCATAAGTTTTTTTACAAGCTCTTGATCCCATGTGAAAATACTTTTTCGATAGAACAATCTTAAAAAATAAATTGTAGGGCTCGCCAAAATAAGGTCCCCAAATTGAAGTAGGCCTTATTAAAGCCCATTCGTAGCTTGGGTTTCTTTCTTTAATGATTTTTTCTGTTTGAACTTTGCTTTCTCCATAAATTGTATGAGGCTTATAATCATTATCATTTTTGGGTGTATAGCCTGGTTGACAAACATACATTGATGATGTAAAAAGCACTCTTTTTAATGAAGGCAGCTTGTCTAAAATTTGAATCAAATTTTGAACTCCCTGAATATTGGCATCGTACTCTGTTAATGATTTTCCATTTAAATCAGTTCTAGCACCAAGATGAATAACATAATCTGGATTGAAACTCAAAATGGATTTTTCGAGATTATCATAATCAAGAAGATTTACTTTTTGAAATATAGGAAGGTGCTCCTTAATTTTAGGTTCATTTTCATCAATACTTAATACATCAACCCCATCACTTAATAGCTTTGATATAAGATTCGTCCCAATAAAACCTGAACCTCCAGTCACTACGATTTTCAACATAACTTTATATTCTATTTTTAATTGGTTTTGCAGGAGTTCCTACACATACTTTATTTTCTGGAATATCTTTTAATACTGAGCTTCTGGCTGCAATAATTGACCCTTTTCCTATTGTAACGCCTGGCGCAACATAAACATCATTGGTTATCCAGCATTCATCTTGAATTAAAATTGGTTTTGCAAAAATGTCAAACGAAGGTACTTTATAATCATGCCCACCTGTATTAAGATAAACTTTGTGTGCCAGAGCTACATTATTTCCAATTTTAATTTTTCCTAGATTATAAAGAACATTATCATCGCCAATCCAGCTATAATCTCCAATTTCTAAATTCCAAGGATATGTAATTCTAACTGTTGATCGCAATAGTACACCTTCACCAATTTTTGCACCGAAAAGACGAAGTAAAAATCGTCTCCATCCATACATAAACTGTGGAGACCAACCAAAAAGGGTTGTTTGTACAATCCACCATAATTGTACTGTAACTTTAGATCTTCCTCTAAAATTGGCTGGAACTGAAAATGATTTGAGGTCTTGATACATAAATTTATATTTTAACTAAAAAAAAATGAATTTGATTATACACAAAGTTCTTTTATTGTTTTGGCAAAATAGCTTGCACGGTCTTGTACATCAAATTTATCTACAAAAACTTGATAAGCCTTTTTTCCAAAATCTTGAAGTTGTTCTTTATTCATTTTCGATATAATTTCCAGTTGATTTTTTATAGTATCAACATTCAAATCCTCTAATATCCATCCGCCTTCACCAGCCTTAATCTCTCTCCAGATATTAATGTTTTTGGTGATTAATACAGGTTTTTCGCATGCCATTGCTTCTACAATTGCGATACCGAAATTCTCTTGATGACTAGGCAACAAGTAAGCATCGCAGCCATAAAAAGCTCCCCATTTTGAGTCTCCCGATAACATGCCTGAGAAATGTATTTTAGGATTATTTTTTGCTTTTTTCATCATTTGTTGTGCGTAATCTGAATCAGTTGAACCTGCAATTACCAAATCGGGAATAGCATCAGTTTCTGATGTTAGTTGATTGTAAGCATCAATCAGAAGATCAATTCCTTTTTTGTGATGAATTCTACTCAGAAACAACCAGTAATTCTTTTTCAAGTTTGGCAAAAGTTGTTGAAAAGCTTCATTCATCCTGGATATATTGACAGGCGGTTTTTGAATTCCAAAACCTACGTTGCTTTCTTTAATTGGATGATATCCTTTGAAAGTAGTGCGAGCCAAAAGCAATTCTTCTTCACATGTAAAAAAAAGAGCATCGGCATTATTAATACATTTTTTTTCAATAAACTGCCAAACCAATTCATTTCTTAAAGCTTTCCATTTTCTTTCTGGCGCTTTTTGAAAATATGGATCCAACATTCCGTGAGGCATAACAACCACTTTGGGAACTTTTTTATTCTCTTTTTTAAGTTGTTGAATAGCTTTGTAAACGGCGTAGTTCGAATATTGCCATAAGCCATTAACTATAACAGCTTCATAATTATCTAAATTTTCAACTAGCCAATTAACCAACGTAGCATGATATTGATAGCTGGTTTTACCGTTACCTAATTTATATATCATAAAAGAATCTTCAATACCATATTCTTCTGATGGGCTGTCTAGACAAACTACTTCATTTTCAATTCCAAAATTTTGCAAATATGGTGCTACGTTTCGGATGCCCTGACATGGACCACCCGATTTAGGATTCATTGTGGGTATAATATGGAGTTGTTTCATGTTTAATTATTTTCTACAATTGTTTTGTAGATAGTTTCTATTTTATCCAGAATTTTTTCAGGTTCAAAAGATTGTGCGTGCTCTAGACCTTGATTTACTAATTTTTGACGGTCAGCATCTGATAATTTTACCAACTCATCCAAAACTAAAGCAGATTCTGTTGCCCATTTTTCAACTTTTGTATCATCACTCGGTCTTCTGTTTAAATAATAAGCAACTTTCCCTCCGACTTCGGTCATAGGAGCTTCATTTGTTGTAATTACAGGACAACCTGATGCCATAGCTTCAACAATTGGCCAACCAAACCCCTCAGCTAAAGATGGAAATAGTAAAACTGTTGCACCTTGATAGCCCGCTCTCAAAATTTCATCGTTTATATTTGATAAAAAATAAATATCATTTGAGAAAGGCGATTTTTTTCTTAATTCTTTCAATTCTTCATTGGGTTCATTTCCAATCATTAACAAAGGAATAGTATGAGTATTTTTTTTACGCCATGCTGTATAAATTTCAATTACTCCTTTCCTATTTTTATAAAATTGGTTTCCCCCCACATGCAAAACATATCCTTCATTTAAATTCATCTGCAGTTTTTCACTCAATTGTTTTCTAATAAAATTCGGATCGTTTGGTTTAAAATCTTGATTTAATCCATTATAAACAACCTTAGAAAAGTGAGGCTCTTTCTCCAAAAAATGATGTAAGTCCGTTTGTGTTTTTTTTGAGATTGAAATAAAATTTTCTCCCTTTCTATAACCTTGTCTAATATACTTTTGATAAATTTTACCAAACAAGCCAATATTATTTTCTGGTATTTCTCCCAACGCCGATTGTTGAGCTAAAAAATCATGGCAATGAATGACATGTTTTTTGTGTGACACTAATGGAATCCAAGGTCCTAATGCATGATCTGAAAAAACATAAAGTGTATTAGGAGAGCATTTTTTCAATTTCTTTTTCACTTCCATAGGAAACATCACAAATTGATCAATATATCCCATCCACTTTTTAAATGATTTTGGAAGTGGAAAATTAAAAAAAAGTGGCGAAGCTGTCCATATTTCAACAGAATGTCCTCTTTCTATCATTCCTTTTTCAATCATATTTGCATATCTGGGCATGCTTTGATGATCTAAAAAAGTAGGATGTGCAAAAACAATGATATTCATATATCTTTTTTATTTGATATTTTCTTTTAATGCTAAAGTTTTTTTGTTTTTTAAGGATGCTAAAATCAAACCACCTATAAGCGTACTAAAGCCTAAAACCGTTGGCTGAGCCCATTGTGTCTGCAAAATGGTAAGAAACCCAAAACTGACTAACAACCATGGAAGAAAATCATCAGTAGCAAGCTTTTTATAAGCAAGAACTGTTATTTCGTAAACAAAAGAAATGCGGATTGCAATTACAATCAATCCAAGTAGCATTCCCATTTCGCCAATAAGTCGCCCCCATTCTACTTCTGCAATAAGAAAATCTACTTTACCTGTTAATAACATAGCCCCAGCATTTGTTCCCATACCAATCCCATATCCGAAAAAAGGTATTTTATCTGCCTCGGCGATAGGGCCAATCAATCCTCCCAAAAAACGATCTACCAATGTTCCTTGTAAACCGCCTTCGTCTCCACTTGCATTCGTAAGCCTTGTTGTAAATACTTCGGTTCCTGTTTGGAAAACTGATGTTAAACTTAAAATCCCAATCAATAAAAATAAAGCTGCAAGGGTAATTACCATACTCCCTATATATTTCGGCTTTTGAATCATTATAAAAAGTGTAAAGACAAAAGTTTGAGCAACTTCAAACATCAAAGTACGACTGATAGATATTGGAATTGACAATAATAAAGCTGCAGTAGCACCTAGTAAAAAAAGTTTATTAATTTGTTGAGGAACCAACCAAAAATAAAAAACAAAAGGTGCTGTAAATCCCCAAAACATTGAATTTCCAAGAGTAAATGAAAAAGTTCCTGGTGGTCTAAAAAAATCTAAAGCTCCACTAAAACCTGCACCCGCAACATCACCACCAACTCCTCTATTTACCCAAGCCGATTGTGGACTATAAAATTGTAAAGTAATAAGTATCAACATTGGAACACTTAAATAAATTACCACCTTTCCTAGCTTTATAATATCTTCCCGTGTAAATACTCTTCCAATAACAAACATAAGCGGAAAATGAATTACCAATATTCGTAAACCATAAAGTGCTACATTAAGATTTTGATGACCAAATAATAAACTCGTAACAAGAGCGATAAAACTCGTTATTCCCATTACTACGATATATCCGTTATAAGCAAATAACCCTTTTTGATGTGCTCGGAATAGCAGCCACAGGGCTATTGGATCGCGTACAATTAATAAAGGGGTTGCTAAAGCTGGCAAAAACCATTTTCGCAAAGCACCTTCAAATATCAAAAGAAAAAAATACAGCCAAATCCCTATTTTTAAGTCTTTATAAGGATCTCGTTGGATTGAATTTGTTGAATTTATATAATCTAAGTTCATTATATATTACAGTCTTGTATTAGTTACTTTTAATACTATTATAATATAGATCCAATTGCTTAACTATATTATTGCTATAATTTTCCCAAGTATAATTTTGAGCATGTACTGCTGCTTTTTTGCCCATCATAGCAATTTTATCTCTATTTTCAGCAAACCATTTGATTTTCTCAGCGATAGCTTCAGCCGATCTAATTGGTACCAAAAAACCTGTTTCACCTTCAATTACCAAATCTTCTCCTCCTGTGTTCGGAGTAATTATAATTGGCAAACCCTGACTCATGGCTTCTTGTATTACCAATGCTCTTCCTTCAACTATGGAAGGGAGACAAAAAACGTCACAAGTTCTCATCAATTCTAAAACTTCATTATGCGAACGTCCTGGCTCGTATGTAAAATCTGAAAATTGTGAACGATAAAATTCCATTGGTGCAAGTAAAGAACCTAAAACAACTAATTCTACATTTATTCCTTGCAATGATTTTACAGCTTCAAATAAATCTCCTAATCCTTTTCTTTGTCCCATTGATCCAACAAAAAGTACTCGAAGTGGTTTATCTGGATTCTTTTCAACTACATTTAAAGATATATTACTAGCGGGTGAACCAAAAGGCGATACGATTTTAATTTTATCTGCAGACCATTCAGGTAAAGAATCCAAAACAAAAGAACCCGGTCCAACAACTACATCGGCCAATTCTAATTCTTTGCGTTTTCTTTCTAACTTTACAGCACTATCTGTTATACCACCACCAAGTGTTTTAGCCCATTGCGGCAAACGTTCAGCTTCCTCCATAAGTAATTTTCGGCCAGTCTCCCAATACGCTATAGGCAAATCATAAATGCAAAGTAAACCTAACTTTTTAGCCTCTGTAAAAGTTTCTAGTGCTCCATCTTCGTAGGCATACACTGCAGTAACTCCTTTTTTTTGAGCAATACTTAAATCGGTTGCTACATGTTTATCCAATGATTTATAAATCTGATCTATACAAAATATACCTTTTTCATGAACTAAAAAATTATTCAATTTGAATTTGGATGAAATAGTCCTTCCAATTTCCCGCCAAGGATATGTATTTGTTAAAGGTTCTAATTTACCATCGTAACTCCTTCTTCGGATTTCTTTCAGAGGTGGAAAACTTCCTAGTTTATATAAAAAACCATTAGGAAAAGAAGCAATCGTTGTATAAAATCTGAATAAAGATCCTGATTCCAAAAAACCTTTGGCAACAGCACGAACATTTGAATTTCCTGTGGGATGTGATACTATTATTTTCATTTTTAAATCTTATTTGTACTGATCTACGCTATTAACCAAATCATTAGCTATATTTTTCAAAAATATTTTTAACTGATTTGCGTCTCTATCTTTTAGTATAGTTTCCAATTTGTTTTCCTTATATTCTACTACGCCTTCTATTGATGATGAAATTTTAAGATGAGATGGTGTCCAGCTTCTTGCTACACAAATTACCTTCAATCCGTGTTCAAACATTGCTGCTACTGTTCCACTTTTTTGAATTTGAAACATTGGTGTACTACTGATGCCCCAATCCGCATTTATTAAAACTTTAGAAATTGTTGCAGGATCTTGTTCTCCCAATACTTTAAATTCAATTAAAGCTTCTTTACACACATTAACCCAATTATCAAGTTCAGTTCCACATCGTCCTATGAAAATTAATTGCGTTTTGACTTGATTTCTTTTTTCATAATCAACTAATTCTGAAACGAACTGCTTTATTGGTGCCCCATGATGAATTAAACCAAAAACAACGAAAGTAAGTGTCTTATTATTTGTATCAATTTCATTATTTTTAATTCCAACTACTGGAATATTTCCAAATAGTGGCAGATGTTTAGGAAATAAGCCTAATCTATTAAGTTGCGCCTGGTACATTATAGATTGAGTATGTATAACTTGAGGACATAATTTGCTATTAAGCTCTTTAACAATCATTTGCTGCGCTTTTCCCCAAAAAAAATGCTTCAAAGGAGCTTCTTTATCCATTCCCACCCACAACTCATGGAACATAATATGCCACTTTCTTCCTTTACCAATTTTAGATAATTGAGATCCTAAACCAAAAGGAAGTCCTTTCTCTTGAAAAGAAAAAGGAACATATTGCAAACTAATCCATTCAGGATTAAAGTCATTAATAAAATCTTGAGCCTTTTGAAGACGTATTTTAATCGTTGTATTATTCGGAATTCTTAAAACATCAATCGATGTACCCTCAGAGACTTGCTTTTCGTTAAGTATTTCTGAACATTGAAGGTCATTTAATGCAATTATTGAAGCTTCATTACCTTGTCTTATTATCTCTGCACCCAATCTTCTCGTATAATCACCAACACCATCACGACCAGGTTCGAGCGAGCCACATAGGAAAATAATTTTCATTAAATTTTTATTTTAAAATGGATTCACAACTAAGAGTAATCTTTTTATTCCTCTTGGTGTAACAAGTTTGTTCCTATAATATTTAGAAAAAAGCCATTTTGAGGCATTCTTTTTATCTTTTTTACGCACAGCAATTGTAATTGCATTTGCTATTTTATTTTTAATTGATTGTTCAATCTCCGGAGACATCGAATCTTTGCAATCCTCAAATAAAATCTTTACAGAAGTGTAACCGCTATCAGATGTTATTCTAATTGATTCATTTGAAAGACGGTATTTGGCAGTAAGTTCATTTACGTAATAAAAAGGCTTACGCAATTTTCCTAAACTGTATCCGAAATAAAAATCAATTCCATTTCCGGCTCTTCCTTCATTATCCAAGTATCCTACGGCTAAAGCATCATCACGACGGACTAAATAACAATCATTAGGAAACATACTTACAGCTCCAGCCATAAACCCATCAACTATCCCTGATCTTTCTGGTGTTCTGAAAAACGCACTATTTATTTTTTCTGATCCTTCAATAACTTCTCCTCCATCAGTCGTTAGTATTTGGTTCCCAAAACTTGCAATGACTTCTGGAATTTCGTCCAAAGGTTTTTTTAGTAATTCAATACATTTTGGCAAAAGCATGTCATCATCGTGTAGTAACATTATATAATCACTTTTCGCTTTTTTGAATAAAGAATCCACATTACGCATTTGTTTTAGTGATGGCTTATTGTGAAAATAATATATTGGAATCTTACTGGTTTGCTGTAAATTTTCGATATACTTCTCCGTCAAATCATTAGTTGAATCATCCCCGATTATAATTTCATTCGGTAAAATAGTTTGTTCATAGACTGAATCTAACGCATCTATTAGTGCGTCGAGTCTATTATATGTCGGAATCAAAATAGATACTGTTGAATTCATAATAATATGGTTTATTTAATTTTTAGACTAAATTGTCTCAGTAGTTTTAACTATAATCTGCTATCAACAACTTTCAATCAATATTGAAAAATTGAGTGTTTATATCTTCAATTAAACATTGCTAGAAAAGAATTTTAGTCTGTTTAATTTGATTGATCTGGCAAATAAATGCGATGGTTTTTCGACTAATAAATAAAATATCCAAGAAAAAAATAAAGATGATACAATGGCTAACATTGATAATAAAAAGTTATTAGATAATATTTTTACATTAAAAATATATTCAATTAAGAAAAAAATCTGACTATGTATTAAATAAATTGAGTAACTCATCAATCCACCATAATCCAAGAACCTATTCTCCTTTTTGTTTTGATAATAAATAATTTCTTTTTCCAACCAAAAAAAGGCTACAATCGAAAATAATGGCAATGAAAAAGCAAAAGAAATATGTAAATGAAACCTTGCAATTGAACATATTATTGACAAAAACCATACAGTCAGACGATACATATTTAACTGTTGAAATGTAATTGGTGCAAAATCATTTTTTTGATATCGTTCAGCCAATTTTACTCCTAAAAGCCATATAGGTAAACCAACTGCCCACGTAATGTAAAATCCTGTTCTATGAAAGTCACCATTATATTCTGCATAATTTAATGAATAAAGAATTGAGATTGCATAACTTATTATAAAAGAGATAACAATCATTTTATTCAGATGCCTGATATTTCTAAGAAAAAGAGGATAAAGAATATAGTATATCACTTCACAAATCAAACTCCAAACCACACCCATTTCATGATTAAAAGGAAACTTATAAATCAAGAATGCTATAATTCCCGGAACTGCTATACGTATAATTCGTCTTGTATAAAATTCAGGAACATCAATTTTCTTTCCAGATGAATATGGGTAATGAATAAAGAAACCTGAAATAATAAAAAAGGCCATAACCGCCGCAATACCAACTGTAGAATTATTCAAAAATCCATTTAAAACATTTACTATTTTATGGTTTAAATAATCGCCGCTAACTTTTGGAAGAGCTCCGTGTCCAAGTAAGACTGTGAAAGCTAAAACAAAACGTAATGAATTTAATCCTATAATCTTTTTCATTTTTCGCTAATTTAAGTTTGTAAATATTTTTAGAATTTAGCCTTTTTATGGAAATCAAAAAGCTCGTTTTTATTAAGTAACAGTAAAGAAATTATATATGGATACTTTAATATTTGAGGAATTACAAAAAATATTTGGTTTAATTTATTTTCTCAATCCAATCTTTTTTGCTGGAACACCACCCCAAATTTCATTGGCCCTAATTGATTCTCTAACTACAGCACCTGCGGCTATTACTGCTCCTTCTTCAATTTTCACACCTTTCAGAACTACTACATTGGCACCTATCCAAACATTATTTTCGATTATAATTGGAGCAGATGTGCTTGGTTGTTTGCAAATAAGCCTGTCTATTGCCATTCCATGATCGTGATCTACAAAACGTGTTCCCGATGCAACTAATGAATTGTCACCAATACTAATTTTCTCTGTTATATTAAACTCACATCCAGAACCAATAAATACATTGTTACCGATAATAATAGAAGGTTCTTTTTTCCAAATGTTATCGTACTTAAAAAAAACATTTTGCTCTACAGTACAATTTATACCAAGGGAAACCTGATGTGGCCAGGTACAATAAATTTTAGAAATTAATGTTCTCTCTCCTACTTTCATCCCTTGCAGTTGATAATAGCTTTTTCTTAAAAAACTAAATGCTTTTTTTAAATAACGTTTACGCAATAAAAAAAATGATTGTTGAAAGAAATAATCGAATTTCATTAAAATAAACTTTTGTAATTTTTAGTGCTGTAAATTCTGTTTCTAGTAGAATTACTAAAAAAAATGACTGAAGATTTTTCGAAAATATATTATTAAATAATGAAATCTTACTGTAAAATAGGATTACTATATTTTTCTAAAAGTGATTTATGATTTTTATAATAGGCGTCAATGAACAATTCAGAAACTTTGCTCATTAAATATTCTTGGGATTTAGCTTTGCATTTTTCAGCTAGGATTACATAATCTTTCTCATTCATATTTAATATTTCGATGACTTTATCACCAAATGCTTTTTTATTACCGGGATGAATTAAAAGCGTTGGATCAATGTCTTGCAATATCTCTTTGGATCCGGGGATATCATAGGCAACTACAGGAATTCCACATGAAATTTGTTCAATTATTGCTAATGGTAAGCCTTCTATATAACTTGGGAAAATTCCAACTTTTGTTTCTTTCAATAAATCCACCAAGTTAGCCTGTGAATAAGTCGGAATTACATTTAACTTATTTTCAAATTTAGCATCAAAAAAA
This sequence comes from Flavobacterium sp., assembly GCF_035456085.1. GTDB lineage: Bacteria > Bacteroidota > Bacteroidia > Flavobacteriales > Flavobacteriaceae > Flavobacterium. The sequence goes on from NZ_DATIDY010000026.1 coordinate 16,294, forward strand.
GTTACAACTTTCTCTCTTTTGGTTACTCCTCCAAGTAAATTAAATTTATCAATATTTACTTTTTGATCGATAACAGTTAGAATTTCGTTAAGGTCTTTAATCCCTTTTCGTAATGTCCAAGACCCGACAAACGAGATAATATTGCTTTTACCGTGAATGTCTGATTTATTAGCATTTTCGACAAATGTATCTGAAATTCCATTTGGCAACAGTAAAATTTCTTTTTTAGGAATCCCATATTCAAGTAAAAAATTATATTCCTCTTGATTCAAGCAATGAATAATATCTGCATATTTCACTGAATCAGCAAATACGTTTGGTCCAGGTTTTTTTAACATCATTCTGTATAAATTTCCAAAACGTGTTTTTAATTTTACAGGTTCTCTATTAGCTTTCAACATTTCTTGATATTCATGACTTGCTTCAGCCTTACGATAAACTGGCAAAAGTCCATGAGATCTATAAATTAAAAGTCCATTAAAGCCAAATGATTCTTTTGGAAACGGGATGCAGTTAAAGTTTGCATCAATTACATCATATTTATATGCAATTTCTTTTAATCTGGAGAAAATTTCATAAGTGTATAATGGTCCAACTATTTTAGAAATAGTAGATTGGCCATTTGGATAATAGTCATCACTTGATAAAGTATCGACTTCATGTCCCATTCGTTCATATTCTTTTTTTAAATCAAAATGAACTTTACCTGCACCAAAATGGTCTGAAAAAGGGCATTGTAAGACAAACAGTATTTTCAACTTTTTCATCATTTATACTTTTGTAGATTCAAATTCAACTTTCTTTAAATTAAATAACTTATAATATCCATACATAATATAAACTATCATTTGCACTAAAGCCACCAATATATTCATGTAAAGAACACCTGTTAATGCTGAAATATTAAAAACCAAACAGCCAATGATGGTAGGTATTATTTGCAAAGAGATAGAAATAAGGGGATTTAATATCCAGCCTCTGTTCAGAGTAAGATTCAATGATAATGTCATAATCAAATTGATACTGCTAGAAATGATTAACAATAGTAATTCATATTTTAATTGCAAATAATTTTTACCCAAAATCCATAAAATTTGATCCGTAAACAAGTAGGTTGTCAAAACAATTAATACAGCTAACGCAGAAATAATAAGTAAAAGTTTGGTGTAAATACTAATTAATTTATCGGATTGATTTTGAATACGTGAGAACCTAGGTATTACTAAAGTGTTGAAAAGAGTACTTACAATAGCTAACATTACAGCAATTCTTCCGATAGCGCCAATCTCAGCAATTGAAGTTGTATTACCAAAAATAGAAATTAACCATATTGAGATTTGTCCAGATATACAATAATAAATGGCTCCAGGCATATTTCTTTTTACTACTTTTAGAATAACTTTTTGTACTTCTGGGTCTGGTTTTTGCTTTGTATCTGTAAAATTTTCTGATATTTTACGCAATTTTATATTTCCGTAAATCCTTGGTATTCCATTAGCTAAGATTGCAATAAATGTCCATGGGAAAATAAAAATGGTTAATCCGGTAAGAATCAATCTTCCAACGCCTACTGATAATTGATTTTTCTGTAGTGGAAGAATATTTTGATGCAATTTTGGTACAATTTCAAGCAATGAATCAGATAGTGCTGCTAAAAATGCTGGTATTAAAGAGGCCACAATTAAAATGGTCATCAACCAGCTGGCACCATGTTCAACTAATAGATAAATAAGTATTGGTGTTGCTACCAGTAAACTACCTACTGCGAATTTACGACGGAGATGCAAACCTGTTGCCAATACTGCTCCCAGTTTTTCTTTATCTTGCCACACTCTTCCTCCTTGTGCCATAACACTGGTAGAAATACCGCCATCAGCCAACAAATTCATTGTTCCCAACATTGTATTTGCCAAAGTATATAGAGCATATTCCTGAACGGGTAAAAGTCTTATAATCAATACACCACTTACAAAACCTACCACTTGAATTATTATTTGAGCCGATCCGGTAATACTAACTAGTTTTCCCCAATATATGGCTTTCTCGTAGTGTCTATGTGCTTTAACTCTTTGTAACATTGATAAATTATAATTACTAATATTTTAATTTGCTGTACTAAAGTTTAAAATACAATTTTTTCCAAGCCAATTTTCTGGAAAAATTCGCCCACTGCTAAACAAAAAAAAGTAATAATGATAGTCATTACGGAACCCGCAATTAAATTCTCTAAATAAGAAAAATGAAAATAATTGAAAAAATTAAATTTTAAGAGAAAGACGATTATCATTGGATTCAAAATAAAAATCACTATTGTATGTGTAGCTATATAAGTTAATACTCTATGGCTTACTTTTTTCAATTTAGTTTTAATCAAATGTTCTTTTTGCATAATACTGACACAAAAAAGTATTGAACTAATTAATACTATTGGTGTTATATGATTAAAATGATGGTAATTAAATTGATGTAAAATCGAAGATTCTAATGGTATTAAAAGAATTGACACAGCCATAACCAATGGAATTTTTATCATTTTGCCGTGAACCATTGCGATACCTACAAATACCGAAGGAATCCAAAATAAGAATGCCCTTTCGCCTATTTTTAATAATATATTAGGTAATAGAAATTCAAAATATCCATAGAGAATGTAAAGAACCGCTATTATCAAAATGGTTATTATTCTTAGTGTTTTGTTGAAATACAAATATCTTAACAAAGGATGTACAAGTAATAATTGAAAAAGTATAATTAAAAAATATTGCCCGGAAAAACCAAATCCTGCAAAATACATTGTTATATTTTTCAAAAACGAAACATCCCAATTAGCAATTGCAATAAAATAAACTGCACTCCAAATAATATAAACTTTGAAAAGATGGGTAAAACGTTGCGTTAAATAGGTAAATCGTTCGGATTTATTTTTTCTATTATATGAAGTTTCAAAAAAATAAGCCCACAATACTAAAAATGCAGGAACACCAAATCTGAACATGTGAGTAATATCAATACTAAAATTGGAGAGATTGCATAAAATTCCAAAACTATGTATAAAAACTGCTCCAAATATTGAAATGGTTTTAATTAAATCTGCAGAGATAGAACGATTTACCGTTTCCATTAAAAACTATTATTCAAAATAATTCAAAGTTGCGTATCCGCCTTCTTTTAGATATTGGTCTTTTTGCATCAATTTCAAATCTGACTGCATCATATCTTTTACTAATGCTGACAAATCATATTTGCATTTCCAACCTAATTTATTTTGCGCTTTTGTAGGGTCACCAATTAATAAATCTACTTCTGTAGGTCTGAAATATTTTGGATCAACTGCTAAAACTTCTTTACCAATTTCTAGTTGATACTTTGGATCATTACAAGCTTTTACATACGCTTTTTCTTCGACACCTTCACCTTTAAATTCTAGTTCGATTCCTACCTCAGCAAAGCTCATACGCACAAACTCTCTAACGGGAGTAGTTTTCCCTGTGGCAATTACCCAGTCTTCTGGTTCATCTGCCTGCAAAATCATCCACATCATACGCACATAATCTTTGGCATGTCCCCAGTCACGTTTGGCATCTAAATTCCCTAAATAAAATTTATCTTGTAATCCTAAAGCAATTCTTGACGTTGCTCTTGTAATTTTTCGAGTCACAAAAGTTTCCCCTCGAATTGGCGATTCATGGTTAAATAAAATTCCGTTGCAAGCATACATTCCATACGCTTCTCTATAATTCACTGTTATCCAAAAGCCATACATTTTGGCAACTGCATAAGGTGAACGTGGATAAAATGGTGTAGTCTCAGATTGTGGTACTTCTTGTACTTTGCCATAAAGTTCAGAAGTTGAAGCTTGATAAATACGAGTTTTTTTCTCTAATCCTAACAAACGAACTGCATCTAAAATACGTAAAGTACCTAAACCATCAGCATTTCCGGTATATTCAGGAGTTTCAAAAGAAACAGCCACGTGACTCATCGCAGCCAAATTATATATTTCGTCTGGTTGAATTTCCTGAATCAAACGAATTAAATTAGTACTATCAGTCATATCTCCATAATGCAAAATGAAATTGACATTATCTGTATGTGGATCTTGATATAAGTGATCAATTCTTTCTGTGTTAAACAAAGAAGAACGTCTTTTTAATCCATGAACGATATAACCTTTTTTAAGTAAAAATTCACTTAAATATGCTCCGTCTTGTCCTGTTACTCCAGTAATAAATGCTGTTTTTTGTGTTGTACTCATGTTATTTTTAATTTGATGAATTGCTAAATCTTTAATATTTGCTTGTTTATAACGATTAAATTATTGCAAATAATTACAATTTGACTTTTTTATATTTTCCTTCATTCTCCAAAAACCAATTATAGGTTTTTTGAATCCCTTCATGAAGTTCTATTTTATGTTTCCAGCCCAATTCGTGCATTTTTGAAACATCCATTAATTTTCTCGGAGTTCCATCAGGTTTTGTAGAATCCCATATAATTTGACCTTCGTGTCCAGTAATTTTCTGAATTGCTTCTGCGAGTTCTTTGATAGTTAAATCCTCTCCTGTCCCAACATTATAAAGATAATCTGGTAATTTATTTTCTAAGGCAAAAACAACAGCTTCAGCCATATCATCAACAAATAAGAATTCGCGCATTGGAGTTCCGCTTCCCCAAAGAGTCACTGGAGCGTTATTGTTTTGCTTTGCTTCATGAAATTTTCTGATCATGGCTGGCAAAACATGGGAAGTGTTTAAGTCAAAATTATCGTATGTCCCATATAAGTTAGTAGGCATTAAGCTAACATAATCTTTTCCGAATTGTTTTCTAATAGCCTGACACGTTTTGACTCCGGTGATTTTTGCAATAGCATACCATTCATTGGTAGGTTCCAATGTGTCTGAAAGTAAATATTCTTCCTTAAGTGGCTGTGGTGCCAATTTTGGGTAAATACAAGAGCTGCCTAAAAAAATGAATTTTTCAACTCCGGACTTTAGTGCAGAATCAATCAGATTGTTTTGAATTTGCATATTTTCCATAATAAATTGATATGGATAATCATTGTTTGCTAAAATTCCTCCAACTCTCGCTGCTGCGTCAATAATAACTTCTGGTTTTTCGTCTGAAAAGAAGTCACTAACTGCTTGTTGATTTCTTAAATCCAATTCTTTACTTGAAACTCCTATTAGGTTTGTATATCCTTTGGCTGATAATGTTCTCCAAATAGCACTCCCAACCATTCCCTTATGACCTGCGATGTATATTTTTGTCTCGTTGTTCATTATTTCCATTACGTTTTTTGTAAAATATTTTAACAAGATAATCTAATTTTCAAAAAAAATTGGTGCTTATTTCAAACTAAAAGAATGATAGTTTTTTAAAATATTCACAACCATTATATTACGAAAGCTTATAAAGCGTTGGTGACTTCATGGTACCGCTTCGCATTTCATACTCCCATTTTTATTGCAAAAGTTCTTACAATCGAGAGATGAAATTAATAGAATATTCTGCTAAAAACAGTTCTTCCTTTTGATTCTTAAACAAATTAAATAAATAATAAACTGAATATCACTTATATATCGTTTAATAGTAAATTTACTCGATATACTGCGCCAATTAAACCATTATGAATTTAAAAATATATAACGCAATATGAAGCAATTTTATGCAAAAAAATAACCTAATATGTTAAAAACCAGTATTATAATAATTTAATATAACGATATAGTAAAAATACTTAGCGTTTAAAATATCAATAATTAGTGTTTTTTGTGTATTCTAATCAATATTCAAAAAAGTAAAAATTGAATTGAGAATTTGGCATTTTAACATAAGATTTCACAACATGTATAAATTTTAAAAAACCATTTTCCATTTCTTTTTTTATTAAACTGATTAATAATTTAAAACAAGCTCTATTATAACACTGATTATAGTTTCTTTATTATGATTAGTAAATAAGAAATTATCAGAAAATTATTTAATCACACATTTTGAAAGTTTTTTTTGTAGTCAGAAAGCAGTCTTTTTACCATATTAAATTTTAAAAATTTCGTGCTTTAAAAAAAATAAAAAACGATAATCAAATAATTAAAAATCAATTATTTAAACCAAAAAGTATTCAAAAATATTTAACCTCAAAATGTGTTTTTTTCAATTTTAAACCAAAAAAAAGAGAACGATTGAATAATCAATGTTCTCTCTTTAAAAAATTGTTAAGTTTAAATTTTTATGATAAATCAGCTCTGTAAATTGGACTATTTGGTTTTTATTTCTATAAAAAATATACTTCCCTCACCAGGAGTACTTTCAATCCAAATCGAACCTCCCATCGATTCAATTTGAGTTTTTGTCATAAATAATCCAAAACCTTTGGCTTCTGGATGATCGTGAAAAGTGCGTCGGATTTTGAATAGACTTTCTCGGTGTTTTTCTAAATCAATTCCTAATCCATTGTCGGAAACTGATAAAATAATATTTTCATTCTTTCTCTCGGTTTTGATTTTAATTACCAAATCCCGTTCTTTTGATCTGTATTTAAAAGTATTACTAATTAAATTCATCATCATACTATCAATGTATTTTTGTGGATAATGAATAATTGGAGCTTCATTAAAATCAATTTCTATTTTTGCTTTTGATTGGATAATCTGAGCTTCAAAACCTAAAAATACTTTATCGGTAACTTTTTGCAATATGATTTCATCCAAAAATATTTCGGTATCCTGTCTTACCTGAACAGTTTCTATTAATTCCTCGAAAACTTCATTTAAATGATTGGCTACTTTTGAAATAGCTTCAAAAAACTCTGCTTTTTCATCTTCATCTTTAGTCTCTTTAATAAAATCAATTAAAGCAGTAATGTTCATCATAGGACCTCTGAGGTTATGAGAAACGATATTACAGAAATCGACCAATTGTCTGTTTTGATTTTCTAAAGTATTGGAATTTTTTAGCAATTCCTCTTCACCGCGCTTGCGCTCTGTAATGTCCGAACGAATTGCCACATATTGAAAAGGCTTACCTTGCTCATTCAAAAAAGGAACAATAGTAGTATCGACCCAATAGTAAGATCCATCTTTAGCTTTGTTTTTTAAGTCGCCACTCCAAACTTTTCCGTTGGCAATGGTTTTCCAAAGTTCCTGCATGAAGTCTTTAGTATGATATCCCGAGTTGATTATTCGATGATCCTGACCAATGAGTTCTTCTCTTGAAAATTTGGAAATTTTACAAAAGTTATCATTAACATGTGTAATAATTCCTTTTTGATTGGTAATGGCAACAATTGCCGATTCATCTAAAGCATATTTGTAATCAGAAATTTCTTTTATGGTCTTTTTTAATTCTTCTTCATTTTTTTTGCGGTCTGTAATTTCAGAACGGATAGACACATATTGATAAGGTTTGCCTTCATCATTCAAAAATGGGACAATTGTTGTGTCGACCCAATAGTAAGAACCATCTTTAGCTTTATTTTTTACCTCACCATTCCAAACTTCTCCATTAGCAATGGTTCTCCAAAGTTCTTTCATGAAATCTTTTGAATGGTAA
>NZ_DATIDY010000027.1:0-28944 GCF_035456085.1 Flavobacterium sp.
GCAACTTCAGATTTGAATGATTTATACCGTCGTGTAATCATCCGTAACAACCGTTTGAAAAGATTGATGGAGATCAAAGCTCCTGAAGTTATCTTGAGAAACGAGAAACGTATGTTACAGGAATCAGTAGATTCACTTTTCGATAACACACGTAAAGCTTCTGCAGTTAAAACAGAATCTAACAGACCATTAAAATCATTATCGGATTCCTTAAAAGGTAAGCAAGGACGTTTCCGTCAAAACTTACTTGGAAAACGTGTGGATTATTCTGCTCGTTCGGTAATTGTTGTTGGTCCTGAATTGAAATTGTTCGAATGTGGATTGCCAAAAGACATGGCATCTGAGTTGTACAAACCTTTCGTAATCCGTAAATTGATTGAAAGAGGAATTGTAAAAACAGTTAAATCTGCTAAAAAAATAATCGACAAAAAAGAGCCTGTAGTTTGGGATATTCTTGAAAATGTAATCAAAGGACACCCAGTATTACTAAACCGTGCTCCTACTTTGCACAGATTAGGTATTCAAGCTTTCCAGCCAAAATTGATTGAAGGAAAAGCAATTCAGTTACACCCTTTAGTTTGTACGGCGTTTAACGCGGATTTTGATGGGGATCAGATGGCAGTTCACTTGCCGTTAGGACCAGAAGCTATTTTGGAAGCACAATTATTAATGCTGGCTTCTCATAATATCCTGAATCCTGCGAATGGAGCTCCTATTACTGTACCTTCTCAAGACATGGTTTTGGGTCTTTATTATATGACCAAAGAACGTTTGTCAACAGAAACTCATAAAATTTTAGGTCAGGATTTGACTTTCTATTCTGCGGAAGAAGTAAATATTGCTTTGAACGAAGGAAGATTAGAATTGAATGCCCGTGTGAAAATCAGAGCAAAAGATTTTAATGAAGAAGGAGAATTAGTATACAAAATTATTCAAACAACAGCAGGTCGTGTATTGTTTAACGAAGTAGTTCCGGAAGCTGCTGGTTATATCAATGATGTATTGACTAAGAAAAACTTGAGAGATATTATTGGACACATTTTAAGTGTGACCAATGTTCCTACAACTGCTGCTTTCTTGGATAATATGAAAGATATGGGGTATAAATTCGCTTTCAAAGGAGGATTGTCATTCTCTCTTGGTGATATTAGAATTCCAGATCAAAAAACAAAATTAATTGCAGATGCCAGAGAACAAGTTGAAGGTATTTCTGCTAACTATAACATGGGTCTTATTACCAATAACGAACGTTACAACCAAGTTATTGACGTATGGACTTCAACAAATGCACAGCTTACAGAAGCAGCAATGAAAAACATTAGAGAAGATCAACAAGGTTTCAACTCTGTGTATATGATGCTTGACTCTGGGGCGAGGGGTTCTAAAGAACAGATTCGTCAGTTAACTGGTATGCGTGGTTTGATGGCTAAGCCTAAAAAATCGACTGCTGGTGGTGGTGAAATTATTGAAAACCCGATTCTTTCTAACTTTAAGGAAGGTCTTTCTATCCTTGAGTACTTTATCTCTACTCACGGTGCTCGTAAAGGTCTTGCGGATACCGCTTTGAAAACGGCGGATGCGGGTTACTTAACGAGAAGATTACATGACGTTTCTCAGGATGTAATTGTGAATACAGTGGATTGTGGTACTTTAAGAGGTGTTGAAGTTTCAGCATTGAAAAAGAACGAAGAAGTTGTGGAAACTTTAGGAGAAAGAATATTAGGACGTGTGGCGTTGCAAGATGTTATCAATCCTTTGACAAATGAAGTTATCATTGCTGCAGGTGAACAAATTACCGAAGCATATGTGAAAGCAATAGAAGCTTCTCCACTTGAAAAAATAGAGGTTCGTTCTCCATTAACATGTGAAGCTACAAAAGGTATTTGTGCTAAATGTTACGGTAGAAACCTGGCAACTGGTAAAATGACTCAAAAAGGAGAGGCAGTTGGAGTAATTGCTGCTCAATCTATTGGGGAGCCAGGTACACAGTTGACACTTCGTACGTTCCACGTTGGAGGGGTTGCCGGTGGTGTTTCTGAAGAATCAAGCATTGTTGCAAGATTTGGAGGAAAACTGGAAATCGAAGATTTGAAAACGGTAGTTGGAGAGGATAGCGAAGGAAACAAAGTTGATATCGTTGTGTCTCGTTCTACAGAATTGAAATTAATTGATGAGAAAACAGGAATTCTTTTAAGTACTCATAATATTCCTTATGGTTCCAGCATCTTTGTTAATGATGGTGATTCTGTAGCAAAAGGAACTGTTATTTGTAAATGGGATCCATATAACGGGGTTATTGTTTCTGAGTTTACAGGTAAAATTGCTTATGAAGATTTAGAGCAAGGACAATCGTTCATGGTTGAGATTGATGAGCAAACCGGATTCCAAGAAAAAGTAATTTCTGAATCAAGAAATAAAAAATTAATTCCTACTTTATTGGTTTATGGTAAAGAAGGAGAGTTGATACGTTCTTATAACTTACCAGTAGGGGCACACTTGATGGTTGAAAACGGTGAGAAAATTAAAGCTGGTAAAGTTTTGGTTAAAATCCCTCGTCGTTCATCTAAATCTGGGGATATCACAGGAGGTTTACCTAGAATTACAGAGTTGTTAGAGGCTCGTAATCCTTCAAACCCAGCTGTAGTTTCTGAGATTGACGGTGTTGTTACTTTTGGTAAAATTAAAAGAGGTAACCGCGAAATCATTATCGAATCTAAATTTGGTGACGTTAGAAAGTACTTGGTTAAATTATCAAGCCAGATTTTAGTTCAAGAAAATGACTTCGTTAGAGCTGGGGTTCCATTGTCAGATGGTGCTATTACTCCAGATGATATTTTGAGAATTCAAGGACCAGCTGCTGTTCAACAATATTTGGTAAATGAAATTCAAGAGGTGTACCGTCTTCAAGGGGTAAAAATCAACGATAAACACTTTGAGGTAGTAATACGTCAAATGATGCGTAAAGTTAGAGTTGAAGATCCAGGAGATACTTTATTCTTAGAAGATCAATTGATTCATACTAAAGATTTCATCGTTGAAAACGATAAATTATACGGAATGAAAGTGGTTGAAGATGCTGGGGATTCAAGTGTTTTAAAAGCGGGTCAAATCATTACTCCACGTCAGTTGCGTGATGAAAACTCATTATTGAAACGTACAGATAAGAATCTTGTTGTTGCTCGTGATGTAATCACAGCTACAGCAACTCCAGTTTTACAAGGTATTACAAGAGCTTCTCTTCAAACTAAATCATTTATTTCTGCTGCTTCTTTCCAAGAAACAACAAAAGTATTAAACGAAGCTGCTGTTGCAGGTAAAGTTGATTTGTTAGAAGGATTGAAAGAAAATGTAATTGTTGGTCATAGAATCCCTGCTGGTACAGGTATGAGAGAATATGATAATGCGATTGTAGGTTCTAGAGAAGACTATAATGATATGATGGCAAATAAAGAAGAGTATATTTATTAATTCTTTCCTCAATGTTCTCTCTCTGCCAAAAGTAGGGAGAGAGTATTGAAAAATTCTAAATTTTATGAGCAATTCTAACCAACAACAAGAACAGATTAATATTGAATTAGATGAAAAAATAGCTGAAGGAATTTATTCCAATTTGGCTATAATTAATCATTCTTCATCTGAATTTGTATTAGATTTTGTTTGTATTATGCCTGGTGTTCCTAAAGCAAAAGTGAAATCAAGAATTGTTTTGACTCCACAACATGCCAAAAGATTACTCAAAGCAATAGGTGAAAATGTTCATCGTTTTGAATTAGCCCATGGTGAAATAAAAGAGGGCGAACAAGCTCCAATTCCTTTAAATTTTGGTCCTACTGGACAAGCATAATTATAAATTAAAGACCTCAGAAATGAGGTCTTTTTTTTTTTAATCTATTTTAAAAAATAGTCGTTGCATCAATTCTGTCGCTTTATGCATTTAAACGGCTATTCGTGTATTTTAACGACTATTTTTTTTCTAGGCTAACGATTCATTTATTTTCGCGCGCAGCATATGATCCAAATCATATAAGTGAAATTAAAGATGAACAAAAATTTTAAATTAATAAAAACTAGCAGTAATAAAGGATTTTACTTTGTTATGTTTTTGCTTGTTTTTTTTATTTCCTCCTTTTCATCATTTGCTCAAAAAAGTAATTTGAAAGTTCTCACGGATGAAGTTTTAATGAATCCAAGTATTGTAATAGAGAATCCAATAAAAGAAGTATCAACTTCTGTTGACTCGAACGTCAATTTTATACTTTGGTTTATGGGAACAAAAGAAGATATTGGTAGGACTTTTTCGATGGACGGAATGTATTCTAAAAAAAGTTTTATGACTTCTGGTAGAGAACCAAATCATTTATTAGTAAAAACGCTTTTGAAGAAAGCACTAAATATTAAATCTTGTTAGCGAGTATTTAAGGTTGAATTTAATTTGTATATATAAAAACGCCAATTCAAATTGGCGTTTTTTTTATATATAATAATTAATCAAATTCAGAAGTGAAAAATAATTTTACACTTGGATATTTACTTTGAGTCATTTGAATTGTAAAGTCTGAATCAGCAAGGAAAACAAGCTGATTGTATTTGTCTTTTGCTAAAAACTTTTGTTTAATTCTTTGAAATTCTTTAAATTCTTCATTCTTCGCATCATCTGGTTTTACCCAACAAGCTTTGTGTACAGGGAAATTTTCATAAGTACATTTTGCACCATATTCATGTTCCAGACGGTATTGAATAACTTCGTATTGTAATGCACCAACTGTTCCAATTACTTTTCTGTTATTCATTTCTAGAGTGAATAGTTGTGCTACACCTTCATCCATTAATTGGTCAACTCCTTTGTCAAGCTGTTTTGCTTTCATTGGATCAGCATTATTAATGTATCTAAAATGTTCTGGAGAGAAACTTGGAATTCCTTTGAAACTCATTATTTCGCCTTCTGTTAATGTATCTCCAATTTTGAAATTCCCTGTGTCATGCAATCCAACAATATCGCCAGGGTAGGAAATATCAACAATTTCTTTTTTCTCAGCAAAAAAAGCATTCGGACTTGAAAATTTCAAGTTCTTTTTTTGACGAACATGATAATAAGGTTTGTTTCTTTCGAAAGTTCCTGAAACGATTTTTATAAAAGCTAATCTATCTCTATGTTTCGGATCCATATTGGCATGGATTTTAAACACAAATCCTGACATTTTTTCTTCTTTTGGATCAACCAATCTTGTTTCGGAGTCTTTAGGTCTTGGTGATGGTGCAATGCTAACAAAGCAATCTAATAATTCTCGGACTCCAAAATTATTTAAAGCAGATCCGAAAAAAACTGGCTGAATTTTACCATCTAAATACTCTTGGCGATCAAATTTTGGATATACTTCATCTATCAATTCTAATTCTTCGCGTAAACGATTAGCAGGTTTTTGACCGACAATTTTTTCTAATTCCGGGTTTTGTACATCAGAAAAAGCGATTGTTTCTTCAATGTTTTTTCGACTGTCACCGCTAAATAAATTGATGTTTTGTTCCCAAAGATTATAAATTCCCTGAAAATCATATCCCATTCCGATAGGGAAACTTAGAGGTGTAACAGTTAAACCCAGTTTTTGCTCCACTTCATCCATTAAGTCAAAAGCATCTTTTCCCTCTCGGTCTAATTTATTGATAAAAACGATGATAGGGATTTTTCGCATTCTACAAACTGCAACTAATTTTTCAGTTTGTTCTTCTACTCCTTTCGCAACGTCAATAACTACAATTACGCTATCAACAGCTGTTAAAGTTCTGAAAGTATCTTCGGCGAAATCCTTGTGACCAGGTGTATCGAGAATATTTATCTTTCTGTCTTTATAATTAAAAGCTAATACAGAAGTTGATACAGAGATCCCTCTCTGACGTTCAATTTCCATAAAGTCACTCGTAGCTCCTTTTTTTATTTTATTACTTTTTACAGCACCAGCCTCTTGGATTGCTCCTCCAAAAAGTAGTAATTTCTCTGTAAGTGTGGTTTTTCCAGCATCGGGATGTGAGATAATCCCAAAAGTGCGTCTTCTTTCTATTTCTTTTAAAAAGCTCATATTTATTTATCAATTGTCTGCAAAAGTACTATTTATAAATGCGATTTAAAAAATATATGATTATAATATATATGGAATTGACGTTGAAATTTGGAATAAACCTTATTTGATCCGAATAGTGAATAATGATAAACTAACAGTATATTTGCCTTTTAGTATGCTTGCTTTTTTTAAAATTTCATTCTATAATTCCTAGTGTAAAATGGAACTTAATAATTTTTTGTTAATACTATTAAGGAAACTTGTTTAATGGAGCCGAATTGTTATTTTTGTTCGGTTTAACTTTAGATAATTGTAAGGATTTTGCTGAAATATTACGATTTAATTATTGAAAAGTGAAATGAATTGTTTGCTTGGTTTTCAAGTGTTGGATTATAGTAATTCGCTTTTTAAAACTAATTTTTAAAATTTAACATTAATATAAAATATAAAAAATGCCTTTAAAAAATATACAAATGAAATCCATAACCAATAAAGTTGTGTTGACTTTTTTTCTTTTGTTTTCAGTCTTAACTTTTGTAAATGCGCAAGAAATTATAAAAGACAGCGTAGCTACAGTTGCTAAAGCTGATGTGCCTAACAGTGGTAAAAGACTTAAGATTGATGGAATAGTTGCGACTGTTGGGGATTATATTATTTTGGACTCAGATATTGATAAAGGTTATTTGGAAATTACTAGTCAGGGTGGATCTACAAAAGATATTACCAGATGTCAGGTTTTAGGAACTTTGCTAGAACAAAAATTGTATGCACATCAAGCTGTTCAGGATAGTATCATTGTGAGTGATGCTGAAGTAAAAGGGATGATGGATGAAAGGCTAAATTATATGTTAGAACAAATAGGTTCTATGGATAAATTAGTGAAATATTACCAAAAAGATTCAGAAGAAGAGTTCAGAACATATTTCTTTGATGTATTGAAAGAGCAAAAGCTTACAAAGGAAATGACAGATAAAATTGTTGGAAAAGTTGAAATTACGCCTGAGGAAGTCCGTGAATTTTTCAAAAAAATACCAACTGCTGATTTGCCTGTTTTTGGTGCCGAATTAGAAGTAGCTCAAATTGTTGTTAAACCAAAAGTTACCGATGCCGATAAACAAAAAGTCATTGATAAACTCAACAGTTTTAGAAAAGAATGCATGGAAGGAGCGAGTTTTGCAACTAAAGCAGTTTTGTACTCTGAAGATCCTGGCTCTAGTAAAAATGGAGGCTATTATAAAATGACACGTAAAACACCTTTTGTAAAAGAGTTTAAAGATGTCGCTTTTAGTTTGGCAGAAGGTGAGATTTCCGAACCTTTCGAAACGATATATGGATATCATATTATTTATGTAGAAAAAATTAAAGGTCAGGAAATTGAACTAAGGCACATATTGATTTCTCCTGTAGTTTCTCAAGAATCATTAAAAGAGGCAAAAGAGAAAATTACTTTAATTAGAAAAAAAATCTTAGACAAGGAAATTACTTTTGCAGAAGCAGCAAGAACCATGTCTGATGAAAAGGAAACCAGAGCTAATGGTGGTGCTTTAGTGAATTCTAAGACTCAAGACACTCGTTTTGAATTAACGAATATG
Organism: Flavobacterium sp.; assembly: GCF_035456085.1. Classification (GTDB taxonomy): domain Bacteria; phylum Bacteroidota; class Bacteroidia; order Flavobacteriales; family Flavobacteriaceae; genus Flavobacterium. The sequence continues at coordinate 7,649 of NZ_DATIDY010000027.1, forward strand.
GATCCTTCAATCTATAACCAGGTTTCTAATTTGAAAGACAATGAAATTTCCATGCCATTTCTTGAAGATGCCCAAGGGAAGAAGTATTATAAAATCATGACAGTTACTAATAGAATTGATTCTCATACTGCTGATTATGCTAAAGATTATATTAAAATTAAAGATTTAGCTTTGAAAGAAAAACAAATTAAAGCTATTGCTAAATGGTTTGATGCAAAAATAAAGGATACTTATATTAAAATTGTTGATGAATATAAAGATTGTCCATTTACAAATAATTGGGTTAAAAAATAATTTTCAATAAATAAATAAAAGAGTTAGTTTTATGTTTCCATAATACTAACTCTTTTTTAATAAAATAAACATAGAAATGTCGGATGTAACAGCGATTCAAAATTTAGTTCAAAAGCGAAATGAATTAAAAAAAGAGATATCCAAAATTATTGTAGGTCAGGAAGCTGTTGTCGATCAGATTTTGCTTTGTATTTTTTCTGGTGGTCATGCTCTCTTAGTTGGAGTTCCTGGTCTTGCCAAGACTTTATTGGTGAATACTCTTGCACAAGCGCTAGGACTTGATTTTAAAAGAATACAATTCACACCAGATTTGATGCCTTCCGATATATTGGGGAGTGAAATATTAGATGAGAATAGGCAGTTTAAATTTATAAAAGGACCAATATTTTCAAATATTATTTTGGCTGATGAGATTAATAGGACTCCGCCAAAAACACAAGCGGCTTTATTGGAGGCTATGCAAGAACGTTCCGTTACTATTGCTGGAGCTAACCATAAATTGAGTTTACCCTATTTTGTTTTAGCAACTCAGAATCCAATTGAACAGGAGGGGACTTATCCTTTGCCGGAAGCACAATTAGACCGTTTTATGTTTGCTATAAAATTGGAATATCCTTCTTTTGCAGAAGAGGTACAAGTAGTAAAACAAACTACGACAGATTCTAAGGTGATAGTAAATCCGTTGTTTAATGGTCAGGAAATTATAGATTTTCAACACTTAATCCGCCGCATTCCAGTTGCTGATAATGTAGTTGAATATGCGGTAACTTTAGTAAGCAAAACGCGTCCTGACAATGCCCTTTCAAATGAATTTGTGAAGAATTATTTGGATTGGGGTGCAGGGCCGAGAGCTTCTCAGAACTTAATTTTAGCAGCCAAAGCACATGCTGCTTTTCATGGCAAATTTTCCCCAGATATAGAAGATGTCAAAGCTGTTGCTGTGGGTATTTTACGTCACCGAATTATAAAAAATTATAAGGCTGATGCCGAAGGTATAACTGAAGAAATCATAATAGGAAAGCTAGTTTAATAGAAAAAAATAATAATTTAATGAAAAGTGCTACAATCTAATAAGAATGTAGCACTTTTAGTTTTAACAATAATTTTTCTTTTTGTTAAAACTAAAATCTACATTGCGAAATTTTCAAATTTTGATAACGAAATATGTATTTTTATTATTTTAAAGCAGTGAAATCTTTTATTTTGCAATAATAATTTTTGAAAATGGTCCTTCTATTAAATTTTTTTAAATTCTCATCTTTAATTATTATGTTTGCAGCACAAAAAAAACACTAACTTATTATGGCATTTGGTTTTGACCTGATCAAGGAAATCTGCCTTTAAAAAAAGACCTCTATTATGAATATTTATAACGATTATCTTAAGGAAATCGAAGAAAGAAAAGCGCAGGGACTTCATCCTAAGCCAATCGATACTGCTGAATTGTTAAGCGTAATTATCGAACAAATAAAAGATGTTGATAATGTTTATCGCGAAGACTCACTTAAATTTTTTATTTATAACACTTTACCAGGAACTACAAGTGCTGCAGGTGAAAAAGCGAAGTTTTTAAAAGAGATTATTCTAGGAGAATCTATAGTAAAAGAGATTACTCCAGTTTTTGCTTTTGAGTTGTTATCACACATGAAAGGTGGTCCTTCTATAAAGGTATTGCTTGATTTGGCTTTAGGAAATGATGTTGCTATTGCAAAAGAAGCGGCAAAAGTTTTAAAAACTCAAGTTTACCTTTACGAAGCAGATACTAATCGTTTAGTAGAGGCTTATAAAAATGGTAATGAAATTGTTAAAGATATTCTGGAAAGTTATGTGCAGGGAGAGTTTTTTACAAAACTACCAGAAGTAGCAGACGAAATTAAGGTAGTTACCTTTATTGCTGGCGAAGGTGATATTTCTACCGATTTGCTTTCTCCAGGTAACCAAGCACACTCAAGATCTGATCGTGAATTGCACGGGAAATGTATGATTACTCCTGAGGCGCAAGCAGAAATCAAAGCATTGCAAGCACAACATCCTGACAAAAGCGTTATGTTGATTGCTGAAAAAGGTACAATGGGGGTAGGTTCTTCAAGAATGTCTGGTGTTAACAATGTGGCACTTTGGACAGGAAAAAAAGCAAGTCCATATATTCCATTTGTAAATATTGCTCCAATTGTTGGTGGAACAAACGGTATTTCTCCAATTTTCTTAACAACTGTTGATGTTACTGGAGGTATTGGTTTGGATCTTAAAAACTGGGTTAAAAAGCTTGATGAAAATGGTAACCCAATCCGTAATGAAGCGGGAGAACCAATTTTGGAAGAAGCTTATTCAGTTGCGACCGGAACGGTCCTTACTATAAATATTAAAGAGAAAAAACTTTATAAAGGAGACCAAGAGCTTATAGATATTTCTAAAGCATTTACTCCTCAAAAAATGGAATTCATCAAAGCTGGTGGTTCATACGCTATAGTTTTTGGTAAAAAATTACAAACATTCGCAGCAAAAACTTTAGGAGTTACTGCTCCAACTGTTTATGCTCCATCAAAAGAAATTTCACACGAAGGACAAGGTCTTACAGCTGTTGAAAAAATCTTTAATAAAAATGCCGTTGGTAACACTCCGGGCAAAGTATTGCATGCTGGGTCTGATGTTCGTGTTCAAGTTAACATTGTTGGTTCGCAAGACACTACAGGTTTGATGACTGCTCAGGAATTAGAGTCTATGGCTGCTACGGTAATTTCGCCAATTGTTGATGGTGCTTACCAATCAGGTTGTCATACTGCTTCGGTTTGGGATAAAAAAGCTCAGGCAAATATTCCTAAGTTAATGAAATTTATGAACGATTTCGGATTGATCACGGCTCGTGACCCGAAAGGCGTTTATCACTCAATGACAGATGTTATCCACAAAGTATTAAATGACATTACTATTGACGAGTGGGCTATCATCATCGGTGGTGACTCTCATACTAGAATGTCAAAAGGTGTTGCTTTTGGTGCCGACTCTGGAACAGTAGCTCTTGCATTGGCAACTGGAGAAGCTTCTATGCCAATCCCAGAATCAGTAAAAGTTACTTTCAAAGGTGATATGAAAGGCTACATGGATTTCCGTGATGTGGTTCACGCTACTCAGGCACAAATGCTTCAGAAATTTGGTGGAGAAAACGTATTCCAAGGAAGAATTATTGAGGTTCATTTAGGAACGCTTACCGCTGATCAGGCTTTTACATTTACTGACTGGACTGCAGAGATGAAAGCAAAAGCTTCTATCTGTATTTCTGAAGACGATACTTTGATTGAATCATTGGAAATTGCAAAAGGTAGAATCCAGATCATGATCGACAAAGGAATGGATAATGCTAATCAGGTTCTTCAAGGGTTAATTGATAAAGCGGATAAGAGAATTGCAGAAATTATTTCTGGAACTAAACCAGCTTTAACTCCAGATGCAAATGCTAAGTACTATGCTGAAGTTGTTGTTGATCTTGATCAAATTGCTGAGCCAATGATTGCCGATCCAGATGTAAATAATGCCGATGTTTCTAAAAGATACACTCACGATACTATCAGACCTCTATCTTTTTACGGAGGAGTGAAAAAAGTAGATTTAGGATTTATTGGTTCTTGTATGGTTCATAAAGGAGATATGAAAATTCTTGCTCAAATGCTTAAGAATATTGAAGAGCAACAAGGTAAAGTAGAGTTTAAAGCTCCGCTTGTAGTAGCGCCACCGACTTATAATATTGTTGACGAACTTAAAGCTGAAGGCGACTGGGAAGTATTACAAAAATACTCTGGTTTCGAATTCAACGATAATGCTCCTAAAGGTGTTGCCCGTACTGAATATGAAAACATGTTGTATTTAGAGCGTCCCGGATGTAACCTTTGTATGGGTAACCAAGAAAAAGCTGCAAAAGGAGATACTGTAATGGCAACTTCTACACGTCTTTTCCAAGGAAGAGTTGTTGAAGATGCAGAAGGTAAAAAAGGAGAATCTTTACTTTCGTCTACACCAGTTGTAGTATTGTCTACAATCTTGGGAAGAACACCTTCTATTGAAGAGTATATAGCTGCAGTTAAAGGAATTAACCTGACTAAGTTTGCACCTTCTCACAAATTATTAGTGAAATAATCAATAGATTAGTTAATCATAATCCTAAAGCCTGAGTTTTTATAAACTCGGGCTTTTTCTTTTATAGCTACTCTATTTTTCGTAACTTGGAGTTTTTAAAAAATAAACTAACATAACAATTATTAGATCTTATGGCTTTTGATATTGAAATGATTAAAAAAGTGTATGACAACATGGCAACTCGTGTTGATGCAGCACGAAAGATAGTTGGCCGTCCACTTACTTTAACAGAGAAAATTTTATATAGTCACCTTTGGGATGGAACAGCTTCTAAGGCTTTTTCTCGGGGAGTTGATTATGTTGATTTTGCACCAGACAGAGTTGCTTGTCAAGATGCAACAGCCCAAATGGCATTATTGCAATTTATGCATGCCGGTAAGTCAAAAGTGGCGGTTCCAACGACAGTTCATTGTGACCACTTAATTCAGGCAAAAGTTGGTGCTTCAACAGATTTACAAGTGGCAAATACACAGTCAAAAGAAGTTTTTGATTTCTTATCGTCAGTTTCAAATAAATATGGAATTGGTTTTTGGAAACCAGGTTCAGGAATTATCCACCAAATTGTTTTAGAAAATTATGCTTTCCCTGGAGGAATGATGATTGGAACCGACTCGCATACGGTAAATGCAGGCGGATTAGGAATGTTGGCAATCGGTGTTGGTGGTGCAGATGCAGTAGATGTAATGTCTGGAATGTCTTGGGAATTAAAATTCCCTAAATTAATTGGAGTGAAATTGACTGGGAAATTATCAGGTTGGACTGCTCCTAAAGATGTTATTTTAAAAGTGGCTGATATTCTTACTGTAAAAGGTGGAACAGGAGCTGTCGTTGAATATTTTGGTGAAGGTGCTACTTCAATGTCTTGTACAGGAAAAGGAACTATTTGTAACATGGGTGCCGAAATTGGCGCAACCACTTCTACATTTGGTTACGATGATTCTATGCGTAGATATTTAACAGCTACAGATCGTCAGGATGTAGTTGATGCTGCTGATAAAGTAGCTTCTTACTTAACTGCAGATCCTGAAGTTTATGCTAATCCGGAACAATATTTTGATCAACTTATTGAAATAAATTTATCTGAGTTAGAACCACATATCAATGGTCCATTTACTCCAGACCGCGGAACTCCTGTTTCTAAAATGAAAGAGGAAGCTGCTGCTAATGGATGGCCAATAAAGGTTGAGTGGGGATTAATTGGTTCTTGTACAAATTCGTCTTATGAAGATATGGCTCGTGCGGTGTCAATCGTAAACCAAGCTGTTGAACACGGAATTACTCCAAAAGCTGAATTTGGAATTAACCCAGGTTCGGAGCAAATTCGTTACACTATCGAAAGAGATGGTATGATTGCTGCTTTTGAAAAAATGGGAACCAAAGTATTTACCAATGCTTGCGGACCATGTATCGGACAATGGGATAGAGAGGGAGCGAATAAAGAAGAGAAAAATACCATCGTACATTCCTTCAACCGTAATTTCTCAAAAAGAGCAGATGGAAATCCAAATACACATGCTTTTGTAACTTCGCCAGAAATGGTGGCTGCTTTGGCAATATCAGGAAGACTAGATTTTAATCCTTTGACTGATACTTTGTTAAATGATAATGGAGAACCAGTGAAATTAATTGCTCCTTTTGGTGATGAATTGCCCAAAAGAGGTTTTGATGTTGAAGATGCAGGATTCCAGGCGCCAGCAGAAGACGGATCAAATGTTCAGGTAAATGTAAACCCAACTTCAGATCGTTTGCAATTATTAGCTCCGTTTGATGCTTGGGATGGACAAAATATTACAGGCGCTAAATTACTAATCAAAGCTTTTGGAAAATGTACAACAGACCATATTTCTATGGCTGGACCGTGGTTGCGTTTCCGTGGACATTTAGATAATATTTCAAATAATATGTTGATTGGTGCGGTTAATGCTTTTAACCAAAAAACAAATTCCGTTAAGAACCAATTGACAGGTGCTTATGATGGAGTCCCTGCTGTGGCACGTGCTTATAAAGCGGCTGGTATTCCGTCGGTTGTTGTTGGAGATCACAACTACGGCGAAGGTTCCTCTCGTGAACACGCTGCAATGGAGCCACGTTTCTTAGGTGTAAAAGCAGTTTTGGTAAAATCATTTGCCCGTATTCACGAAACCAACCTTAAAAAACAAGGTTTGTTAGGGTTGACATTTGCAAACGAAGCTGATTATGACAAAATCCAGGAAGATGATACCATCAACTTCATAGATTTGGTTGATTTTGCACCTGGAAAACCTTTGACATTAGAATTTGTTCACGCTGATGGAAGCAAAGATATAGTCTTAGCAAATCACAGCTATAATGAAAGTCAAATTGGTTGGTACAAAGCAGGTTCAGCATTAAATTTGATTGCAGCTAATGCATAATAATTTACCAATTATAAATCAAAACTCTCAAGGTAACTTGAGAGTTTTTTGTTTAGCTATATTGATGAAATTTTAACTCTGTTCGGTTTAGTGTTTTCAAATTCATTAATATCAATACTATAAAGATTTGATGAAGGATATTGAGAATAATTATTTTCTAAATAACCACCAAGAATATATAACTTATCATCATAAAAGAAAATTTTGGATGCTTTCAGTGGCAAAGCGATAAGGTATTCTTTTAACGTTTTTGTACTGATTTCGTAAGTATATATTTTTTCATTCTCGAAAAAATATATAGTATCATCTTTATTAGTTACTGCCGGAAAATCTAAACCATTAAATAATTCACCTTCATTTTTCCATGTTTCAGTCGTTAAATCAAAACTTTCTATTGTTGATAATGATTTTCCGTTATTCCCACCGACCAAATATATTTTATCTTTAATCAGAACTCCACTAGCTTCTTTTGCTGCAGGCATATTTGTTAATTCATACCAATAGCCGGTTTTTATATCGTATTTATGTACTTTGTCAGTATATGTTTTTAAACCTTTTTCGGTCATTTTTATAGAACCACCCATTGTGATTATACTTTGATTGTAAGTAAAAGAGGCAGCATTTGCCGCTTGATGAGGATTGGTATTGTCAATAGTAATAGTTTCCTTGTTGATGTCAAAAACTTCAATTTTGTCGTCCAAATATTCAAATTTTCCATTTGCAGAGATTTTTTTTCCACCTAAAACATATATAGTGTCCCTGTAAATATTTAAATTATGATAGGCTCTTTTTCTGAATTTTAATTTCGAAGTTTCCCATTGATTTTTATTTATATCATAAATTAATAGATTTCCTTTGTAGTATTGACCAGATGATTGCGCTCGAAGTTCTCTCATATAATCCTCTAGGGTAAAATCTGGTTTTTCATATTGTAATTTTTTCCAGGCGTCGGCTCTAAATGAACTGTCCCCACCAATTACATATATTTTATTATTATTTAAAATAGATCCAAATGAGGAAATTGCATATTTTAATGGAGCTAATTTTGTGAAGTTGAGTTTTGATTTTAATTCCTTATTGGAAACAGAAAGCGTCAGTCCATTTAATTGTTCAATTTGTTCCTCCAAAAAAATCAAATAATTACTTTTTTTAAAGTCCAGATAGCTAATTTTTTTGGAAGTATATCCAATATGGGTCACATACAATGAATCATTTTCGTTGGGTTCTCTACTAACTTTTAATTTGAATTCACCTTTTTCGGTAGTTGTGGCGCTTTTGTCAATTTGATTTATTGAAACATTCGCATCCTGGATAGGAAGCTTATTTCTTTTATCGATAATGGTGCCTTTTATATTTTGCGTAAATGAAAATAAAGGAACTAGTAATAAAATCACAAGTATTTTTTTCAAAACATAGACTTTAAGAGAGAATATTGTCTTAAAATTAATACTTTTTTAAATTAAATTGGCTTTTACTTTATTTATTATCAAAATATTATTTTAAAAATAATTTAGATAAGGAGCTAAATCCTGCTGTCCATTACAAGCTTGTTCATATCCTTGTTTTTTTCTTGGTATAAAAGGAGCTTCCGTTGGTCGCTCTTTTATATCAAGAAAAAAATACAAGTCTATTTCACAAGGCTTTTCATTTCCATCAGGGCTATGGAATTCATTTTCAGAAAAACATTTATCTGTATTTCCAGAATTAATAATCTGTGCGAAACCAAAAGGGTAAGCCGAATAATCAATGAGAATACTTCCAGTTTCTAGTGTTCCAATTTTATCCTTCCAGATATAGATAATAAGTTAAAAACTTATAAGATGAAATCGTTGTTTGCTCATACTCTCCCAATAAAAAGTATATCTGTAAAAAAAGATTGCCTTAATATGCGATTGAGATGAAGTGATGAAATTGTATCTTTAATGTAATAAAACTTAAATCAGAAAGTAAATGGAAAGCAGAGTTCAAACCCCGCAGGAAGAAGTAGCTAACGGAATTTCACATGGTCTGGGAATTCTTTTTTGTTTGATTGGAGTCCCTTTTCTTATTGCAAAAACAATCGAGCCGTACAATTTTGTTGCTATAACTTCCGTTATTTTATTTGGAATTGGAATGCTGTTAGTGTATTCGTTTTCCTCGTTGTATCATTTAGCTAAAAATGAGAAATGGAAACAACGGCTCAAAATCGCCGATCATATCAGTATTTATTTTCTTATTGCAGGAACGTATTCACCATTAATGATTACCTATTTGAATAGAAAAACGGCTTTGGTTTTTTTAGGTGTAATGTGGTCAATTGTTTTATTGGGTGCTTTTTTTAAGGTTTTTTATGTTAACCGTTTCAAAGTTGTTTCTGTTGTGTTTTATCTATTGATGGGCTGGATGATCGTTTTTGTGATAAAACCATTATGGGGAGTAATTCCTCTTTCTGTTTTTTTGTGGATTGTAGCCGGAGGATTAAGTTATAGTATTGGAGTTTATTTTTATCTGAAAAGTTATAAAAACTACTTTCATACGATTTGGCATTTTTTTGTATTATTTGGTACTATATTTCATTATGTGGCAATTTTGAAAAGTTTATAAATATCAGATGCCGTTTGTGAAAACTGAATTGTGTTAAAAATTATAACATTTTCTAAAATTTTATAACCATATATTTTTTGAATTTATTTAAAAACCTATATTTGTAAATCTCGAAAAAATAATGTTTTTTTTGAATAAAAAATACAATTAAATTCAATAATCCCCCTCGAATTTAGTTGTATTAATAAAATCTGAGGTGGAATTGAAATTAGAATGAAATATCTTAGAATCATTGTTTTAGCACTTTTTTTGTCAAGCATTAGTGTTTTTGCGCAGGATAACACCATTAAGCACACTATTGTAAAAGGAGAAACAATTTCTAGTATTGCTCAAAAATACAATGTTTCGATGGAAGCTATTTACAAGCTGAATCCTAAAGCTAAAAAAACCTTACAACTCAAACAGGTTCTTTTAATTCCAAATTCCGAGCCAACAAAAACAAGCAACTTGGCAAATACAGTTTCAGAAAAAACTACAGATGTAACTCACGAAGTAATGCCGAAAGAAACGCTTTACGGAATTACAAAACAATTCAAAACCACAACCGAATTACTGTACAAAGCCAATCCAAAACTAGAAACTGAGGGATTAAAAGTAGGACAGAAGATCATAATACCTTCCAAATTCTCTAAAAAAGAAATCGAGAGTTTATCAAATACAAATAGTAATACAGAAGAAACCGTTGTAGCCGAAACGCCTTTAACACATCAGGTAAAAGCTAAAGAATCATTATATTCCATTGCAAAAATATATGGAATCACTTTGGCAGAATTGCAAAATGCCAACCCAACTATTGGTAAAAAAGGTTTAAGTATTGGACAAACCATTACTATTCCTGGCAATGCAAGGTCCTCCAAAATTGAGCCTTCTATCAATAAGGAAAGCTTAACAACCAATGAAATTCCTGTAAGTCAAACCCCTGTCCCTGTTATTGTTGAAAAAGAAAAAAATCAATCAAAAACAGTTTCTGCTGAAACTCCGACAACAGAAACGATTCATGTGGTTTTATCCAAAGAAACTAAATACGGAATTGCAAAGAAATATGGAATCACTATAGCTGAATTAGAAAATCAAAATCCAGCTATCAAACAAAAATTAGAAGTTGGCGCAAAATTGACGATTCAGGTTCCAAATAATAGGATTGATAAAACGACAATAAATCAGGAAAATGAAAATATAGGTGTCGCTACTCAAATGGAAAAAAAGCAAGATTCAGCCGCAACTCATTTCCCTGTTGCAAATGAAGAATTAATCGATAAATTAATTGGCGAAGCCTCAGATAAAATAGGAACTCGATATAGAACTGGCGGAACAACTACAGCCGGATTTGATTGCTCAGGTCTTATGTGTTCTACTTTTGGAGCATTTGATATAAAATTGCCAAGATCCTCTATCGAACAATCTTCGATAGGAGAAAAAATTGATGGGGAGAATGCTCAAAAAGGAGATTTGATTTTCTTTAAAACAAATGGGAGGCGGCATATTAATCACGTAGGAATGGTTATTGAAGTAAATGAGGATGAAATAAAATTTATTCACTCATCAACACATTCGGGAGTAATTATATCTTCGACTAAAGAGCCATATTACAAACGAAATTTTGCCCAGGTAAATCGTATTATCAAATAGTTTTTTTGAAAAAATAATAAACCAACTCTTAAGGAAACTTAAGAGTTTTTTTGTTTTTTACCAGTTATACTTAAAATTGAGACGAATTAGTCTTTTTCAAAAAAAAGTATATCTTTAACCAACCAAAACTAAAAACCAAAAAATGGAGGAAAATAAACCAGCAGAATTTAAAAGAGAACTTGGGTTACTGGATGGAACTATGCTTGTTGTAGGGTCTATGATAGGATCTGGAATATTTATTGTGAGTTCGGATATGGTGCGTCAATTGGGGTCTGCCGGCTGGTTGATCGCGATGTGGGTACTTACGGGATTTATTACTGTGATTGCCGCGGTAAGTTATGGCGAGTTGAGCGCGATGTTTCCCAAAGCGGGCGGACAATATGTTTACATAAAAGAAGCTTATGGAAAATTGATTGGCTTTTTATACGGTTGGAGCTTTTTTGCTGTGATACAAACGGGTACAATTGCAGCGGTGGGTGTGGCTTTTTCTAAATTTGCCGCTTATTTGTGCCCAGCTGTGAGCGAAAAAAATATTGTTTATGAATTAGGCGATTTTAAACTCAGTGCTGCACAAATTGTTTCGATAATTACTATTATTCTGTTGAGTTATATCAATAGTCGTGGCGTGAAAAACAGCAAGATTTTGCAAACGGTCTTGACGGTTATTAAAATTGCTTCGATTTTGGGATTGATTATTTTTGGATTCGTTGCTGCCAAGTCCGAAGTTTGGGATACCAACTGGGCGAATGCTTGGACTTCTCAATCATTGAATGTAGAAACGGGTTCTTGGCTTCCAATTAGTGGAGTGGCTTTAATCTCGGCAATGTCGGCGGCATTGGTCGGTTCTTTGTTTTCCAGCGTGGCATGGGAAGGCGTGACTTTTATAGCTGGCGAAATTAAAAATCCAAAACGTAATGTAGGATTGAGTTTGTTTCTAGGGACTTTGATTGTAAGCTGTATTTATATTTTGGCTAATGTGATGTATTTGGCGGTAGTTCCTTTGCAGGATATTGCTACGGCAGAATCGGATAGGGTGGCTGTTGTGGCATCACAAAATATTTTTGGAAATATAGGAACAATAATTATCGCATTGATGATCATGATTTCAACTTTTGCCTGTAATAATGGTTTGATTATGTCTGGAGCAAGGGTTTATTATACGATGGCTCAAGATGGTTTGTTTTTCAAAAAAGCTTCTCATTTGAATAAGGCTAGCGTCCCAGCTTGGGCATTGTGGGCGCAGTGTTTTTGGGCTTCTGCTTTGTGTTTGACTGGGAAATATGGAGATTTGTTGGATTTCGTTGTAATCATCGTTTTAGTGTTTTACATCCTGACCATTTACGGGATTTTTATTCTTCGTAAGAAAATGCCAGATGCCGAAAGACCGTATAAGGCTTTTGGTTATCCTTTTTTGCCAGGACTTTACATTCTTATTGCTATTGCCATTAGTATTGCTCTATTGTATACAAAACCTAGCACTTGTGGTTGGGGTGTATTTATAATGTTGATTGGAATTCCGATTTATTATTTGTCAAAACCCAAAGAATAGTTTGAATTTCGTGTCTGTAGAGATGCACTGCAGTGCATCTCTACAGTGCATCTCTACACAAATAAAAAACAGAAAGCCCGTTTTGATTCAAAACGGGCTTTTCTAGTGTAGTAAGCACTTATTTAATATTAGCAAACAGCGTTTTCTAATACTAACTCTTCATTAAAAGGAAGATTCCAAGCTTCGGCTACTCCTTTATAAAGGATTTTTCCGTTGGCAATATTTAATCCTTTTTTTAATTCTTCATTTTCCGAACAAGCTTTTTGCCACCCTTTGTTCGCCAATTGTAAGGCATAAGGTAAAGTAGCATTTGTAAGTGCTAATGTAGAGGTATATGGAACTGCTCCTGGCATATTAGCCACGCAGTAATGAACAATATCATCGATAATGAAAGTCGGGTTTTCGTGAGTTGTTGGAGTACATGTCTCGATACAACCACCTTGATCCACAGCCACGTCAACTAGGACAGTTCCCGGACGCATAGATTTTAGCATATCACGTTTGATCAAGTGAGGTGCTTTTGCTCCTGGGATTAATACTGCACCGATTACTAAATCAGCTTCGGTAATTGCTTTTTTAATATTATAATCATTTGACATTTGAGTCGTTACGTTGGCAGGCATAATATCGTCCAATTGACGCAAACGAGGTAAGCTAACATCCATAATAGTTACTTGAGCGCCTAAACCGGCAGCCATTTTCGCAGCTTGAGTTCCTACGATTCCGCCTCCAAGAACCAAAACTTTTGCTGGAGGAACGCCTGGAACACCACCAAGAAGAATTCCTCTTCCTTTTAATGGTTTCTCTAAGTATTTGGCCCCTTCCTGAATAGACATACGACCAGCTACTTCAGACATTGGAACTAATAAAGGTAAACTACGATCTGCTTTTTCTACAGTTTCGTAAGCTAAACAAACAGCTTTGCGTTCAATCATAGCATGAGTTAATGGCTCTGATGATGCAAAGTGGAAATAGGTAAAAAGCAATTGATCTTTTTTAATTAAATTATATTCTGACGCAATTGGCTCTTTTACTTTAATAATCATTTCGGCAATAGCATAAACCTCTTCAATAGTTGGTAAAATTACCGCTCCTGCTGCAGCATATTCTTCATCTGAAAAACCGCTTCCTTCACCAGCAGTAGCTTGAACATAAACACTATGACCGTTATTTTTCATCTCAGCGGCACCTGCCGGAGTTAACGCTACACGATTTTCGTTATTCTTGATTTCTTTTGGTACACCGATTATCATAAACTATTGAATTTAGTGATTGACTTTTATTATGATACAAATTTAGGTGATAAAGAAAATTTTTGTTAATTGTAAAATTAAAAAAGAAAATTTTATTTTTAATTGGTACTTTTACATGAAATTATTCTTTATTTATTATTCTTTATATTTTAAAAAAGAAAAATAATCGGAATATTTTGTTATTTTTAACTGTTTTAAACTCCTATTTTGTTATGAATTTAGATGAAATTGACAGAAAAATACTTCGGCTGCTGCAGGAAGATGCCCATTTGACTTTAAAAGACATTTCGAATAAAATAAATCTTTCGCTAACTCCTGTTCATGATCGGGTAAAACGACTTGAAAAAGAAAGGGTTATAGAGCGCTATGTTTCTATTTTAGATAAAAAGAAACTAGGTAAAAACCTCACTGTTTATTGTCAGGTGACATTGATAAAGCAAACTTTCGATATTTCAGATAGTTTTAATAAAGCAATATTAAATATGCCCGAAGTGCTCGAATGCAATTTTGTTTCAGGCAATTTTGATTATATGCTAAAAATTGTTTTGCCTGATATGGAAAGTTACCATCATTTTCATCAAATGAAACTATCAGCTTTACCCGAAGTGTCGTTGATTAATAGTTTTTTTATTATTTCTGAAGTGAAGAGTACAACCGTTTTACCAATCTAAATTTAATCGTTATTTTTCAGAGTTTGATCGTGCGCTCAATATTTATCTGTTCCAAAAAAGTTTCATCATGTGATACCACAATCAAAGTTCCTTGATATTCATTAATGGCAGAGGTCAATATCTCAATATTTTGAATGTCTAAATTGTTCGTTGGTTCATCTAACACAATTATGTCTGGTGATTGACTATTAATTGTGAGACAACAAAGAATCAAGCGCATTCTTTCGCCGCCACTTAATACGCTGCATGGTTTATCCCAATCGTCTCTGGTAAATAAATAGCGATTGAGATTCATTTTAATTTCGTGTTCTTGCAGCGCCAAATCATTGAATTGCTGTGCTTGTTCGTAAACTTTTAAGGCGTTGTCTAATAATGAATAATCCTGATCGATGTAGAATGATTTATTTTGTGATTGATAAAATGTTCCGATTTGTGGCTGTAAATCGCCTAAAATCAATTTGATTAACGTTGTTTTTCCAGAGCCATTTTGTCCTTGTAATGCAACTCGTTCGCCACTTACAATTTGAAAGTTTAGATTGTTTTTCCAAAGCGATTGTGTGTTGTAACTAAAATTAATATCAGTTGCTGTAAATAATATCTTTCCTTTGTGCAACGCCGAATTGTCAAAACCAAATTTCATTTTATCAACATCGGGTAGTGTAGAGCGCAACTCTTGCAACTTTTGCGAAATACCACCAATTTTTTCAGCGTGTACATTTTTTGCTTTCGCTGTACTATTTTCGGCGTTGTTTCGTAACGTGTTCATCATTATTCGGGAAACTCCTGATTTCTCTTGTTTTCCTTTTCCGCGGCTGTCTAATTTTTGTTGTCGTTCCAGTGTTTCCTTTTCTTTTTCTTTGGCTTTCCGCAAGGCTTTTTCTCGGCTTTGAATATCTTGACTTAGCGCATTGTTTTCTATCTGTTTTTGTTCGGAATAAAAATCATAATTGCCACCATAAACCTTAATTCCGAATTTACTCAACTCATAAACTTTGCTCAGAAGATTCAATAATTTCCTGTCATGGCTAACGATTATTAAGGTACTTTTTGTAGATTGAATGAAGTTGTACAAAAGTTCTCTGCCCGAAACATCCAAATGATTGCTGGGTTCATCCAGTAAAATTAAATCCGGTTGATGGATCGAAATACTCGCAAGAAAAACTTTTGTTTTTTGTCCGCCACTAAGGGTTTCCATTTTTTGATCTAAATCCAAATCGTTTAGATGCCAATAATTCAAGGCTTCCAGGCATCGGTCTTCAATTGTCCAATCATCATTGAGCGCACTAAAATTTTCTTCGGTTGCATTTCCGTTTAAAATCTCCTTTAAGGCACTTAATTTTTCTTCAATACCTAGTGCTTGCGAAATAGTCAGATGATTGTATTGACCAAAAATTTGCGGTACATAATAAGGAACGGAATCAACATGTAATTGCCCGCCTGATGGTTGAAGTTGTTTTGCAATGATTTTTTGCAAGGTCGATTTTCCTGCTCCGTTATTGCCAATTAAAGCAATTTTTTCTTGATGATTTACTGTAAAACTGATGTTATCAAACAGTAATTCTTTGTTGGGATGTATATAGGATACGTTTTGTAAAATAAGCATAATAATTTCTTTTAGCATGAAACAATGAAACAAACCTCGCTTGGCTTGTTGTCTTTATTTGTCTGAAAGAAATTATTTTCACATTTTAAATATGTTTTTAAATTTTACGATGCAAATATACAAATGTTTTAGATTTTGTAAAAATGTCGGTTTGGCTACAATCAGGTTAGATAAATTTTACCTTCCATTGTAATTACTGATGAACCACCGACTAATACATTATTTTCAGTAACCATGACTTTTATTAACGAAGGCTGGTTGAGTTGTACGCCTTGTAATATTTGGTATTCTTTGTTTGATTGAATTATATTTTGTTTGTTTAATAATCCAGCGAGTGGTCCAGCGGCAGTTCCGGTGGCAGCATCTTCATCAATACCGATTAAAGGATTGAAAAATCTAGATTGAACAATTGTTCCTACTTTCTCAGATGTAAAAGCGAAACAATAAAAACCTTCAAAATGATTTTGTTTTGATATTGTTATTAGATGGTTGTTGTCAGTTTTGATTTTGTCTAATGTTTCTAGGCTTTTTATAGGAACCATTAAGTGAGCAACTTCTGTTTGTACAATTGTGGGAATGAAATTTGGCACTTCTAAATCTTCAGTGGACAATCCAATTGCCTTAGCGATAACTTCTGCTGGAATTGAAGCTTCTATAGTAGCAGGTTTTTGCTTCATTTTTACAATAGGCAATTGATTTGTAGAATCGAAATCAATTAAAATTGGAATCGGAGTTTCTTTCATAATCACAAAAGGATTTCCAGTTTGTTCATTAAAGATGTCCATTTTTTTCAATAAAGCAGCACAAACAGCGCCTAGTAAATTGTGTCCTGCTCCATCTACTTCAAATCCAGTAGGTGTAAAAGAACGGACTCTTAATGCTTTTTTAGTTTTGGAATAATAAACAAATGAGGTTTCTGAATAACCGAATTCCCTAGCAATTTTTTCATATTGTTCCAATTCTAAATTTCCATTGGTAAAAACAACTGACAAAGGATTTCCTTTATAGCTTTCATTAGTAAAGACATCCAATACATAATATTCTAATGTTTTTCTGTTTTTCATAATATTCTAATTGATTGGTTGAATGAATATTGGTTGAATTTATTGTTTTATTCCATATAAAAAAAGAATTCGTTTTGTCCAAAGGTTGATTAATCTTTGGTTGATCTTTTAGCAAATAGACAAAACGAATTCATTATTTAAGTGTCATTATTTTATTTTTACAGCATCCATATTTTGGCCATTTTGATATACAATTAGTTTGGTAACTACATCTTTATCATTTTTTATAAATTCCATTTGACCATCACGGCTTACCAAGAAAAATTTAGTGTTTGATTCTGGATAAATGTCTGCAGCGATTGGTCCTGAAGATAATTTAAGTTGATGAGCTTCCTTTGTGATCGAAATTATTATTGAAGGAGTCAATTGGTATTCGCCAACATATGATTCCAAAACAGTATCATTTAAAGCAATAGTTTTTTTGATAGTTGGGTTATAAAAATCTTTCCAATTATAAACAGTTGCCACACTATTTATTATTTCATTTAAAATAGCGGTATTGTTCGTATTAGTCATTACAACAACACCATTCCCATCTTGCAGACTTCCGTAATATTGGCTTACAAATCCTTCGTCAACGCCTTGATGTGTAAAGTATTTTTTTGTTCCTCTATTTTCAATAAATACCCCAAACGCAGCGGAACCATCAATATATGGAGTAAGTCTTTGTGTTGTAGTTTGTTGTGAAAGCACTTTTGAAGATTTGCCTAATAATGACAATTGTGTTTCTATGATATATTTTGCCAAATCTGTAGGCGTAGTCCATAAGCCTGCAGCGGCTTGTTCGGGATAGATATGGTATTTTCCTTTTACTTCCTGACCGTTATAATATCCTGTGGCTAATTCCTTTTGCTTGTCTTTTGAAGGTGGCTGCGTATAAAAACTATTGTTCATGCCCATTGGCTTTAATACATTTTCCCACATAAATGCATCATAAGGCTTACTGGTTACATCTTGTAAAATCAACTGTGAAATGGTTGTTCCGCCACCTGAATATTCATATTTAAGTGATGGTTCAAAAGCAGAGCGAACTGAAGGGCTATTTGCCGGCTGTTTACCATCTAATATCTGCGGAAGTGTTGGTATAGAAGTTCCTTTTTCATATCCTGAAAAGCCATGTACTGTTAGGCCGGCTGTATGGCTTAAAAGATTTGCAATTGTAATTTTCTTCCCGTGAGATAAGGAATCGTATGGAAATTTCCAGCTGATCAGATAATCGTTTATATCGTTATTTAAATTAATTTTTCCTTCTTGCGAAAGTTTTAAAAGTCCAATTGCATTCAGGGATTTGCTTATAGAACCTGCTTGAAACAAAGTAGAAGGTGTTACTGGGCGTTGCTCATCTTTATCGGCCCATCCGTAACCTTTGACCCATTCAATTTTAAAGTCTTTAATTACTGCAATTGATACTCCAGGAGCATTATAAAATTTCATTCTGTCAATTAAGTTCCAATTTGGTTCCCCTTCTATTTTGGTATTGGCACTCAAATTATTTTCGACACTTTTGATTTTTTGATTGATTTCGATAGAATAATTTTGTTTTTGCGCAGACAAAAAAGATGAATTAAACAATGATAAAAAAAGAAATAAAAAAGAAAGACTAATTTTTTGTGACATGTTAATTGATTGGTTTTTAGTTAATTTTTAAATTTTATTTTTCAAAATTAATAAAACTATCATTTCTAACAAGAAAAGTTTTATGTTTAAGACTGATAAAGTTGAATGTACTGCGTGAGGGATAGGAATAAGCTACCGAAGTAGCATGGATAGCCCGACAGCGTTGAGTAAAGGGGCTTTGTAAGCGTTGCTATTGGTAAGCCCCTTTGCTCAACGGTGGCACGCCCATAAGAGCAAATCTGTAAAAAGATGCAAATGATTTTGGGCACAAAAAAAATCGGCTTACAAATAAATGCAAGCCGAGTTTAGGATTTTAATTTCTTATGTTTTAAATAATAATTCGAATTATTTCACCATTTCGATTAATCATCTCGATTCTGGTGCTTTGTTTGTCGTCTTTATTATTCAAGATTTTGGCAACTGTTTCAACGTTTGTCGCTTTGACATTGTCGATGCTAATGATGATGTTTCCTTGGAGTTCATCACTGTATTGTGCCAGATTTTCATTAGTTATAGATCTGATTTTTACGCCATAATCTAGTTTGAATCGTTTTTTATCGGCAGCATCAATATTCTCGAGTTCCATACCTTTGAATTCAGTGGTAAAAGACTCGTTTTTACTCAAAATAACAGGGACAACCATTGTTTTATTGTCTCTTAGGATGGTAACCTGAACCTTGTCATTTGGTCGTTTGGTATTTACATATCCAGATAAATCGGCAAATGTTGAAATATCCTGATTGTCCAGTTTGATGATAATGTCGCCTTTTTGCAATTTGGCTTTTTCGGCACCAGAATTTTTGGCTACTTTGTTGATGTAGAAACCTTGAGTTTGAGAAACACCCAATTCCTTAGAAGCAGTTCCGTTTAATTCGCCACCTTCAACCCCTAGAATTCCTCTTTGTACGTTACCAAACTCCATGATGTCCTCGATTATTTTGCGGGCATTATTGGAAGGAACTGCGAAAGAATATCCCACATAAGAACCGGTCATAGACGAAATCATAGTGTTGATTCCGATTAATTCGCCTCTTGTATTTACCAATGCGCCACCACTATTTCCTGGATTTACGGCAGCATCTGTCTGTATAAAGGATTGAATTCCTCTGGTGTCAAGATTTCTGGCTTTGGCAGAAACAATTCCTGCGGTAACTGTTGAAGTTAAGTTGTATGGATTTCCAACGGCAAGTACCCATTCTCCAACTCTCACAGAATCTGAATTGGCAAATGTTGAATACGGTAATTTCTCATCGGCATCGATTTTAAGCAAAGCAATGTCCATTTTAGAATCGGTTCCGATAAGTTTTGCCTTGTATGTTTTTTTGTTATTTAATGTAATTTCGATATCCGAAGCATCTTTTACAACGTGATTGTTGGTTACGATATATCCATCTTCAGAAATAATTACACCCGATCCAGTTCCGACCTGCTCTTGTTGTTGTTGTCCTCCATACCCATAAAAGTATTCCATGATTGGATTAGATATAGTTCTGACAGATACGTTTTTTACGTGAACTACGGTGTGAATTGTTTTCTCTGCAGCGACTGTAAAGTCTATGTTTTCGGCACCTAACCCAACCGTTCTGCTGTAAGATTCAGGGGCAACCGTTGTAATCCCCTGTTTATTAGACGAAAAATAACCATTGTTGTCAAATAATAATTTGTATGCACCAAGAGTCAATGTGCCACTCAACAAGGATACTACGAATAATTTTGAGATTTGTTTCATAATAAGTTATGTTTTTATTAGTTATTCATTACGAATTTATAGCAAAAATCTTTTTTTTCAATGGTGTTTAACGCTCTTTAACAATGATTAACAAATCGTTAATAATTTGCAATTCGGGCCAATTATTTTCCCTGAATCGTAGCCTAGATTTTGTACTTTTGCTGAGCTAAAAATGAAATAAATGCAATTAGAATTTTATAAATATCAAGGTGCTGGAAACGATTTTGTTATGATCGACAATCGCGCTAATTTTTTTCCAAATGAAAATACACAATTGATAGCCCATTTATGTGATAGACGTTTTGGAATAGGAGGAGACGGACTTATTTTGTTAGAAAATGATTCTGAAACTGATTTTAAAATGGTGTACTACAACTCCGACGGAAACCAAAGCTCGATGTGTGGGAATGGCGGCCGTTGTTTGGTGGCTTTTGCCAAAGATTTAAATGTAATTGAAAATGCTACCACATTTATCGCAACAGATGGTTTGCATCACGCAACTTTCGAAGATAACGGACTGGTTTCTTTGCAAATGATTGATGTTCCCGAAATTGATATCCAAAAAGATTATTCGTTCCTAAATACAGGTTCTCCACATCATGTGCAAATAGTTGATGATTTGCAAAATTATAATGTAAAAGATAATGGCGCAGCGATTCGTTACGGAGAATTATACGGAGCAGCTGGAAGTAATATCAACTTTGTAAAAAAGATAGACGACACAACTTTCAGACTTCGTACTTACGAAAGAGGAGTTGAAGACGAAACTCTGGCTTGTGG
>NZ_DATIDY010000028.1:0-5645 GCF_035456085.1 Flavobacterium sp.
GTTTTTTAAAGCTCTTTGAGCTAAGTTACCGTGACCTACTTCTCTTCTTGAAGTTCCTCTTAATGGTTTTGCTTCACCAGTTGAGAAAGGAGGGAAGTTATAGTGCAAGTAGAATTTTTCTTCACCTTGTTCAGATGGAGAGTCGATTTGGTTTGCTTCTCTTGAAGTTCCTAAAGTTACTGTAGCCAACGCTTGAGTTTCTCCACGTGTAAACAATGATGAACCATGAACTCTTGGTAAATAATCAGTTTCACACCAGATTGGTCTGATATCTGTTGTTTTTCTTCCGTCTAAACGAATTCCTAATTCTAAAACTACATTACGAACCGCTTCTTTGTTGGTTTTGTAGAAATATTTAGATACTAAATCACCATCAGCTGCTAATTCTTCTTCTGTAAATAAAGCCTTAACTTCTTCTTTTACTTCAGCAAATGCAGCGCTTCTTTCGTGTTTAGCCGAACCAACTTTTGCAATAGCATAAATTTTGTCGTAGGCTGCTGCTTTTACTTTTTTGTAAATTTCTTCGTTCTCTTTCTCACCTTCGTAAGTACGAGTTTCTTTTTTACCAAAAGCAGCTTGTAAACGATATTGTGCTTCGATTTGAACTTTGATAGCTTCGTGCGCAAATTTAATTGCTTCGACCATTTCTGCTTCTGAGATTTCTTTCATCTCGCCTTCAACCATCGCAACAGAATCCATTGAAGCTCCAATCATCATATCGATGTCTGATTTTTCTAAATCTACTCTACTTGGGTTGATTACAAATTTTCCGTCGATACGTGCAACACGAACTTCAGAAATTAAATTGTAAAATGGAATATCTGAAACAGCTAATGCTGCAGAAGCAGCTAAACCAGCTAATGCGTCTGGCATAACTTCTTCGTCATGAGACATCAATTGAATCATTACTTGTGTTTCAGCGTGGTAATCATCTGGGAAAAGTGGACGCAAAACGCGGTCAACTAATCTCATTGTTAATACTTCGCTATCGCTTGGACGAGCTTCTCTTTTGAAAAAACCTCCTGGAAAACGACCAGCGGCTGCAAATTTTTCGCGGTAATCTACCGTTAATGGTAAAAAATCAACGCCTGGGTTACTAGTGCGAGCCGATACTGCAGTTGCAAGTATCATCGTGTCGCCCATTCTTACTACTACAGAACCATCAGCTTGTTTAGCCAAACGTCCTGTCTCGATTGTGATGCTTCTGCCATCACCTAAATCGATTTTTTCTACAAATAATTGTGGAATCATAAATCTTTTCCTTATTGGTTATACAATGGGTTTTAGTTGTGTTGTTAGTTGTAGTTGTTGCGTAGTTAATGCCTAAAACCCAATGAAAAACCAAACTTTTTTTAATGATATGACAATTTTATTTCAAAATTGACGGCATTTTTTAAATTTAAATTATTTTTTTAAATTTAAAAAGATAGATAAAAAAAAGAGGCACTTTCGCACCTCTTTTAGTATATTGATTATTTTCTAATACCCAATACTTTGATAATTTCACGATATCTGTTGATCTCTGTTTTCTTAAGGTAGTCTAACAAAGCTCTTCTTTTACCTACTAACAATACTAATGAACGCTCAGTATTAAAATCGTGACGATTTTTTTTCAAGTGCTCAGTAAGGTGTGTAATTCTGTGAGTGAATAACGCGATTTGTCCTTCTGCAGATCCTGTGTTTTCTGCTTTTCCTCCGTATTTAGCGAAGATTTCTGCTTTAACTTCTTTAGTTAAGTACATGCTAATATTATTTAAATGATTATTATGCGATCTCACAGCTATTGTAAGACGGGTGCAAATATAGAAAATATTTATTTATTATTCAGGGTTGTTTAAGTTTTGTTTAAGAATAATTTTTGACTGCAATTTTGGTATCATTTTTATAGGTTGATATGGTTTATGTGTGCTTTTTTGTCAAACATTAATGCTATTTTGATCAATTGAAGGACTTGGATTAATTAAAGGATATAATTGTCGTGTTTTTTTTATTTTATTGACATAATATTAATAAAAAGGGATATTTATTAGTGTATTAAAATTTTTTGGTTAATTTATTTTCTATTTGAAAAAAAAATTTATTTTTGTGTAATCGATTGCATTTTTATTAGAGATTGTTTTGTAATAAAATGAACCAAGAATAAATTTTACTAGAGTTAATGAATAATCAGAATATTGATATTCAATAGATTATTTTAAGATTTTGCGAGCTATTTAAATTGCTTAAATGATTTATTACGAAGTAAAAGCCAAATTATAAACTATAAATTTAACCATATGAAAAGAAAATTACGATTACTTATTTTTATGATGTTATGTTTTACATCATTTATGCAAGCCCAAAAGACCGATGTTTGGGATTTTGGAGCTTTAGGACAACCAGCGGTGACTAATACTCCGTTTGATGATACTAATTTGTACACTAAACAACTAACTGTAGCTGTTATTAATGCTTGGTATCCAGGAACAATAATACCTGGTAGTGCTAATACTACTACTAATGTAATGCCAGCTACTTTTACTGCAGGTGATTTGAAGTGGGTAGGAGGTACAAATGATAGATTAAGAACTTCAAATATAGCGGTTACTCGCTATGATGGAACTTTAGGAAATGTTGGAACTACTGGTTGTACGGGACGTCTTTACGTAAATGGTGCAGCCCAGACAGGAAGATATTTAGAATTGTCATTAAAAGCAGATGATGAGGTTACCTTAATTGCTTGTGGTGATGCTGCAGGTTTGTTAAATTTTGAATATGTAACCGGGCCGCAAATTCAAAAAGACCAATCTGTAACAACTGCAACGGCTGCTGAATATAAATATGTAGCTAAATATACTGGTAACTATCGTATATATGATTCATCAAATAAACCTAGTTATTACAGGATTTTGAGAAAACCAGCTACTTACGCGTCTATTACTGGCACAATTGATGAGACTTTAGCAGCAGGAATTCCAGCAGGATATAGTGTTTCTTTCACAAATGCAACAGGAAAAGTTTTTACCGCGCCAGTTACTTCTGGGGCATATAGCGTAAATCTTCCAGCAGGATATTCATATGAGTTAGGGCTTGTTAATGCAAATGGTTTTGTTATAAATAATGGAACTTCTTTAAACGTTTTAGCTACTACTACGAGCTATGATATTAGTATTGAGAAAGTTACTTTATTTACAGTTACAGGAAATGTATCAGGTTTGACTTCTGCTGATTTAACAAAATTAAGTTTAGTTTATACGCCAGATGCTTCTTTAAATAAAATTTATGTTCCTAAGCCCCTTATCAATACAACTACAGGTGCTTATACAGTAGATTTAGAAGCAAATACACCATATGTTGTTTCAGGTAAAGGCGTTAATGATTTTGAAATTTTAGCAAATACGGTTGATATCTCTGCTGCAACAACTAAAGATGTTGTGTTTTCTGCAAAACCAGTTTATGATGTGACTCTTAATGTTTCCGGATTGAATACTACTCAATTAGCGAGTCTAAAACTTGCTTTTGCCAACAAGAATGAAGCTGGATATGTGTATAATTTTAATTATGGTTCAGCTATAAAATTAAGAAAAGGAACCTATTTTCTTACTTATACAGGCATAGATAGTGATCCTGTTGAATCGGGATTGGTATCCAATGTAATTGTTAATAATACAGCTGCATCAAAAGCGTTAGAATTTAAACCTGTTACCAATTGGTCTTTTGATGATAGAACAATCACAACTTCGGCTACAACTTATAAAGGAATGTTATTTGGAGGTACGGCAGGTACAATTTCTAATCGTATTGCTAATGGTGATTTAACTGCCAAATCTGGAGGAACTATTCAGATTCCGGTAAATGTTGGTGATAAAATTATAGTTTCATATTATTACTCAGCAGATTTCTCAATTGATGGAGGCGCAGCGATAAAAACAACATCAGGTAGTACTTCTAATGTTGAAAAAGTAGAATATGCTTATGGTGGAAGTGCTCCTGGGTATGTGACAATTACTATGGGAGGAGTTGCAGGATATACAACTTATATTACTGATGTTACTATAGGAGGAAGCATTCCTTATAGCTCTACGATTACTGTAGGAACAGATAAAACATACAAAACAATTAACGATGCTCTTACTGCTGTTTCAAAAATGACACGTACGGCTACAGATCGAGTAACTATTATGGTTGACCCAGGAAACTACGAAGAAATGCTTGTGATTACTCAACCAAATGTTACTTTGAAAAATGCTGCAACTACTCCAAGTGTTGCTTTATCGAATAAAGGTGTTGATATCGATCCTAATGCAGTTCGTGTTACATCTTATTATGGTCACGGATACACTTATTATAGTATGTCTTCTGACCAGAAATGGCATTCAGATGTTTTAAAAGTAAACAAAGAAAATGGTTATTTTTCTTATGTAAATACAGGAGCCGGAACTACAAATGGTTCTTATTGGAATGCTACTGTGGTTATTAATGCTGCTGGTTTTGAAGCTGATAACATTATTTTTGAGAATTCTTTTAATCAATATATTTCTAAAAAAGAATCTGAAGATATTGTAGTTGAGTGGACTTCAGGAGGCAAAGGAACACGTCCGACGGCTATCGGAAATACAACTGTTCAAAATAAAAGTTTTGTTGAAAGAGCAGCGGCTATTGCAGTACTTGACAATGTTCAAAAAGTAATATTGAATAACTGTAGAGTAATAGGACGTCAGGATTCTTTTTATGGAGGAAAAGGCGCTAGAGTAGCTGTATATAAAGGAGTGATGATGGGAGGAACGGATTATCTTTTTGGAGGTATGGATGCAGTGTTTTATAAAACGGCTTTAGCGATGAACACGAGTGAAGATAATAATGATGTAAGTTACATAACTGCAGCGCAACAAGATGCAGGAAGAGGATATTTGATGTATGAATGTACAGTTACTTCTGCAACTCCTGGTACAGAAACGGCATCTTTATTTCGTTCTAAACCTGGTTATTTTGGTCGTCCTTGGTCTGCTAATGGCGAGGTTGTCTTTTATAATACTACGATTGAAACTTCTGACAATCCAAGTTTCTCAGGACAATCTTTAATAGTTGCTGCTGGATGGAATAATTCATTAGGATCATCATCAACTAGTGTGTATGAATACGGAACTATTGAAAATTCGGGAGTAGATAATCAAGCGAGTCGTGTATCTTGGTCAACCAAACCTACTACTCCTACTCTAACAGGTGGAGTAGCTATTAATACATTGAATTTCACTAAAGGAAGTGACGGTTGGGATCCATTTCCACAATTAATTGCTAATGATCCATCACTTGGAATTAAAAAATACCAGCCACAATCAGCTGTAAATGTTTTTGGTTCTAAAAATAAAATCGCTGTTTCTAATGTGAAATCAAAATCTACAGTTTTAGTTTATGGTTTAAATGGTGCGTTGCTAAAATCATTTGAAATCGATTCAGATACTAATTTTGATATGAAATCAGGGATTTGGATTGTAGTTGTAAACGCAGAAGACGGACAAAAAGCTGTTAAAGTAATGACTTACTAATTCGTTAACTGTTTTACTATTTATAGAAAATCCTGAGTGAAAACTCAGGATTTTTTTTGTCTTTTTTTGTTGATGTGGTGTGATTTTATAAAATAAGTAGAGATGCACTGCAGTGCATCT
>NZ_DATIDY010000029.1:0-26176 GCF_035456085.1 Flavobacterium sp.
TACTTCCGAAATGCAATGGCAAAACCTGATTCCGCTTATTGATAATGCGCTTGCAGGTCAGGATGATTTAGGACAAAAGGGAACTTTAATGATTGTGGGCGATCCAAAGCAATCTATTTACAGATGGCGTGGGGGAAAAGCAGAACAATTTATTGAGTTAAGTAAAGATCAAAACCCTTTTAGCAACCCCGATAAAAAATTGGAGCATTTAGAGAAAAATTATAGAAGTTATTCACAGATCGTTGAATTTAACAATGATTTTTTTCAATTTTTGTCTAATGAATTTAGCAATGCCGATTACAAAAATTTATATGAGAATCACAGTCATCAGAAGATAAACAATAAGGTTGGGGGGTATGTCAATATTTCTTTTTTGCCAAAAATTGAAGAACCAGAAGATAATGATGAAGAAACTTTGGATAAAACACAACAATATGTATTGGCTACTTTAAATACTATTCAAAAGGTTACAGCGTCTGGTTTTGAATATAAAGATATTGTAATTCTTACCCGAAAAAGAAGCCAAGGAATTGCTATTGCTAATTATTTGACAGAGCAAAGTATTCCGCTTTTATCATCAGAGACCTTGATGATTCAAAACGCAACCGAAGTTCGATTGATCATTCATATATTGAGATATTTAAAAAATAGTTCAGATCTTGAATCAAAAGCTAATTTTTTACAATATTTAGCACAAAACAAACAAACAGCATTACCAGTCCATGATTTTATAGCTGGAGGAATGGAAAAGAAGGAAGAGTCCGCTTTTGAAAAATGGCTTGTGAATTGTAATGTTGAGCTTTCCTTTGAAAACATTAGAAAAAAATCATTATACGAAGCTGTCGAAATTATTATTGCAAAATTTTTAAAATCAAATAACAATCCTAATGGAGTTTTTTCAGAAACAGCTTATGTGCAATATTTCTTAGACCTTGTTTTAGAGCGTGATGTTCGTAGTCAGGCAGGAATTTCAGATTTTCTCAATTATTGGGATAAAAATTCAGAGAAATTCAGCATTCCTTCGCCCGAAGGGACTAATGCTGTTCGCGTCATGACTATTCATAAATCCAAAGGTTTGGAATTCCCAGTAGTTATTATGCCTTTTGCAGATGAAGATTATAACAGAAAGCCAAAAGACAAACTATGGTTAAATTCCGAAGAGCATGATTTTGACCTGCCAAAAGTATTGGTTGATAATAGTAGTATAATTGAAGAATTTGGTGCCGAAGCTTCACTGATTTATAATCTAAAAAAACAAGAAGAGTTATTAGATAATATTAATGTTTTGTATGTAGCATTAACAAGAGCAGAAGAACAATTATATATCATTTCTGAAAATATTCAGCCTAGAAAAGATGGAAAATATCCAGATAACATGGCTTCTTTTTTTGTGAAATATTTAGTGGAAGAAGGTATTTACGATGAAAATAGAATTGAATACTCATTCGGAAATCTCGAAAAATTATCTGAAAATGAAAAACATATTGATACTACTAAAAATATCCCGGTAGTTTCGGAAGTGATGAATCCAAAAAATATAAAAATAGCACAGAAAGAAGCGTTAATGTGGGGAACTCATCAACAAGAAGCCATTGAATTTGGAAATGTAATTCACGAAATATTATCACTTGTAGAGACAAGAAATGACGTGGACTTAGCAATTAATAAAGCTATTGAAAATGGTTTAATTACGATCCTTCAAAAAGAACTTGTTACAGATACTATTTATAAAATTGTAAATCATCAGGATTTGCTGGATTATTTTGCGAATGAGAATGAGGTTTTCAATGAAAAAACAATCATTCAGAAAGAGAAAAGTACTATTAAACCTGATCGAATTGTCATTAATAAAAGAAAAGAAGCTTTTTTATTGGACTACAAAACTGGTTCTCCCAATCCAAAATATAAATACCAATTAGAAAATTATCAAGAGGCTATTGAAAAAATGGGTTTCTCAGTATTAAAAAAAGCACTTGTTTACATAGGAGTCGAAATCGATGTAGTACATTTGTAAAAAAGTAAACAGATTGACTTTTCAAGGTCTTTATTATTCTAACAATATTATTAAAGAAAATGTACGGCAAAATACAAAAATACTTAGAGTCAGAACTTCAAACTATTGAAGAGAATGGAATTTTTAAAAAAGAAAGGATTATAACTTCTCCGCAAGGAGCAGAAATTACTATTTCAACCGGTGAAACAGTTTTAAACTTTTGTGCTAATAATTATCTAGGACTTTCTTCACACCCTGAAGTTATTCAGGCTGCCAAAGATGCTATGGATACTCATGGTTTTGGAATGTCATCTGTTCGTTTTATATGTGGAACACAAGATATTCACAAAACATTAGAAAAAAAGATAGCTGATTTTTACGGTACCGAAGACACAATATTATATGCTGCGGCTTTTGATGCAAATGGAGGTGTTTTTGAGCCTTTATTTGGGGAAAACGATGCTATTATATCGGATAGTCTTAATCATGCTTCTATTATAGATGGTGTTCGTTTGTGTAAAGCAAGTCGTTATCGTTATGAAAACAGTAACATGAAGGATTTAGAACAACAATTGATTAAGGCAAATGAATCTGGAGCCCGTTTTAAAATAATTGTGACCGATGGCGTGTTTTCAATGGATGGTGTAGTAGCACCATTGGACAAAATATGTGATTTAGCCGATAAGTATGACGCTTTAGTAATGGTTGATGAATGTCATGCGGCCGGATTTATTGGAGCATCAGGAAAAGGAACACTTGAAGCCAAAAAGGTCTTAGGACGTGTTGATATTATCACAGGGACTTTAGGTAAAGCTTTAGGGGGTGCGATGGGAGGATATACTACTGCCAAAAAAGAAATAATTGAGTTATTGCGTCAGCGTTCAAGACCTTATTTATTTTCAAATTCTTTGGCTCCAGCTATTGTAGGGGCTTCAATAAAAGTATTTGAATTGTTGGAAAAAGACACTCAATTGAGAGATAAATTAGAATGGAATACTAACTATTTTAAAGAAGGAATGAAAAAAGCCGGCTTCGATATAGTTGAGGGCGACTCTGCTATAGTTCCAGTTATGTTGTATAATGCAAAATTGGCACAAACAATGGCTAATGAATTGTTAAAAGAAGGTATTTATGTCATTGGATTCTTTTTTCCAGTGGTTCCAAAAGATAAAGCAAGGATAAGAGTACAATTATCCGCCGCTCATACTAAAGAACATTTGGATAAAGCAATTAATGCTTTTGTTACTGTAGGCGAGAGACTTGCTGTAATATAATTGTTAAATTTTATATTTCCGAAGTGTTTTATTTAACAAATAATTTTGATGTTACAGAAAATCGTCCTACTTTTGTTTTAAATTAACTAATTGTAATTAAAATAACAAAGTATGAAACATCTTAACAAACTTTTAGTTGCTGTAACGATGGTGATGGGATTAAGCTCTCAGGCACAGGACAGTAACAATAAATGGGCTGTCGGTTTTGGAGTAAACGCGATAGATTTCAGATCAAGTGCTGGTCCAGATTTCGTGGATCATTTTAGTCAACCATTTAATGTTAGCGATAACTGGAATATTTTACCTTCAGTTTCTTATATCAACGTTTCTAGATACGTAGGTAGTGGTTTTATAGTTGGACTTACAGGGTCAATTAATCAAATTGATAAATTTGTTGTTGCAGTACCAGGTCAAACACCTGACAAACCTGATTATGCTGCTATAAATCCTGGGGATTTAATGTACTATGGTATTGATGTAACAGCTACTTATAGTTTCATGGAGTTAATTAAATCTAAAGTATGGGAGCCTACATTAAGTGTTGGTGGTGGTTATACTTTCTTAGGAGATGAAAGCTATGGTACTATTAATCCAGGTGTTGGATTAAATATTTGGTTTACTGAAAACGTTGGTCTTTCATTATTAGGGACTTACAAAAAATCTTTTGGAGATAGAACATACGCAGATGGTACAACACCAGATGCTCCATCTTACACTCAATATTCTGCAGGTCTTACTTTCAAGTTTGGAGCTAAAGATACTGATGGAGACGGAATCTATGACAAAGATGATGCTTGTCCAGAAGTTGCAGGTTTAAAACAATTCAATGGTTGTCCTGATTCTGACTCTGATGGAATCGAAGATTCAAAAGATAAATGTCCTACAACTGCAGGTACTGCTGAATTCCAAGGTTGTGCTGATACAGATGGTGACGGTGTAGCTGATCCTGATGATGCTTGTCCTTCTGTTGCAGGTTTAAAACAATTTAAAGGTTGTCCTGATACTGATGGAGACGGTGTAACTGATGCTTCAGACAAATGTCCTACAGTAGCTGGTCCTGCTTCAAATGGTGGATGTCCAGAATTGGATTCTGATAAAGATGGTGTAATTGACAAAGAAGATGCTTGTCCTTCAGTAGCTGGTCCTGCTAGTAATAAAGGATGTCCAGAAGTAACTGAGCAAGTATTACAAGAACTTAAAGTTCAAGCAAGAGCTGTATACTTCGTAACTGGTAAAGCTGTTTTAGCTACTGCTGATAAAGGAGCTACAGATGGTAGATTAGAGGCAATTAAAGAAATCCTTAAAAACTACCCTAATGCTAAATTCGCTATTGAAGGTCACACAGATAACACAGGAAGTGCTAAAGTAAATCAAAAACTTTCTGAAGATAGAGCTAAAGTTGTTATGGATGCATTAATTGCTAAAGGTGTTAATCCAGCTAACTTAACTTCTGCAGGTTATGGTTCAACTAAACCAGTAGCTTCTAACAAAACTAAAGAAGGTAGAGCACTTAACAGAAGAACAGAAATTAGACACATAGGTTCAATTTATGAAGGTAAATTGTAATCAATTCTCTAAATAATTTTAAAAAGCCATTCAATTAAGAATGGCTTTTTTTATTTTTATAAAATGACAAACATTTCCTTTTTAGATAAAATCGCAACTGTAATATTATCAGATTATAAAAGCGTATTGACGGAAACTATTATAGTATTACCTAATAAACGAGCAAAAATATTTCTTTTGGAAGCTTTAAAGAGGCATACAGAAGAAAACATATTTTCGCCGGAAATTATTAGTATTGAAGATTTTGTTCAAAATATTGCTGGAATTAGAACAATTGATCCTATTGAATTACTTTTTGAGTTTTATGAGGTTTACTTATCGATAACTGAAAAGAAGAATCAGCAGTCTTTTGAAATTTTTGCTAATTGGGGAAAGACACTTCTACAGGATTTTAATGAAATTGACCGTTATTTATTAGACTCAGACCATGTTTTGTCTTACTTAAAAGATATTGAAGATATTAAAAAATGGGGAATTGAGGTTGAAAATAAAACTCAGTTGCTTGAGAACTACATTGATTTTTGGAAATTATTGCCCAAATATTATCAATCTCTTTATGAACATTTATTAAAGAAAGGAATTGGTTATCAAGGCTTGATTTATCGGGAAGCAGTGATGAATTTAAATCTTTTCTCCAAATCAATAATAAATAAGAAGTTTGTCTTTGCTGGATTTAATGCCTTAAATGCTTCCGAAGAAAAAATAATACAACACCTTATTGCTTCAGATCAGGCAAAAATATATTGGGATGCTGATCAGACTTTTTTAAATGATCCATATCATGATGCTGGTCTGTTCTTGCGCCGCTTCAAGGAAAGTTGGAAACACTATAAATTTCATCCATTTGAATGGATAGTTGATGATTTTTCAGATTCGAAAAATATTCAGGTAATTGGTACACCAAAAACAATCGGTCAAGCTAAAATTTCCGGTAGTATAATTGAAAATATTATAATCAATAATCCTTCTGCTACGCTGGATAAAGTGGCAATTGTTTTGGGAGAGGAGAATCTATTGATTCCACTATTGTATTCTTTGCCAAGCAGTGTTGGTGCTTTGAATATTACTATGGGTTATTCAAGTAAAAATAATCCCGCTCAAATTCTGATTGCTAAATTATTTAAAATGCATACTAATGCTTTATCGCGGAGTAATAGCAGCTATGTGTTTTATTATAAAGATGTGTTGGATATCTTAACCCATCCATTGATTGAACCTTATGCGAATACAAGTGCTTTGGTTGGTGTCATTAATAAAAACAATTATACTTTTATTAGCCATCAGAAATTGTTGGAATTAAATGATACTTCGAGTGATCTTTTTTTGCTTGTGTTTCAAAAATGGGAAAAAGGTTCTGTAGCGGTTTTAGAAATAATTTCAATGTTATTGCTCAAAATCAAGAACAATTTGAGTAATGAAAATGAAGAAGAAAAAATAACAAAGGCTTTTGTCTATGCTATTTTTAAAGTGGTCAATAAACTAATCAATTACTATTCTCAACATAAAGAAATTGACACTATTGATACACTTTATGCGATTTATAAGCAAGTAATTGATTTAGCAGAAGTATCTTTTGAAGGTGAACCGTTAAATGGACTTCAAATTATGGGTGTACTCGAAAGTAGGGTATTGGATTTTGAAACGGTTATCATCACTTCTATGAACGAAGGAAAATTTCCAGCGGGAAAATCTCAAAATTCGTTTATTCCTTATGACGTTAAGCGTGAATTAGGATTGCCTACTTTTAAAGAGAAGGATGCCATTTACACCTATCACTTTTATCATTTGTTACAACGAGCCAAAAACATCTATTTGCTTTATAATACAGAAAGTGATGGTCTCGACGCTGGAGAAAAAAGCCGTTTTATCACCCAATTGGAAGTTGAGAAGCAACAAAAGCACAATATAACTCATGAGATTTACAATGCTGTATTGCCTGAAAGCGCTTACACACCGATGGTAATTCCAAAATCGGAAAGAGTAATGATGCGTTTGAAAGAAATTGCAGAAAATGGATTTTCACCCTCGGCGTTGACTAGTTATATACGAAATCCGATTCAATTTTATTTTCAAAAGATTTTAAGAATAAGTGAAGTTGAAGAGGTTGAGGAAAATATTGCACTGAATACTTTGGGAACCATAATACACGAGACTTTACGGGTTTTATACGAACCTTTTAAAGGAAAATTTATCTCCGAATTAGATATTCAAAATTGCATGAAGAAAATTGATGCTGAAGTTTTAATTCAATTCAAATTGGTTTACAAAGAAGGAGAAATCAAAAAAGGAAGAAATCTTTTGGCTTTTGAAGTAGCAAAACGTAATGTTCTTAATTTCTTAAAAGTCGAATTAGAAAGTATTGAAATTGGAGATGCCATAAAAATTCTGGAACTCGAAAAAACGTTTGAACGATGGGTTGAACATCCAAGTTTGCCTTTCCCTGTTTTGATAAAAGGTAATGTCGATAGGATTGAAGAGCGCAATGGTAAAATCAGAATTATAGACTACAAAACAGGTAAAGTTGAGAAAACCAATGTTACTCTTAAATCTTGGAAAGGTTTAAAAGATGGTATTAAAAACGATAAAATCATTCAGGTCTTAGCATACGCTTATATGTATGAAGAAAACGCAAATGGAAAGCCTATCGAGGCAGGAATCATTTCTTTTAAAAATCTTAAAGCTGGATTTTTACCCTTTAATTTAAAAGAGGAAAAAGAAGCTTTTACGACTATAAACAGCCAAATACAATCTAGTTATTTAGAGCAAATTGTTTTGTTGTTAAATGAGATTCTAGATGTAACAATTCCTTTTGAGGAGAATATTGTGTAGCGAAATGAGTAAAACCTGGATCAATAGTTTTGAGTTTTTCAAAAGCACACTTTTAATTAATTTGACTGTTTGTTCATTGTCTTTACTTTTTGGAGGGATTGATAGTTTCTTTTTTATTTTCGCGAGTTTAGGGTTTGGAATAAGTATTTTATATAAAGAAATTTATAGGAAGAATGACTATTTGTTTTACGCAAATAATGGAGTTTCAAAAATTAAATTGATTGTTTTGAGTTATTTCTATTCGCTCGGATTATGTTTTTTGGGAATGTTTTTGTTCTATAAATAAAAGAATTATTTTGAGTAAAAATATATTGGAAGTTGATAGCGTCAGGAAACATTTTGAAAACAAATTGATTGTTTCAGATGTGTATTTAAAATGTGAAACAGGTGAAATTATTGGCTTGCTGGGTAGAAATGGCTCCGGAAAGTCTACATTATTGCGAATCATTTTTGGAATTGTTTCGGCTGAAAATAAATGCATTCGTATCAATGGTGCGGTAAAGAATAAAACATCAGATATACTGAAAGAGATCAGTTATTTACATCAGGAACAATTTATTCCAAATCATTTTTCAGTAAAAAAAGCTATTTCTTTATGTATTAATTACGAAATAATGAATGAATTTCTGGATGATTATTTGATTCAGGACATTTTATATAAAAAAGTAAGCCACTTATCAACTGGTGAATTACGGTATTTGGAAATAAAATTAGTGCTTTATAATTCTTCTAAGTTTGTTTTATTAGATGAACCTTTTAATGGATTATCTCCAATTATGATCGAAAAGGTAATTTACTTGATACAAATGAATGCATTTAAAAAAGGAATTATAATTACAGACCATGATTATGAAAATGTAATAGGTATTGCCACTCAGATTTTGCTAATGAAGGATGGTAAGATTCACACTATCAAAAACAAGACGGAGTTGATTGAGAAAAGCTATTTAAGTCCAAATCATTTTTAGACCCTTTTAAAAAAATCTACTAAAACTGGAAGTAATTCCGTTTGGTTTTCAATTGAACTCATATGACCATCGGGCAAAGTAATCAATTCTACAGTTGTGCCTTTTATTTGTTCTATATTATCTTCATAGTTGAGAACTGGGTCTTTCTTTCCTAAAATTAGCAGTTTTGGATAAGACGTTGTGTGCAAAAGAAATTCACGATCTTTGCGGATTTTCATTCCTTCAAGTGAGGCAACAATTCCTTGTAATGGTGTTTTCAAAGCCTGAATTTTTACCTCTTCAATTTCTTTGGTGAGGATTTCTCTATTGTCTTCACTGAATAAATTTGATATTGATAAACGAATGAATGTTTCATAGTCTTTCTTTACTGCTTTGATAGCGCGGTCTCTGTTTTTCTTTCTTTCGGGACTGTCTTCTTTAGATGTAGAATTAAGTAAAACTAGACCTTTCATCTTTTCAGGATATAACTCAGCGAAAGCCAAAGCTACGTAACCACCCATTGAATGACCGACAAAAATCGTTTTTCGAATTCGTAATTTGGATAAAACTTCATACACCATATCGGCATTTTCTTCCATAGTTTGAACATAACCCAAACTTTCTGTTTTGCCGTGGCCTAACAAATCAATTGTGATGATTCTGTTCTTTTTACTTAATTCAAGCACATAATTATCCCACATGGTTTTGTTTTCCAAAAAACCGTGGAGTAAGACAACTGCTGTTCCTTTTCCAGTATCGGTATAAGATATTTGTGTGTTTTTGTACAGAAGTGTTTCCAAAACAATTATGAGTTAAGTTGAAGTTTAATATCTGCAAAATTAATTTTTTCTAGTCCAAAATGAGATTTCAAGAAACCATTTTATAAAAAAAAATAACGGCTCATCCATTAAAGTGAGCCGTAGTTATTTAGAATAAAATATTTTTTAAAATCGATTATCACCATCCAAAAGATTGCCCAATCCGCCTAGTAAACTTCCTTCGTCGCGGCTGTTGCCACCAGACCTTGGTGCTGAAGCAATAATTCTATCGGCTAATCTCGAGAAAGGTAATGATTGAATGAAAACTGTTCCTGGACCTTGTAAAGTTGCATAAAACAAACCTTCACCACCAAAAAGAGAGTTTTTGATTCCGCCGATAAATTCTATATCATAATTCACATCTCTGGTAAAACCGATAATGCATCCAGTATCGACTTTTAGAATTTCACCAGGAGCCAATTCTTTTTTTGCCATTGTTCCACCTGAATGTACAAACGCCATTCCGTCTCCTTCTATTTTTTGCATGATGAAGCCTTCTCCTCCAAAAAATCCGCGTCCAAGTTTTTGAGAGAATTCTATTCCGACAGATACGCCTTTGGCAGCACATAGAAATGAACTTTTTTGACAAATAAATTTACCCTGAAACTGAGTTAAATCTATAGGAAGAATTTTTCCTGGATAAGGGGAAGCAAAGGAAACTTTCTTTTTAGAGTTGCTTTGATTTACAAAAGCAGTCATGAATAAACTTTCGCCAGTAAGAACTCTTTTTCCAGCGTTCAAAAGCTGACCAAATAATCCTGATGATTGTTGAGAGCCATCGCCAAATATAGTTTCCATTTGAATGTTATTGTCCATCATCATAAAACTGCCTGCTTCGGCAACTACAATTTCCTGAGGATCCAATTCTATTTCCACATACTGCATTTCTTCTCCAAATATCTGGTAATCTATTTCGTGTGCTTGCATGATTTTTTATTATTTAGTTTTTAAAAATAAGTCGAATGTCGATTTAGAATGTTACAATAGAATTGCTTTTTTATTGTTTTTCAATGTTTTATATTTTAATCAAGCAGAAAAACATTTTGTCTGTCCCGAAAATTCTTTCATTGAAATAATTTAGAAAGGTCCATTTTAAAGTATAAAACATAAAAAAGTATATATTATTTTAATTCAGTCTTAATTAGCGCAAATTCATTTTATTTTTTAAATTTGTACCGTTATTTAATTTACAATATGGATATTAGCAATTTGACAAGCGAAATTTTATTTGAAACTGAAAAAGGCTACAGTTATCAATGTGATGTAACAAATAGAATTATTATTGATTTTTTAGGTACAACTTCATCTTATAAAATTCAAGATTTTTTGATTTTTCAAAGGAAAGTAAATAGCGTTAATATTTTTGATATGCTTTATGATTTATCGGATCAATCAGATGCGCAATTGATTGAAGCTACTAAACGAAATTTCTCCAGAATGCTTAATATTTGCGAAATAGTCCAACTTCGTGAATTATTAAATGGTACAAAATTCACGTTGAATTTGCATTCATTACTTTGCGATGTGTTGGCTGTAAATCACGCTTAATTTTACTTAGAATGAATACAAATTCGTAAAGTACTTGTTTTTCAGTGTTTTATTTCTGTAATTTTATAGTATAAAACTTTAAGCTCATGAAAGATTTACTAAGAACCAATACTTCGTTATCAGAAGGAATTGAACAAATCCTAAACTTACAAGCTAAAATTGAGAGCGAAGCTTCTAATAAATATTTAGCAATGGCGGCTTGGTTAGAAAGAAATGGGTTTGTTAATACGGCAGGATACTTGTACAAACAAGCGGAAGAAGAACGTCAACATTTTTTAAAAGTGTTCAAATACATTACAGATATGGGAGGAATTGCAATTACTCCTACTGTTGGCGAAGTGCAGCAAGAATTTGCTTCTTTTAAAGAAGTATTCGAAATTGCTTTGCAAAATGAAATCAGTGTAACAAAAGCAATAAATAGAATAGTTGCAAAATGTAGAGCAGAAAATGATTATGCTACAGAGGATTTTATTATGTGGTATGTTGCAGAACAAAGAGAAGAAGAGAAAAATGCTCGTAGAGCGCTAGAATTATTTGAATTAATCAACGAAAATGAAGCTACAGGAAAATTTGTATTGGATGTGCAAATAGCAAAAATCGGAGAATAAAATTCAAAGAATGCAATTAAAAAAGCCCTTGATAATTTGTGATTATTAAGGGCTTTGTTATTTTAAGAGTTCATCAAGCTTTCGATTTCATCTACTTCGATCGGAATGTTACGCATTAAATTGAAAGGTTCTCCTTTTTCCTGAATCACAACATTATCTTCTAATCGGATTCCGAAACCTTCGGCTGGGATATAAATTCCTGGCTCAACTGTAAAAACCATATTGGCTTTCATCGGTTCATGCAATAATCCATAATCGTGCGTGTCCAATCCCATGTGGTGTGAAGTTCCGTGCATGAAATATTTTTTGTAAGCTGGCCAATCAGGATTTTCGTTTTGAACATCAGCTTTGTCGATTAAGCCTAAACCAAGCAATTCAGAAGTCATGATTTTACCAACTTCAACATGGTATTGTTTCCAAAGAGTTCCTGGGGTAAGCATTTTGGTTGCTTCATTTTTTACACGTAAAACAGCATTGTAAACGGCTTTTTGTCTATCGTTATATCGTCCAGAAACTGGAATTGTACGTGACATATCGCTTGAATAATTGGCATATTCAGCAGCAACATCTAGTAAAATCAAATCTCCAGCTTTACATTGTTGGTTGTTTTCAATATAATGCAACACATTAGCATTATTTCCCGAGGCAATAATTGGAGTGTAAGCAAAACCTTTGGAACGATTACGAATGAATTCATGAATTAATTCGGCTTCGATTTCATATTCAGTTACATTTGGTTTTACAAATGAAAGTAATCTACGGAAACCTTTCTCAGTAATATTACAAGCAGTTTGAATCAAATCAATTTCTTCACTTTCTTTTACAGAACGAAGGCGTTGTAAAATTGGATTGCTTTTGGCAACCTGATGTGCAGGATAATTTTCTTTCCACCATTTTACAAAACGAGCTTCGCGTGTTTCAGTTTCAACAGATGCACGATAATGTTCATTGGTATTGATGTACATTGTATCGGCATAAGTCATTATTTCATTTAAGATCTTATGAAAATCTTGCAGCCAATAAACAGTTTTAATTCCCGAAACTTCAAAAGCCCGTTCTTTGGTTAATTTTTCACCTTCCCAAATAGCGATATGCTCACTAGTTTCTTTTAAGAATAATATTTCTCTTTGGTTTTCATATGGTGCATCAGGAAAGAGTAATAAGATGCTTTCTTCTTGATCAACTCCTGATAGGTAGAAAATATCACGGTGTTGTGCAAATGGCATAGTACTATCTGCAGAAATTGGGTAAATATCGTTTGAATTGAAAACGGCTACACTATTTGGCTTCATTTGAGCCGTGAATTTTTCGCGATTTTTAATAAAAAGAGTGCGATCAATCTGATGGTATTTCATTTTAAATCTGTTTTTTGATGTTGAATTATCAAAAATAGTGACTTTTAAAATGAAATATGACTTTTTATAGGATTTTTTAAGAATAAAATTAATTTTTTAAAGAAAAACAATTAGCTTTCAAAAATGTACGTTTGACACTAATTCAGAAAATGATTGTTTTTATTGGTGTCATAAAAAAACAGTTGTAAAATTTAATTTCACAACTGTTCAAATAAGTTTTTCTAAGATGAATTAATCAATCCATTTGTAATAACGAGCACCAATTAAATTGGGAATGTCAGATTCAATTTTGTCCAAAATCCATTCGTTTTGTGGTTTTCGAATACTTTGTTTTTGTTCTTTTTTATGCAGTTTTTCATAAGTTTCAAAATCAATTTCAATACTTCTATCTAATGTTTCAAAAAGAGCAATATTAGTCAAAGCTGATTCCCATTCTGGTTGGATAGTTCCTTCAAAAACTTTGGATTTAGAACCACTCCCGTATGCTAAAAACCCAAATTTTGTTCCAGAAATTTCATTTTTAGTATCATAAAAATGAGCCAAAGTAGATAATAATCCCATGAAAATGGAGCCAGTATAAAGGTTTCCAATTAATGAAGAAGCTATTTCGGCAGGTTGTAATTTTTCGGCAACAAATGTTTTGTACTCGTCAGATTTGCTGATTTCTTTCAATTTATTTTGATATTCAGAAGCATCTTCATTACCAGTAAGAATTGGTGTTTTGGCATCTAAAGTATAGATTTCAGACAACATTCTTCTTCCTTGAAAAGAATAAGGCAAGTGCATAATGATGCTTTTCCAAGTAGTATAAACTGAATCAGATGTGTTTTTTAATTTTTTGAATGAAAAGTAAGCATTACGAGTACGATCCATATAACATTGATTCGAATACTGTCCATCAAAAACGGGCTGGTCTTTATGAATTTCGATTTCAGCTTCTAAATTATCAAACCAAGGATCGTTATTTGCATTTTGAGTAATCGCTTGTTTTGAAAGACTTCTGTAAGGTTTAAAGAAATCAAAGACACCTTTTGTACTAGTTGCCCAATTTTCATCAAAAGCAATAATCTTAGGGTTTGAAGTAATGAGCATAGCCAAAGCTCCAGCGCCTTGTGTATATTCACCAGTAGAATTTAAATCGTATTTAGCAAAATCTGTAGTCACTACAATTGCTTTTTTGGTCGGATTTAGTTTTACAAAATCAATGCAATTTTGCAAAGCATCAACACCACCTATACAGGCAAAAGTGAAATCAACAACATCACATTCTGACAATGAATCTTCGCCAAATTTTTGCTCCATTAAGTCAATCAAATAGGAAGCAATTGGCTTAGAACTATCGATACCGCTTTCGGTTCCAACATATATACGACTAATTTCGTTAAGGTTTATTTGGTTGTCGATGATTAATTTGGTCAATGCATTTGCGCCGAAAACCACAGCATCCTGATGAGTATCTGGCAAAGTCATTTTCAATAATCCGAGTCCTTTTTCAAGTTTTTCGGGTTCTATGTTTCTAGCTATCGCTAATGTTTTTATTGGTAAGTGTATTTTGGCAACATCAAATGCAATAGCGTCAATTCCAGTTTTCATGAATATAATTTAAGGGTGTAAAGTTAAAATTGCTTTCGGCTAATTACAATTTTTTGTCGCTATAAAACAAATTTTTTTTATTTTTTTAAAGAATAATGTGTAAATCATCTTTTGGATTGTAAAATTATTAGTTTTTTAAATATTAGACAATGGAATATAGTAAGACTGTCAAAATTTATTTTTTTAAAGATTATAATTTTATATAAGTAGCTAATAGTTAACACATAACAATGTAATCGATTACAAAATATGATGAAAACACTTAAAATTACGTAGTTTTATAAGTATTTTCTAAGTATTTTTTACGTACTTTAAAATGATTATAAATAGTGAAGTAAAAATGACTAAATCGTTGTAATTCTTTTCTAATTAACCTAATTTTGTTCGACTTTTTAAAAAAATAAATATTTATATCATTATGGCAAAATCTTCAATGTTGAAGTCGTCTATAGCTAAAAAGGTGGCTATGGCGCTTTCAGGACTTTTTTTGATTATGTTTCTATCGCTCCACTTCTTTATTAATTTCGTTTCTGTTTTTAGCGAGAATTCATTTAATGCGATGTCACATTTTATGGGTTATAATCCTTTAATCCAATTTATAATGCAGCCTCTTTTGGTTGCTGGAGTAGTTTTCCATTTTGTTATGGGATTCGTTTTAGAATTAAAAAATAGAAAGGCTAGACCTGTTGCGTATGTAAAATACGACGGTGCTGCAAACGCTTCTTGGGCCTCTAGAAATATGATTATTTCTGGTTTAGTTGTATTAGCATTTTTAGGATTACATTTTTATGACTTTTGGGTTCACGAAATGATTTATAAATATGTAGCAGTAAATTCAATTGATGAAACAAGATACTATCATGAATTGGTAGAAAAATTTGAAAGTCCAGTTCGTACTGGGTTGTATTGTATAGCTTTCGTGTTATTGGCTTTACACCTTTGGCATGGTTTCACTTCTTCATTGCAATCAATCGGGTTTGACAATAAAATTGGAAAATCTTTGCATAAAATCTGTTATGCATTTGCAATCATAGTTCCTTTTGGATTTATTTTCATTGCACTTTTTCATCATTTTAATAATTAATATCAATCTATATAATGAAATGAGCATTCGTATTTGGTTCATTAAAAACCATTGACGATATGCGAATTACATATGACCAATAAAAAAACAATAAAAATCTACATATGAAACTAGATTCTAAAATACCAGAAGGTCACATTTCACAAAAATGGACTGATTACAAAGATCACTTAAAGTTGGTTGCTCCAAACAACCGACCAAAAATAGATATTATAGTAGTAGGTACAGGATTAGCTGGTGCTTCAGCTGCTGCATCTTTTGCCGAAATGGGTTATAACGTAAAAGCTTTTTGTTACCAAGATTCTCCACGTCGTGCGCACTCAATTGCTGCACAAGGAGGGATCAATGCTGCAAAAAATTATCAAAATGATGGAGACAGTACTTTCCGTTTATTTTATGATACAATTAAAGGAGGAGATTATAGAGCTCGTGAAGCAAACGTTCACCGTTTAGCTGAAGTTTCTGGAAACATCATTGACCAATGTGTGGCTCAAGGTGTGCCTTTTGCCCGTGATTACGGTGGATTGTTAGATAACCGCTCATTTGGTGGTACACAAGTCCAACGTACTTTTTACGCAGCAGGACAAACTGGACAACAATTATTATTAGGAGCTTACTCTGCTTTATCAAGACAGATTGGTTTAGGTCGTATCGATATGTACAACCGTCACGAAATGTTAG
This sequence comes from Flavobacterium sp., assembly GCF_035456085.1. Lineage (GTDB taxonomy): Bacteria > Bacteroidota > Bacteroidia > Flavobacteriales > Flavobacteriaceae > Flavobacterium. The sequence continues at coordinate 16,297 of NZ_DATIDY010000029.1, forward strand.
AATTGGTAAAAGTGGACGGAAAAGCTCGTGGAATCATTGCTCGTAACTTAGTTACTGGAGAATTAGAAAGACATTCTGCTCACGCTGTGATTATTGCAACTGGAGGTTACGGAAACGTTTATTTCCTTTCAACAAATGCAATGGGATCGAATGTAACGGCGGGTTGGAAAATCCACAAACAAGGCGCTTTGTTCGCAAATCCTTGTTATGTACAAATTCACCCAACTTGTATTCCGGTTCACGGAACAAATCAATCTAAATTGACTTTGATGTCTGAGTCGTTAAGAAACTCAGGACGTATTTGGGTTCCAAAGAAAAAAGAAGATGCTGAAGCAATCCGTGCAGGTAGATTGAAACCAACACAAATCGCTGAAGAAGATAGAGATTACTATTTAGAAAGAAAATATCCTGCATTTGGAAACTTAGTTCCTCGTGACGTTGCGTCAAGAGCTGGTAAAGAAGTTTGTGACGAAGGTCGCGGAATTGAGGCTAATGATACTAATGAAGGAGTGTATTTGGATTTCTCAACAGAAATTCAAACTAAAGGAAAACAAACTGCTTACGCTAAAGGAAATCACAATCCTACTCAAGAAGAAATTACTTCTTTAGGAAAAAAATGGTTAGAGGAAAAATATGGTAACTTGTTTACTATGTACCAAAAAATCACTGATGAGAATCCTTATGAAACTCCAATGAAAATTTACCCAGCGGTTCACTATACAATGGGTGGTGTTTGGGTTGATTATAACTTACAATCTACAATTCCTGGTTGTTTTGTTGCAGGTGAGGCTAACTTCTCAGATCACGGAGCTAACCGTTTAGGAGCTTCGGCTTTAATGCAAGGTTTGGCTGATGGATATTTCGTATTGCCTTATACTGTTTCTGACTATTTATCAAGTGATATTCGTACTGGAAAGATTTCTACAGATTTACCTGAATTCGTAGCTGCTGAAAATAGTGTTAAAGAGCAAATCAACAAATTCTTATCTAATAATGGAACTAAAACTGTGGACCATTTCCACAAACGTTTAGGCCATATTATGTGGAATAAAGTAGGGATGGCTCGTAATGAAAAAGGGTTAACAGAAGCTATCCAAGAAATTGCTGCTTTGAAAGAAGAATTCCACAAAGAAGTTTATGTTCCAGGTAGTGCAGATGAATTGAATCCTGAATTAGAAAAAGCACTTCGTGTTGCTGATTTCATCGAATTAGGACAATTGATGGCTATGGATGCTTTGCAACGTAAAGAATCTTGTGGAGGTCACTTCCGTGAAGAGTATCAGGATTCTGAAGGTGAAACACTTCGTGATGATGAAAACTTCTCGTTTGTAGGAGCTTGGGAAAACAAAGGATACGATATTACAAAATCCGAACTTCACAAGGAAGAATTGAAATACGAGTTTATTAAAATCGCAGCTAGAAACTATAAGTAATAAGGCATTAGCCAAAAGGCAATAGTTATGAGTGAGATAAAATCGTATAAAGATTTATTGATTTGGCAGAAAGGAATTGAAATTGTTTGTATGACTTATAAATTAGTTTATAGCTTTCCCAAAGATGAATTATACGCTTTATCAAGTCAGATAAAAAGAAGCTCGGTATCAATTCCTTCTAACATAGCAGAAGGATATGGTAGACAGTCAGCTCAAAGTTATATTCAATTTATCAAAATAGCTCGAGGTTCTTTGTGTGAATTAGAAACACAATTATTAGTGGCAAAAAAATTAGATTTTATTAATAATGAAGAATTATTTTTAGAATTAACAAATCAGATTGTCGAAGAAAGTAAGATGATTAATTCCTTTTTAAATAAATTAGAATTGAGTAAACAATAGTTACTAATGCCTTCTGCCTAATGGCTTTTGGCTAAAAATAAAAATTATGAGCGCAGCAAAAAATATCAATATAACCCTTCAGATTTGGCGTCAAAAGAACTCCAAAGAGAAAGGAAAAATGGAATCATATAAATTAAATGATGTTTCTACGGCAAGTTCGTTTTTGGAAATGTTAGATCAATTAAATGAGCAATTAGTAAGCGAAAGAAAAGAACCAGTGGCATTTGACCACGATTGTCGCGAAGGAATTTGCGGAATGTGTTCTTTGTATATCAACGGACGTGCACACGGACCAGATACCGGAATTACTACTTGTCAATTGCACATGAGAATGTTTAATGACGGAGATACTATTGTGATCGAGCCTTGGCGTTCGGTAGCTTTCCCGGTAATTAAAGATTTAATTGTTGACAGAACTTCTTTTGACAGAATTCAACAAGCTGGAGGTTTCGTTTCAGTAAACACTTCTGGAAACACTATCGATGCAAATGCAACTCCAGTTCCTAAAGATGATGCTGACAAAGCTTTTGAAGCCGCAGCTTGTATCGGTTGTGGTGCTTGTGTAGCTACATGTAAAAACGGTTCAGCAATGTTATTTGTTGGAGCAAAAGTTTCTCAATATGCATTATTGCCACAAGGAAGAGTAGAAGCTACAGCCCGTGTTTTGAACATGGTTCGTCAAATGGACGAAGAAGGTTTTGGTAACTGTACTAATACTGGTGCTTGCGAAGTAGAATGTCCAAAAGGAATTTCTTTAGAGAATATCGCTCGTATGAACAGAGAATATCTTTCTGCAAGTTTAAAATAATAGGTTTTATAGGCATTGGCCAAAATACAAAAAAGGAAAAAACGCATCCATTAATTTGAATGCGTTTTTTGTTTGTAATTTTTTAACTTAAAGATTGGATTGGCGGTTATTATTTTATATTTACAAAAAAATACCACCATTTAGAATGAGAATAAAAACTGCCCTTTTTCTTTTTTTGTTCAGCATTGCCTCTTTTGCACAAACAGAATTTTTCAAATCAAAATTACTTTTGTCTGGAGATGATTTAACAGATTTCTATTCCTCTATTAGCATCGATAGTAACCAAGTCTATTTCAATGCGAATGATAAGTACATTTATGCTCACGATAAAAAAACAGGAATTTTAAATTGGGCCTATTATTCTGGCGCCAAATTAGATAATGCTCCAAAACCGTATCGAAATAACGTTTTTTTCGGAACTGGTGTGGGTACGTGGGAGCAATTAAATACCAAAACAGGCGAACTGGTTAGAATAATAAGAGTAAATGAAGTTTCGACTCAACCCTTTATTAAAGACACTATTATGTATTGTGCTGCAGTTTCGCCACGAATGGGTGGTGCTATTTTGGCCTATGATTTGAAGAATAGTTCTAGGGTATGGCAAAAATATATTGGTAATGGAGTAGCTCTTCAGCCCTATTTTTTTAAGGATAAAATTGTAGCCAATTTTGATGATAATTATTGGTTTGAACTCGATTATGAGGGCAATGTATTAGATAAAGATACTCTGTGTTATTCTAAAAGTTTCGAGCCGCCTCTTGAAGAAAATTATTGTAATATTCATTATGATATATTAAATCAATACAACAAAGGTGTAGCTGTAAAAAATGTATCCACTGGAAATACAAAATACTATTATGGCAATGAGATGACCGTCATTTTGGAAAATGACAAGATTAAAATTATAAATAACCAGAATAAAATCACCAACGAAATCTACATTAGCAATATTTTAAAATTACCAGAAACAAAAATAAATGACTATCGTGAAATTCTTAAAATAGAGGGAAATAGAATTTGGTTTTTCTTTGAGAACACTCTTGTGGTTTATGATGTCGGAAAAAATATAATTGTCAGAACCTATAATTTAAATTCTTGGAAGCCACATCAGGTTCTTTTAGATGGAACCAATTTATGGGTGATTTCTAAGGATACGGGTGACTTGGTTGGATTGAAACTATGAAAAAGTTAATTGCAATTTGCCTTTTTATAGATATGCCATTTTATTAAGGCATTAGGACTATAAATAAAAGCGTCCCAATCGGGACGTTTTTTTATTACGTAAGTTGAAAACATCATTTTATTAACTGAACAAGAGGTTTTCCTTTTTCAACGATGTAAGTCGCTAGTTCGCTGGCTTTAGAATTACCAACATTTTTGGCTGAATGTATTGTCCCGGCTGGTATAAATAAAACTTCTCCTTTTTTGAGTACCACAGGAGATTTTCCTTCTACAATATATTCTAATTCGCCTTCAAGGACATAAATAATTTCTTCACCGGGATGATTGTGATTCCCGAACGCCGTTCCCGGTTCAAAATCAATATGTGCCTGAACCATTTCTCTGCCTAGAGTACTGATATCATGGCGTTGTAGCTCAATGCGACCGATGCCATTCTTAGTTTGTGCACAAGCTGAAATTGTGTATGTTCCTATCAATACAATGGTAACAATAGCTGTAAATAAATTTTTTTTAGTTTTCATTTTAAAAGTTTTAATGTTTAATTTTTTTAGAAAAATATAAATCGTTTTATGTGTCAGTTTTGGCTTTTAACAGCTACAAATTCAATTTCTATTGCAGCGTTTTTTGGTAAAGCAACTATTTGAATTGTGGTTCTTGCAGGATAATTATTTTCAAAGTATTGTCCATAAAGTTTATTAACAACATCATACTGTTTTATATTGGTTATAAAAATGGTTGTTTTTACAATATGATTCAAATCGGAATGATTGTCTTTAAGAATGACTTTTAAGTTTTCAAAAATCTGAATAGTTTGCTCCTCAATACTTTCCTTTAAAATATTTGTCTTTGGATCAACACCTATTTGCCCTGAGACAAAAATTAAATTATCATAACGAACAGAATGACTGTAAGGACCAATTGGTGTTGGTAAATTGGAATGATTGACTCTTACTATTTTTTTCGGACTACTACAGGAAACTAAAAGTACCGACAGTATAAAAGCGATTTTTTTCATAATCTATTGGATAAAAAAAAGACTAACCTTTGTTGATTAGCCTTTTCATTTTTTTTAATTACTTTTTGATAAAATTCAATAACTCAGAGTTGAATTTTTCTAATTCTTCGATGAATAATGCGTGACCGCTTTTTTCTAGAGGAACTAAAGTCGAGTTTTTAATTCCAGCATGCATTTGCTCAGCTAACTCGTAAGAACAGATTTTATCTAGTTTTCCGTGAAGTATAAGAGTTGGTATTTGTATCTTTTTCAAATCACCACGTAAGTCAGAATCTCTTAATGTTTTTAAACCTTCAGCCATTGCATAAGGAGAAGCTTGTGCTTGAATTGTCCCTAACCAGGCGCCGTAACCAGGAGAAACACTAGTAGCATTAGCTGGGAATATTTGTCCAAAGTTTTCCAATAGTTGTGGTCTGTTAGTGTTGTTCAAAGCGATCAAACCATCAACATCTTCTTTAGTCCAGTTACCATAGTTGAAATCTGCTCTTTTTGTCCAAAGTGGTCCAGCTGCTCCGAATAAAGCCAATTTTGAAACGTGTGCTGCATTGTATTTGGCAACATAGTGAATCACAGTTGCACCTCCCATTGAAAAACCTCCTAAAGTAGCATTTTGAATATTTAGTTTGTCAAGGACAACTTTGATATCATCTGCAAAAACATCGTAGTTGTATTTTCCGCCTGGTTTGTCAGATAGTCCAAAACCTCTCAAAGTAATTCCAATTACTCTATATCCTTTTTGAACAAAATATGAATATTGGTATTCATACATCGCGTCGCTCAAAGGCCAACCGTGGATTAAAACTATTGGTTGTCCTTCTCCAAGGTCGGTTACGTGAAGTTTCACATTTTTTTCAACTTCAATATATTCTTCTCTTCCGTAAGATGCAGGTGTTCTTTTTGTTTGTGCTACTGCTTCATTAGTTAAAAATGCAGTAAATAATCCGATTGCTAATAATAAATTTTTCATGATTTTAAATTTTTATAATTTTTTATTTGTTTTATTTTGATGTTACAAAGTTGTTTCAAATTAGAAAGAGTATCAATGGACTCTTTTCTCTTTGAATGGTACTTTTTCCCTTTGTTGAATTTATGATTTGATGAATTCTAAAATGTCTTTATTAATTGTATCAGCTTCAGTAGTAGGCATACCGTGAGAGAAGCCGGGATAAATGATCAATTTTCCGTTTTTCAAAAGTTCATTAGCTTTTACTGCTGTAGTTTCGTAAGGAACGATTTGGTCGTCATCACCGTGAAGCACTAATACCGGAACTTCAATACTTTTAAGGTCTTCAGTGAAATCAGTTTCAGAAAAAACTTTGATACAGTCATAATGCGCTTTGATTCCACCCATCATTCCTTGTCTCCACCAATTGTCCTGAATTCCTTTTTTTATATCTGCTCCTTCGCGGTTGTAACCGTAAAAAGGAACTGTGATATCGTGATAAAATTGCTGTCTGTTGTGTAAAGTATTGTGTCGGATTTCATCGAAAACTGACAATGGAACACCGTTTGGATTTCTTTCGTCAGCGATCATGTATGGAGTAATGGCACTAATTAAAACCACTTTGGATACACGGCCTTTTCCGTATTGTGCAGCGTAGCGTAAAGCTTCTCCACCACCAGTTGAATGTCCTACGTGAATGGCATCTTTTAAGTCTAAGAATGCTGTTAATTCAGCCACATCTGCTGCGTAAGTGTCCATATCATTTCCAGTGAATGTTTGAGTAGATCTTCCGTGTCCGCGTCTGTCGTGAGCAATTACTCTGTATCCTTGATTTAAGAAAAACATCATTTGTGCATCCCAATCATCTGATGATAATGGCCACCCGTGGTGGAAGAAAATTGGTTGTCCTGCTCCTAAATCTTTGAAATAAATTTCTGTTCCGTCTTTTACTGTAAACTTGTTCATGATTTTATTTTTTTAAATGTTATTATTTATTTTTTAAATGTTTAATTAATTTGATATTGCAAAGTTGTTCTAATTTGGAAAGCATTACAATGGATGGTTTTCTCTTTGAATTGTACTTTTTTCCCTTTTGATGATTTGTTGTATTTTTAGGTGAAACCAATTTTTGTTCTCACTTTCAGTTTGTTTCTTTGTTTGTTTGTTTTTGATATTACAAAGTTGCAGTAATTACCAAAGGGCATCAATGGACGCTTTTCCCATTGAATTGTACTTTTTTCCTTTTGAATAAAATAAATGATATGACTATATGGAAAGCTCTATCTTTCTATAGTCTTTTAAGGAAAATCTCTATGTCTATGTGGTTGCTTTTTAAAGTATTATAGTTCTTAAAATACTAAAAGGATTTATGGTTTATGATACTTTGCACGATTTATGATATGAAACGCCTTCTTTCCAGACATTGACAATTGATAAAGAATCAGAAATGTTTTTTGTTGGATCGCCATTTACTAGAATTAAATCCGCTCTCATTCCTTCTTTAATATGTCCTCTGTCTGCTAGGCTGAATCTTCTTGCAGTTATTGACGTTGCTGATTTTAGGGCATCAATCGGTGTTAATCCCGCTTCGACTAATAATTGCATTTCATGATGAACACTTACACCATGTGCCAAACCTCCTAAATGAGGAACAGGAACCGATACATCTGTTCCAGCGAGAATATCTACACCTGCATCGTACAAATCTTTTACATTGTTAAAATTGTCTTCCATTTTGCCTGAGGGAAAAGTGTTAAAACAAGAACACATTGTCATTTTCCAATCTTCGTTTAATTTATGTTCTACACGCTCATCATGTGCCACATGACAAGCTGATTTTCCAATAATAGAGGAGTTCAACACCAAACAAGGCGTTACAAAAATCCCTTTGTCAGCTATAGATTTAATAAGTTCTGGCGTCCAGTCAGGTCTGTCTATAAATAAATGAGCCAAACCATCTACACCAACTTCTATAGCTGTTTTCGCCGCATCTGCAGTTAATATATGAGCGATAGCTATTTTACCAAGTTTATGAGCTTCATCTACAGCCGCTTTCAAAACTTCAGGTTTTATCATCGGTAAACCGGGCGCATTCATAACTGCTCCATCTTCAATCATTATTTTGAAATAATCGGCTCCATTGTTTATTTGACGATGTACAAAAGCAATTGCTCCTTCGATAGTTGTAACATCTGGACCAGTTTCTTCTTCCGTTCTTTGGGCTTCATGTGCTGCAATAAATGCTGCTTTTTCTTCTTCGGTCATCTTTTCCATTTCTTTCAAAACAAAATCAGGAATTCCTTCGCCTTTTGGAATCAATTCGTCCGGGTGTCCTCCGGGAGCAGTTAAACCCATGCCAGCAGAACGAACATCGGCAATATCTTCGATTCCTTTTAGTTGGTTGTCGCGACCTTTTTGGGTAAATCCACCCATCATTTCCAATTCGGTTGTTATTCCAAACTCCAATGCATTTCGCAAAAATTCTACCGATGTATGAACATGGGCGTCTATTAAACCTGGTAATAGAGTAGCACCTTTTCCATTAATTATTTCATCCACTTCATCAGGCAGTTGATCGCAAATAGAAGTTATAACTCCATCTTTAAATACAATGACTTTTTTTCCTAATACTTTTTCACCATCAAATACATTGGCATTAATTATGGCTTTAATTTGTGTTGCTTTCATAGTTTTTGATTTTTTAAATTTATAAAAGCAAAATTAATTTGATATAATGAGCTTAAATAGCTAATTTTAACCTATAAATAACCGTAAAAGGTCAAAATTATGCTAGAGTTAACCGTAAAAGAAACATCAGGATTTTTATCAGCTTTTGCCGAATTAATTGGGGGCGAGTTGCAAAATGGAATACTCAAAATACCTGAGAGCAAAGGGAAAGGTTATTTGAGAGGTTTTCGTTTACATAACACTATCGAGATGTTCATTAGTAATTATGAATTTAATGATAGCTTATTTGCAAAAAGATTTGGAAATCAAAGTTCGCTAAAGAAGGTTTTATTTTCTTTTAATAACATATTCCCCGACACAGATTCCAGTAACAAAGTATCTACAGTTGATTTGCCTTCCATTCAAATTTTTAAAGGAAAGTTAAGTACCGAAACTTTGTACCCAGGTAAAACTAAATTTCGGTCAATTTTTATTGGGATTGATTCGCTTCAGTTAAAACAATATTTAGGGCAAAATGAGGAAAATGAAGTTTTCAATACTTTAATTAATAATGAACATCCAATTCTATTTGAGGAAATTGTTTTGCCCAAAATTCAGGAAGTTGCTTTGGAAATTATAGAATCTGATATTCCGGATTATTTAAGTGATTTTTTCTTTAAAATTAAAGCTGAAGAATTAATATGCTTAACATTAAAAGAACTTTTCAAAAGAGAAAACGCAACGGTTCAGGCATTAAATGAAATGGATGTGCAAAAAATTTATCAAGTCAGAGATCGTGTTTTGGCCGAAATTCACACACCTCCAGTCATTAAAGATTTAGCTGAATTGACTGGAATGAGTGAGTCCAAATTTAAGCGATTATTTAAGCAGATTTTTGGTAATAGTTTTTTCAATTATTACCAAAAGTTTAGAATGAAAGAAGCGGCCCGACTTTTAAAAGAAAATAAAATGACAGTTTCGGAAGTAGGTTATAGTTTAGGATTTTCGAATTTAAGTCATTTTGCAAAAGCATTTGAACAGCACATTGGAATGAAACCAAAAACATTTCAGAGAAATAGATAGTCCAAAGGGCAAAAATGGAAACTACATTTTATTAAAGAGAAGGTGTTGAAGGGAGTTTTTGTTAAAACTGCTTTCTAAAAGATAAAGGAGAAATTCCCGTGTTTTTTGTAAAGAAGCGAACAAAATAAGCATCGTCGTCATAATTTAAACTGTAGGCTATTTCTTTTACCGAAAGTGCTGTATGAGCCAACAGACGTTTGCTTTCTAAGATAATTCGGTTTTTTATAATATCGTTTGGAGTTTCTTTGCTCACCAGACTTATTTTTTTGCTGAGGTTTTTTGGAGTTAAAAATAACATTTCAGCATAATCTGCAACTGTATGATGTGTTTTGTAATGTTGTTCTACC
>NZ_DATIDY010000030.1:0-3365 GCF_035456085.1 Flavobacterium sp.
ATGACAGGCTTCAGATTAGCTAGAGGAGGTGCTCAGGAGCTTTTAAATATCAATGCCGATATCGTATGTGTCGGAAAAGTGATTGGTGGAGGATTACCAGTTGGAGCTTTTGCGGCTCGTGAAGAAATCATGAATTATTTAGCGCCTCTTGGACCGGTGTATCAGGCGGGAACTTTGTCTGGAAACCCATTGGCAATGGCTGCTGGTTTGGCGATGTTACAAGCTTTGGATAACGATCGTGCTATTTTTAAAAGATTGGAAGAGAAAACAGCTTATTTGGGCGCAGGAATCGAGAGAGTTCTAAAAGCAAATAATGTTGAGTTTACCATCAATAGAGTGGGTTCGATGATTTCGGTTCATTTTGACGCCAATCCGGTAACTGATTTTCAAACTGCGGGCAGAGGTGATAATGAAACGTTCAAAAAATTCTTTCACGGATTAGTTGCAGAAGGAGTTTATATCGCGCCATCTGCTTACGAAACTTGGTTTATAACCGATGCTTTGACTTATGAAGATTTAGATTTTACTATTCAAGCGATTGATAAAGTATCCAAAACGTTCTAATATTTAACTATTGATATTCCTGCAAGGTTTTTTCAAACCTTGTAGGTATGATGAAAAGTCTTCAAAACCAATACCTACAAGGTTTGAAAAAAACCTTGCAGGATTAAAAACATGAATTCCACTAATTTATACAAATCAATTCGTGTAAATTAGTGGAATTCGTGTTTAACTTTTATATCCCTCTTTTTTCTCTTCTTTTTTCAATTAGTTTTTCTTTATTATCTTCTCTGATAGTTTGCCATTTGGTGTATTGATCAGCAGTTAAGATAGCTTTCATTCGTGCTTCAGTATCCGCTTTTTCAGCTTTTAATTTTGCTTTAAGAGCTTCTTTTTCGGCAGGAGTCAATTTTTGGGTATTTTCATTTCTCTCTGCTTTTTGGGATTTTAAGTTTTGGGCTTTGTCACTTTTCTCAGCTAGAATTTTACCGACTGCTTCTTTTTGTTTAGCATCAAGGTTCAATTCTTTAGTTAAATGAGCCAAATATTTCTCCTGGCGTTGTTCAGGCGTTGGTTTTTCGATGTTAGATCTTGTGGATTTTGGAGTTCTTTCTTTGAGTTTTTCTACATTCTCTTCTCTTAAAGTTTCCCATTTTTTATATTGATCAGCAGATAAAATGGCTTTCATTTGTTTTTCTGTGTCTTCTTTTTCTGCTGTCATTTTCTTTTTTAAGGCCTCTTTTTCTTCTATGGTTAATGGTTGACCACCTTGTCTACGTGTATGTTTTTGTGAATTCAAGCTTTGAAATTTGTCTTTTTTCTCTGCTAAAATTTTACCAACAGCTTCTTTTTGTTTGGCATCTAGGTTTAATTCTTTAGTGAGATGGGCTAAATGTTTTTCCTGACGTTGTTCAGGTGTCATTTTTGCGATGTCAGATCTTGTGGGTTTGGGAGTAGTTTCCTGTGCAAATCCGCATACTCCAATTCCTAAGGCGAAGGCAATAATTAATGATTTCATATTTTTTATTTTTAAGGTTATAGATGTAAGATGATTGTAATTATCAAAGGTTTAATGTTTTAACGTTAATTTATGGAAAAAATGATAAAGGGAAAAGTTTTTTTGATCGAAGTAAATTGCTGTAAAAAGGAAGGTTTTTTATTTAGAAGATTACCTTAAAATCATTTGCGAATCGTATTTTTGAGAATCAATATAATCACGACTTATGATTTCCGTACAAGAAGCCTTTTCGATATTACAAAATAATTTAACTGTTATGCCAGAAGTTGAATCTTCTCTGTATAAAGCAAGAAAACATATTTTGTCACAATTATTATATTCTCCAATAAACATGCCTCCTTTTCGACAGTCGGCAATGGATGGTTATGCGTTGTGTTTGCATGATGGGTTGACTTATGAAATTATTGGCGAAGTAAAAGCTGGAGATTCACATATTGTAAAATTACTTCCAGGTCAGGCGGTAAAGATTTTTACCGGAGCTGCAGTGCCTGATTCAGCGCAAGCGGTTATTCAAATTGAATTGGTTAAAGCGAATGGATCTGAATTGATTTTGGACGAATTAGTGGAAGCCGAAACAAATGTCAGACCAATTGGTGAACAAATTTCGGCAGGAGATTTGGCACTCGAAAAAGGCGCAGAGTTGAACGCAGCAGCAATTGGATTTTTGGTAGGACTTGGTTTTACCAAAGTAAATGTTTATCAAAAACCAAAGGTTGGAATTGTGGTTACAGGCAATGAATTGTCAAAACCTGGAACACCGTTAGAATACGGTAAAGTCTATGAAAGCAACGGAATTATGTTGCAATCGGCATTGATGGATGGATATTATGAAGATGTCACTTTATATGAAGTCAATGATGATTTTGAAAATACTAAAAATAAATTGAATGAGGCTTTAACGAAAAATGATGTGGTTATAGTTTCAGGTGGAATATCGGTTGGAGATTATGACTTTGTCGCAAGAGCTTTGAAAGAACTTCAGGTGGAAACTTTGTTCTATAAAGTGAATCAAAAACCGGGAAAACCTTTGTTTGTCGGAAAGCTGAATGATAAAATTGTTTTTGCGTTACCGGGAAATCCCGCTGCTTGTCTGACTTGCTTTTATGTGTATGTTTTGCCGACTTTGAATATACTATCTGGTGCCGAAGCTAATTATAAGCAAGCTGTTTTATTACCAATTGCTCATGATTATCAAGTCAAAAATACACGTGCTCAGTTTTTGAAAGCGAATATAGAAAATGGAGCAGCAGAAATTTTAACGCATCAAGCATCATCAATGTTGAATTCTTTTTCGGTTTCTAATGGATTGGTTTATGTCCCAGATGGGAATTATGATTTGAAGAAAGGTGATAAGGTTGAGGTGTATTTACTATGATCTAGTAAGAACTTTTTCAAAAGCTTTTCTTTCGCCTCCCCTGAAGTAAACCTTACCACAATATTTGTAGCCAGCTTTTTCAAAGATTTTCAGCATGGCTAGATTGTCAAAATTGGTATCCGCTTTGATGCTATAAATGTTGTTGCTAAGGGCAAAATCCTCAATATATTCAAATATTTTTTTGGCGAGCCCTTTTCCTAAATAATTTTCTGAAAGAGCTACCCGGTGAAATACAACAAAGTCATCATCAGACAACCATTTGCCAATTATTTTTGCGTATTCAGGTTCGTCATTGATTAATATTGCAGTGTAGCCTATAATGGTGTTGTTATCAGTTAAAACGTAACCGTGACCTAAATCTATATCTTTCTTTACGACATCTGGATTTGGGTATCCGTCTTGCCATTGTTCGCTACCATCATTTTTTCTGCGGATGATTGCTTGTTGTAAAATTGCCCATATTTCAGGGAT
>NZ_DATIDY010000031.1:0-25119 GCF_035456085.1 Flavobacterium sp.
TCTATAAATTTTGTTAAACTTGGAGACACACCTTCTGAAGCAATTATCACCGCATCCGAATTACGAATAGTAGTTTTCATAATGTTTTCATAGTTTGGAACTTCCAATTCAGAAATGGCTTCATCAGGAATTCCATCAAAACGCACTTTGTTAATCATTTCTGGATCTAATGTTCCATCAAAAGATTGACTATAAACTGAGGTCACAATTTTAGTATCAGAAAACAAAGCCTCGTTTTTATAAAAATGCTTCATATAAACTGGCAACATGGCAGCCATCCAGCCGTGAACATGGATGATATCCGGAACCCAATTTAATTTTTTTACTGTTTCAACAACTCCTTTGGCAAAAAAGATAGCACGCTCATCATTGTCAGGATACATTACCCCTTCTTCATCAGCGAAAGTTGCTTTTCTTTTAAAATATTCTTCATTATCAATAAAATAAACCTGAATTCTTTCTTTAGGAATAGAAGCTACCTTGATAATAAGAGGCATATCTAAATCATTTACCACCAAATTCATTCCAGAAAGTCGAATCACCTCATGTAATTGATGTCTTCTTTCGTTAATATTTCCATACCTCGGCATAAAAATTCTAATTTGCCCTCCTTGATCATTAATCATTTTTGGTACGTCATATGACATTAATGAAACCTCATTTTCAGCGAGATAAGGTACAACTTCAGATGATACATATAATATCCTCTTATCTTTCATAATATAAATTGATTAATTATTGGCAATAAAAACATGCAAAATTACAAAAATTTATGCAGTTATGGACTAAAATATTAAGTTTGCACCTAATTTAAACTACACAGTCATGCAAATTTTCAATGCAAAAACAGCTTTAAAGGATTATTTAAGGTCTGTAAAGACTAAAAAATCTTCAATTGGATTTGTTCCAACCATGGGCGCATTGCACGAAGGACACCAATCTTTAATAGCGCAATCTACTCAGGAAAATGACATTACTGTTGTAAGTATTTTTGTAAATCCGACACAATTTAACAATCCGGAAGATTTAGAAAAATATCCACGTACGCTTGATGACGATATTAAAAAAATTGCTGACATAAATCCAAATGGTATTGTTTTTGCTCCAACAGTTGACGACATGTATGAAGGCAAAACAATTTCACAATCGTTTGATTTTGATGGATTAGAAAACAAAATGGAAGGGAAATTTAGGCCAGGACATTTTGACGGAGTGGGAACTATTGTAAAATTGCTTTTTGAAATTGTAGAACCAACAAAAGCCTATTTTGGAGAAAAGGATTTCCAGCAAGTGCAAATTGTTAAAAAAATGGTAGCAAAAAACCATTTACCATTAACAATAGTGGTTTGTCCTATTTTGAGAGAAACCAGCGGCTTAGCTATGAGTTCTCGAAATGAACGCCTACCTTTGCAGAAAAGAAAAGATGCCTCTTTAATTTATAAAATATTGAAAGAAGCAAAAGAAAAATTTAAAAATAACAGCGCCCAAAAAACAACTCAATGGGTTAAAAATGAGTTTGATAAAAACAAAGAATTTACTTTAGAATATTTTGAAATTGCAGACGAAGACACTCTTTCGACTTGTAATAAAAAAATTAAAAACAAAAAATACCGCGCATTTATTGCCGTATTTATTGACAACGTACGTTTAATAGACACCATTTCATTAAATTAAAAACCATGCATATTCAGGTTGTAAAATCGAAAATTCACCGTGTAAAAGTTACCGGAGCTGACTTAAATTACATAGGAAGTATCACTATTGATGAAGCATTGCTCGAAGCAGCAAACATAATAGAAGGCGAAAAAGTATCAATTGTAAACATCAATAATGGTGAACGCTTTGATACCTATGCCATTATTGGAGAACGAAATTCCGGCATAATTACTTTAAACGGTCCTGCTGCAAGAAAAGTTCAAAAAGACGATGTTATCATCATCATTTCATACGCTACATTAGAGTTTGAAGAAGCAAAAACATTCAAGCCTTGGATTGTTTTTCCTAATGAAAAAGACAACTCTTTAACATAGTAATCTACTCTTTTTTTTATTTTTACCGGTACAATAGATAATTGTTTATATTGCTATACTATTTTTTAAAAGTAACCAAATCCCCCAAATATATGAAACATTTATTAATAGTATTATTTGCGTCCTTTTCCTTTTGCTGTTTAGGACAAACTAAAACAATTAGTTTTTCATCTGATAAATTGAATGAAAAAAGAGACCTTTACATCTCATTGCCTCCATCTTACGAAAAAGATCCAACAAGGCATTATCCATTATTGGTATTGTTGGATGGTGATTATTTAACCGGCCCTTTTGCTAATACTTTGAATTATGGTTCTTATTGGGATGATTTACCAGAAGTGATTATTGTTGGGATAAAACAAAACAAAAACGATCAAAGAGCCATAGATTGTGGCGTAGATCCAGTAACAGGAATGCCCGATGGGAAAAGCATCGATTTCTTCGATTTTATTTCATTGGAACTTATTCCATTGGTTCAAAAAGAATACAGAACTACCAATTTTAAGATTATTGCAGGGCATGATACAACAGCAGCTTTTCTGAATTTCTTTTTATACAAAGACAAATCATTGTTTAATGCT
Organism: Flavobacterium sp.; assembly: GCF_035456085.1. Lineage (GTDB taxonomy): Bacteria > Bacteroidota > Bacteroidia > Flavobacteriales > Flavobacteriaceae > Flavobacterium. The sequence continues at coordinate 2,612 of NZ_DATIDY010000031.1, forward strand.
TACATATCATTAAGCCCGGAATTGCCTATAAATATGGAAAATGAATTGCCAGATTTATTAAATTCTTCCAAAATACCTCTTTTTTATTATTTATCATCCTCAAATGGAGATGATCCAAAAACTCAGGAAAGAATTAAAAGCCTGAACTCAAAAATAAAAGCAAATAGCAATCCAGAATTAAATTATAAATTCGAACATTTTGATGATGCTTCGCATTACTCTGTTGTTTTAAATTCAATTCCTTCGGCTGTTTATCAAATTTTTGGTACTGCACAACCTATTTCTATTCCAGAATACAACACCAAAATTGTTACCCTTAAAGAAGGATATGTCGATTATTTGAAAAAGAAATATGACATCATTGAAAATTCATTTGGTATTAAAAAACCAATGAGGATCAATGACATTAAAGCGATAGAGGCTGCCATTTTAGAGAACAAAGATTATAACGAATTGGACGCATTGGCTATTCTTGCTGATAAAGATTATCCAAAAAGTATGTTGGGTGATTATGAATTGGCTATAATGTTTGAAAAAAAAGGAGACAATCCAAGAGCAGTTCGTTATTATATGTCAGGTTTTAATAAAGAGGAAATTGCTGATCTTACCAAAGATATGATGTTTGCTAAAGCTGAAGAATTGAAAAAGACTTTTGCTAAAAAACCAAAAATAAAAGGTAAAGTAGGGCAAGACACATCTGCAGCAGACGCTCAAACAACCGAAACTCCTGTTAGCGAAGAACAAAAACAATAATAATGGCCAAAGTAAAAACAACCTTTTTTTGCCAGAATTGTGGCGCCCAGTATGCCAAATGGCAAGGTCAGTGCAATTCTTGTAAAGAATGGAATACTATTGCCGAAGAAATTATACAGAAACAAGAAAAAGTTGCCTGGAAAAGTGAACCTTCATCCATTGGTAAAGCACCAAAACCTTTGCGAATTAATGAAATTGACAGCGCCGAAGAAATTCGGCTCGACACTACAGACAATGAGTTAAACAGAGTTTTGGGAGGAGGAATAGTTCCTGGTTCTTTAATCCTTTTGGGTGGAGAACCAGGTATTGGAAAAAGCACTCTTTTGTTGCAAATTTCTTTAAAATTACCTTACAGAACCCTTTATGTTTCGGGAGAAGAAAGCCAAAAGCAAATAAAAATGCGCGCGGAGAGAATTACTCCAAACGGAGAAAATTGCTACATTCTGACCGAAACTAAAACCCAAAATATTTTCAAACAAATTGAAACTATTCAGCCCGAAATTGTTATCATTGACTCCATTCAGACTTTACATACCGATTATATTGAATCTACAGCCGGAAGTATTTCTCAAATTCGGGAAACAACTGCTGAATTAATCAAATTTGCCAAAGAAACCAATATTCCTGTAATTTTAATTGGACATATTACCAAAGACGGAACAATTGCAGGACCAAAAATTTTGGAACATATGGTTGATACTGTTTTGCAATTTGAAGGGGATAGAAATCACGTTTATCGTATTTTACGATCATTAAAAAACCGTTTTGGTTCGACCGCCGAAATTGGAATTTATGAAATGCTCGGAAGTGGTTTAAGAGAAGTTTCAAACCCTTCGGAGATTTTGATTTCGCACAAAGACGAAGAATTATCAGGAACTGCAATTGCAACAACACTTGAAGGCATGCGCCCATTGATGATTGAAATTCAATCCTTGGTAAGTACAGCAGTTTACGGAACACCTCAACGAAGTACCACTGGTTATAATGCCAAAAGACTCAATATGATCTTGGCTGTTTTAGAAAAAAGAGCTGGTTTTCGTTTAGGTGCAAAAGACGTTTTCTTGAATATAACTGGCGGAATCTCTGTTGATGATCCGGCTATTGATTTAGCAGTTGTCGCTGCCATTTTGTCTTCCAACGAAGATATTCCCGTCGAAAAAGGCTTTTGTTTTGCTGGAGAGGTTGGACTTTCGGGAGAAATAAGACCTGTTAACCGTGTTGATCAACGTATTCAAGAGGCAGAAAAATTAGGATTTTCTACTATTTTTGTATCTAAGTATAATAAAATCGCCTTGAAAAACCCTGGAATAAAAATTCAGCTAGTTGCTAAAATTGAAGATGTTGCAAGTCATTTATTTGGATAAGCCGGTAAACAGAAGGCAGATTCATAAGAGAGAAAGCTGATGATAGACAAGAAGAGAATGCAGTCTAACCTAAATCTTTAAACATTAAACTTTTAAATCTTTAAACAAAACTTAGAAACTCAGAAACTCAAAAAAACATGAGAACAAACAAACAAAAAGTACTGCTTGCCTCCAAAATTCTAGGAATTGTTATTGCTGTACTGTTAATTGGTTTTCTTTTGTTTAGGGACGAACTTTTAGATCAAGCTATTGACAAAGTTTCAACAACTATGAAGTTGGAATACAATAGTGATTTCGTGATAAAAAAAGCTTCATTTGACGGGGTTTCGGGGGTAGAATTAAATGACATTACACTTGCTCCGAAAAATTTAGATACTATTTTCAAAATTCAAAGAATCAAAACCAGTGTTAATCTTTGGAAATTGCTAATTGGGGATGTACAACTTGGTACTCTTCAGATAAAAAATGGATATGTACAATTAACCAAAAAAGGAAACGTTAAAAACTTCGCTGCTTTTTTAAAGAAAGACAAAAACGAACCAAAAGATCTTAACGAAAAGAAAGATTATGCTGAATTTGCGTATCGCATCATTTCCAAAGTACTCAATTTGGTACCAACCGATATGACACTGGAAAATTTGGTGTTCAAAATAGATGATAACGGCAAAAAAGCAACTGTAAATTTCAAAAAGCTGACTTTGTTTGACACCAAATTAGAAACCGCAATTGAGGTTAAAACAAATTCTTTTTCGCAGCGATGGAGAATTAACGGAATTGCCGACCCGAGGAATAAAAAAGGAGATTTACACTTTTTCAACATTGATACAGGCGCGATCAAAGTTCCATATTTTGACGAACGTTACAATTTAAAAATGAGCTTTGATTCCATTCGGTTCAATATCCAAAATATTGATATGAGTCATGGCGAATTACATCTTGACGGATATTCCTCTATTGCTAATTTGAATATCAACCACAAAAGAATTGCTAACAAAGATGTTGTCATCAAAAATGCGCGTTTTGACTATCGTTTCTTATTAGGTTCCGACTTTATTTCTATTGATAGTAGTTCTACTTTTCATTTTAATAAAATCAAAATACATCCGTATATCTCCTATAATACTGAAGAAGACACCATTTATAGATTAAGAATCAGAACTCCAAAAATGAAGACTCAGGACTTCATTACCTCGTTACCGGATGGTTTGTTTACCCATTTTCAAGGTATGGAAGCCACGGGAGATTTTGACTATAAATTGGATTTTATGTATAATAAAAATAAACCAAATGCTATCATTTTCAATAGTAATGTCAATAAACGAAATGTAAAAATTACTAAATACGGCAATATTGACCTCAACAAATTAAACGGAGAATTCACTTATCGTGCAATTGATAACGGCGTGCCTCAACGTCCTATTTTTGTTGGTGCAAGCAATCCTTATTATACTCCATTAGACCAAATTTCGCCTTATTTGCAAAAGTGCGTCTTAACTTCCGAAGATCCTTCATTTATGTCTCATCGTGGATTTATAAATGAGGCGTTCAAACAATCGATCGTAAAAAACATTCGCACCAAAAAATTCTCTCGCGGAGCTAGTACAATCAGTATGCAATTGGTCAAAAATGTTTTCTTAACCAGAGAAAAAACCTTATCCAGAAAATTGGAAGAAATCCTTTTGGTTTATATCATCGAAAACAATCATATTACCAGTAAACAACGCATGCTGGAAGTGTATTTCAATATTATCGAATGGGGTCCAAATGTGTATGGAATTGGCGAAGCTGCAGAGTTTTACTTCCAAAAAAAACCAATCGATTTGAATGTGCGTGAATGTTTGTTTCTTGCCAACATAATTCCAAAACCAAAGAAATTCATGTGGCAATTTGATCAGGAAGGTTTGCAAAAGGCGTATGCAACCAAACAACAGACTTTCTTGAGAAACTTAATGTTCCGTCGCGGCTTATTGGTTCCCGAAGACACAATAGGTTTATCAGCTCCGATTACACTTACTGGCCGTGCTCATTCTTTGTTGAACATTAAAGTTAAAGACACAACTGTTGTGGATTCTTTGGACACCAAAGAAGAATTTGATTTTTAAAACACTACATTTCTAATAAACAGATAGTTAGGATAACTTACAAGGTTTTTATTTGTAAATTTGGGTTTATTAATCAAATCATTTGGTTATGAAAACAATTCTACTATTTACTTTTTTGTTTTGTTTCAATTTTAGCCATTCACAAATTATTGGTTTAGAAACTTTTGCAACAGGTTTTACAAATCCAGTCGAAATTACAAATGCAGGCGATAGTAGGCTATTTGTTGTAGAAAAAGGAGGTCTTATCAAAATAATAAATTCAAATAAAACAATACTGGCAACACCTTTTCTAAACATTTCCAGTCTGGTAAGCACCGACTCAGAAAAAGGTTTGTTAGGCTTAGCGTTTCACCCCAATTTTGCTACGAATGGGTTGTTTTTCATCAATTATGTAAACCTATCTGGAAATACCGTAATTGCTAAATACAGTGTGAATAGTGTAAATCCAAACACTGCCAATACCTCTAGTGCAACCACACTTTTGACAATCGATCAACCGTATGCCAACCATAAAGGAGGAACAATAAAATTTGGTCCAGACGGTTATCTATACATTGGAATGGGAGATGGTGGCAGTGGCGGCGATCCAGAAAACAGAGCCCAAAACATCTCTACATTATTGGGAAAAATGCTTCGGATAGATGTAAATTCAGGAAGTCCGTACGGAATTCCAAATGACAATCCTTACGTTGGAGTTGCAGGCGAGGACGAAATCTGGGCAATTGGACTGAGAAATCCTTGGAAATTTTCATTCGACAAAGTCAAAAACAATTTATGGATTGCCGATGTGGGGCAGAATAATATTGAAGAAATCAACGTAGCAAGTACTACACTTGCAGGTTTAAACTATGGTTGGCGCTGCTACGAAGGCAATACTGCTTACAATACTACTGGATGTGCATCTCCGACTACTATGAAATTCCCAATCGCAACAATAAATCATACAAAAGGAGTTTGCTCGGTTACCGGCGGTTATGTGTATAATGGAACAGCGTTTCCAAATTTCAAAGATTTGTATTTCTTCACAGATTACTGCGATCCGAGAATTGGAATAATGAATCCTACAGGATCGATTGCCTATACTGATGTATTTACAGGAAATAATTTTTCAACTTTTGGAGAAGATAGTAGCGGTGAACTCTATCTTGCTGCGATAAATAATGGCACTATTTACAAAATTATTGATACGTCATTAGGAGTAAAGACAAATGATATAGCGCCATTTGTCATTTATCCCAACCCAGCAAAATCTGAAATTGTCATTCAAAATTCAAACAAAAATTATCCGACAGAAGTTTCTTTTTTTGATTTGAATGGCAAATTGCTACTGCAGCAACAATTAGATAATAAAGCCGTAAACAACGTCAAAACCAATTTGGCACAAGGATTTTATGTCATAACAATCAAAAATGATAATGGGAAAATTTATTCACAGAAATTAATAATTGAATGAGATTAATTTAAAAAAGCAAACCCCGTCAATTTTAGATTTTGACGGGGTCAGTTTTTTTTAAAAAATCAAAAATCACGGCGCCGGATCAGGAATAATTGCCTGAATAGAGTTAATTTCCTTAATGATTTCCTGAGATAAAACAACATCAATTGTTGCAATATTTTCTTTCAGTTGATCCATTGTTGTAGCGCCAATTATAGAACTGGTTACAAACGGCTGATTTTCTACAAAAGCAAGTGCCAATTGTGTTAATGTTAATCCGTGTTTGTGGGCTACTTCCTGATAAAGTTTTGTGGCTTCGGCAGATTTTGCACTGCTGTATCTTGAATACTGAGGAAACAAACTTAATCTCGCATTTGGATGGCTTTCGCCAGTTAAAAATTTACCAGATAAAACTCCGAAAGCCAATGGCGAATAGGCTAGTAAACCAACGTTTTCACGAATACAAACTTCTGCAGAAGCGTTTTCGAAAAGGCGATTTAATAATGAATATGGATTCTGAATGGTTTTTATTCTTGGCAAATTGTTGTATTTACTTTCTTCCAGCAAACGCATCACTCCCCAAGGATTTTCATTAGAAACTCCAATGTGTTTTATTTTTCCAGCTTTTATCAAACTGTCCATTGTTTCCAACACTTCGTGAAAATTGTCTTCCCACGCATCGTCTTGTACTTTAAAACCACGTTGCCCGAAACAATTGGTTTTGCGTTCTGGCCAATGCAGTTGATAGATATCCAAATAATCAGTTTGAAGTCGTTGCAAACTTTGGTCTAAAGCAAATTTGATACTGGCTGGAGAGAAATCCAATTTGTCACGCATGTAACCAAAATTTGGATTAGGCCCTGCAATTTTGGAAGCCAAAACTACTTCTTCTCTTCTACCCGTTTTCTTGAACCACGTTCCAATGATTTTCTCAGTGCTTCCGTACGTTTCTTTTTTGCTTGGAATAGAGTACATTTCGGCTGTATCAAAAAAATTGACTCCTTTTTCGAGTGCATAATCCATTTGAGCATGTCCTTCGGCTTCTGTGTTTTGTTGACCGAAAGTCATCGTTCCAAGACATATTTTGCTGACTTTGATATCAGTATTTGGTAATGTAGTGTATTTCATTTTTTCTTTTGAGTTGCTAAGTTTTATTAGATGCAAAGATAAAAATTAGTTCATCCTTTTTGGTTTGGCTTTACCTAACATTAAGAAAAAAAAGGTTCGCTGTAAAAACGAACCTTTTTTTAATCTTAGTAGCTTAGCCACTTAAAATCTTAGCAGCTTCTCTTAAAACTCATTCAACATTTTTGAAATCTCATCCAATTTCGGAGTCAAAATAATTTCGATTCTGCGGTTTTTAGCTTTCCCTTCCGCAGTAGCATTACTGGCTAATGGTGCATACTCGCTTCTTCCTGCGGCTGTTAAATTTTGTTTGTTTACTTTTTTGTTTTCACCTAATATTGTTACAATAGCTGTAGCTCTTTTGGTCGAAAGATCCCAGTTGTCTGCAATTGGACCAGATCCTTCGTATGGATCATTATCTGTATGGCCTTCGATTAATACTGAAATATCTGGATTGTCGCCCAATACTTTTCCAACTTCAACAACAGCTTTTTTACCTTCAACTCCTACAGCCCAACTGCCTGAATTGAAAAGCAACTTGTTCTCCATAGAAACATATACTTTTCCGTTTTTTTGTTCAACTGTCAAGCCTTTTCCTTCGAAACCATTCAGCGCTTTCGAAAGGGTTTCTTTTAGTTTTTTCATAGCTGCTTCTTTGGCATCAATAAGATCTTCCAGTTCTTTTAAACGTTGGCTACTGGCGTTCAATTTTTCTTGTTCTTGTGCCAATGCTTTGGCTTTGGCATCTAATTGTGCTAATAAATCACGATTCTTTTTCATGTTTGCCTCCAATGCTTCGTTGCTGTTTTTTTCAAGGGCTGCATACGAATCCTGCATGACTTTCATTTTGTTTTTGGCAGCTTCTAAATCAGCCTGAACTTTGGCAAGATTGGAATTTACATCGTCAAGGCTTTTTTGAAGTTTCTCTTTATCAGATTCTAATTGTTTTTTGGAGGCTAATAAAGCAGCGTTTTCATCTGAAATGGCTCTGTTTTCTTTTTTTAGATCTGCAAATTTACTTTCAAGATCGTTGTAGATTTTCTTAGAAACACAAGAAGTTGTTAGTGCTAACATTAAAAATCCGATGGAAATTTTTTTAATCATATTGAGTTAAATTTAAATATTTGTATGTATTTGTGGTATTTTTTTGTTATCCAAAAAGCCCTAGCCCTGATGGGAGCGGCATCCTTTTTATAAAGCGTTTTTCAGCTTTATAAAAAGATACAGCGGACAGCAGGAAATAGCTCCTAAAAATCTTTATTTTTATTGAAATATTTAATATTACTGATTTTGTCTTATTCAATTTCAACCAAAACGGGACAATGATCGGAGTGCATGGCGTCTGGCAATATTACGGCTCTTTTGAGTTTATGTTTTAAGGAATCGCTCACTAAATTATAATCGATACGCCAGCCCTTGTTATTGCCGCGGGCTCCGGCTCGATAACTCCACCACGAATATTGGTGTGGCTCGGAATTGAAATGGCGAAAACTATCGACAAAACCTGACTTCATGAATTTGTCCAGCCAAGCGCGCTCTTCAGGTAAAAATCCAGAGACATTTTTGTTGCGAATTGGGTCATGTATATCGATTGCTTCGTGGCAAATGTTGTAATCACCACAAATGATAAGATTCGGGATGGTTGCTTTTAGCGCGTCAATGTAGTTTTGAAAGTCATCCATGTACATGAACTTGTGACTTAAACGATCGATATTGGTTCCTGATGGCAAATACAAACTCATGACAGAACAATCATCAAAATCGACACGAAGATTTCTGCCTTCAAAATCCATGTGATGGATTCCAGTTCCGTAAACTACATTATTGGGTTTAATTTTGGAAAGAATGGCAACTCCACTATACCCTTTTTTGGTAGCTGGATAATAATATTGATAGGGATAACCGGCAGCGGTAATATCGGAAACGGGAACTTGATCTTCGGTTGCTTTGATTTCCTGTAAACAAATGACATCTGGGTTGGCGTGTTGGAGCCACGAAATGAAACCTTTTGTTATTGCAGCGCGAATTCCGTTTACGTTGTATGAGATTATCTTCATAAATTAGATTTTGTTATTGATCCGAACAATATCGGCGGGTTAGAGGTTTTTTAATCTTAATGGCTGAACCTAAATTATTATTTTACAATGGAATCCAAAAGTAGTAAAAACAAGAAATATTGATTCAAAAAAAAGCATAAAAAATGGAGTATTTTGCTATCTTTGTCGCTTGCTCTAAAAAGAAAAAATAGATGGGTTTAGTTACCGCGAAGGAAGTTGCAAAGACAATAAAAACCGATAAGTACGGAATATTTGGTACTTTTTCAGGCTGGTTGTTAATGAAGGTTTTAAAAATTTCAACACTAAACAAAATTTACGACAGGAATAAGCATCTGAAAGAAGTTCCTTTCCTGAATGCTATTTTAGATGAATTTCAAATTAAATTTGAGATTCCTGAAGAAGATTTCAAACGTTTACCAAAAGACGGCGCTTATATTACCATTTCAAATCATCCGCTTGGAGGAATCGATGGTATTTTGTTATTAAAATTAATGCTTGAAAAAGAGCCAAATTTTAAAATCATAGCTAATTTTTTATTGCATCGAATTGATCCGATGAAACCGTATATCATGCCGGTGAATCCTTTTGAAAACCACAAAGATGCCAAATCTAGTGTGGTTGGAATCAAAGAAACTTTACGCCACCTGAGAGATGGAAAACCTTTGGGAATGTTCCCTGCTGGAGAAGTTTCTACTTACAAAGATGGCAAATTTGTAGTTGATAAAGCTTGGGAAGAAGGAGCAATAAAAGTAATTAGAAAAGCACAAGTTCCTGTAGTTCCTATTTATTTTCATGCCAAAAACAGTCGTTTGTTTTACCTGTTGTCCAAAATAAGTGACACGCTAAGAACAGCTAAACTTCCATCTGAATTATTGACTCAAAAAGATCGTATCATCAAAGTACGTGTTGGAAAGCCTATTTCGGTTGCAGAACAAAACGAATACGAATCGATTGAAGAATACACCGAATTCTTGAGAAAGAAAACGTATATGTTGGCCAATCCGTTTGAAAAAGATAATAATTTTTTGAATGCGGCCAGCTTAAAGCCTACCAAAGCGCCGAAGAAAATTGTTACTCCTGCAAGTACTGAGAAGATGATTGCCGAAGTAGAAACGTTGAGAACAAAGGATCTCCGCCTTTTGCAAAGCAAAAATTATGAAGTCTTTTTTGCAGAAGCTAAACAAATTCCAAATATACTTCATGAAATTGGTCGTTTACGTGAAATTACCTTTAGAGAAGTAGGCGAAGGAACCAACGAATCCATTGATCTTGATAAATATGATCAATATTATCGTCATCTCTTTTTGTGGGATGATGATACCAAACAAATTGCAGGTGCTTACCGCATGGGATTGGGATCACAAATTTTTCCGAAATACGGTATCGAAGGTTTTTATTTGAATGGATTATTCCGTTTTGAACCTGAATTACACGATATGATGAGCAAGTCTATCGATATGGGAAGAGCTTTTATCATCAAAGATTATCAGCAAAAACCAATGCCTTTGTTCTTATTGTGGAGAGGAATTATACACACGACTTTACATTATCCGGAACATAAATATTTATTGGGAGGCGTGAGTATAAGTAACCAATTTTCGGATTTCTCTAAATCGTTGATGATTGAGTTTATGAAATCGCACTATTATGATCCTTATATCGCACAATATGTTCATCCAAAAAAAGAATTTAAGGTAAAACTAAAAGATGCCGACAAAGACTTTTTATTTGATGAAGCAGAAGCTGATTTGAATAAATTCGACAAACTTATTGATGAATTAGAACCAGGAATTTTGAGACTTCCTGTTTTGATTAAAAAATACATCAAACAAAACGCCAAATTGGTTGCTTTTAATGTTGACCCATTATTCAACAATGCCATAGATGGATTAATGTACATCAGGATTGCAGATATTCCTGAAAGCACTATGAAACCAGTTATGGAAGAATTTCAAGCTGAATTGGAGCGTAAATTAAACGATAAAGAAGAATAAGTGATCCTTTTTTAATGATCATGCCTAAATTGTAAGCATAAAAAATCCCGAAATATTCGGGATTTTGTTTTTTTAATCTTCGTGATTTTTAACAGCTTTCTTTAAACCTGTCCATTCGGATTGATTTAATATTGGTTTGCTTTTTTCTTTCTTGCCTTTAATGTATTCTAGAATATATTTGGCTCTTTCTTCAGAATCAGGGTGCGTATTTATCCATGACAAAGCACTTGGCAAATTATTATCCAAAGACATATCGTATAAAAAGTCAGCAAATGGTGCAGGATCAATTTTGGCTTTTTGCAGATACTCAACACTTGTAATATCCGCTTCTTTTTCAAGAGAACGATCATAAGCCGATGAAGACAAAGTGTGCATAATTTCTCTTAAGACACTTCCACTATTATTACCTGTTGTTATTGACATTAGAACTGAAAATCCAATTTCTTTGGATAATTTTTTCATCACGTGGTTTTTCTCAATATGAGCAATTTCATGACCTAAAACACCCAATAGCGCTTGTTCGTTTTTCGAAGCTTCGATCAGTCCGGAATACACAACCAAATGTCCGTTTGGCAACGCAAAAGCGTTTACCTCATCTTGCTTGATAATGTGCACTTTTAAGCTGTCACGTTTAATTCCGTTTTCTTTGCATAAAGGTTTCAGCAACTTATCAATGGTTTTTGTAACGGAATCATTCACAATGATATCTTCAGTTCTTTTTACATTATCCCAAATCATTTCGCCAATATTCTTTTCGGCAGTGCTTTTGGCTTTATTAATTTGAAAAAAAGTAAGATAATCGATCTGAGACAATAAAATCCATGTTCCTAAAACACATGTCAGAAGTAGTAACCCTTTAAATAGTGTTTTCATTTGTCTTGCAGATTAAATTAGTAATATCAGAGAAAAAATACATTTCGATATGATTTCCTTTTCTGGTTTGTGTCGCCAGATATAATGTAAAAATAAATTCAAACAGATTAAATCCAACAATAGTTATCATGTAAGCGATATATGTATTGGTCACCTCGTTCCCATCAAAAACAATCGAGATCGTCCACCAAAAACCAACGGTATTAAAGAAAAACATACCCAATTGAGCCAAAAGTGCTTGTGTGCAATGCCATTTTACAAAAGCAGTACTTTTTCTATTTCCTAAATAAAAGAAAACGGAAGCTAACAAATTCAATATTGGTAATGGTAAGCCACAAAGCACTACAACGAGTGACATCAAATAGCTGTTAGAAGCACTTTCTAACTCACTATCATAAGGCTTATACTTAAATTTTTGTATTGCAATCATAAATGTTTGTATATATTCCAAATCCAATTGAGAATAACGAGCCCAATCAATGAAATGGCAATGGTTTTATTTCTAATTAAATGTTCTGCTTTTTTATAAAAATCAAAAAAAGACTGTTTCTTTTTTATAAAATCAAAAATGATCCAAACTGGAGAAACAATCATAATTATTGCTGCTATTGCCCCAAAAGGATTTAAAAACAACGAGTTAATAATTTCACCATTAAAAAAATAAGAAACAGAACGAGTTATGCCACATGAAGGACATGGCAAACTCGTAATTCTTTTAAATAAGCAAACGGTTAAATCTAAATTGGATTTTTTAACAACAGCTAATTTTAAAAAAAGCAACCAGGAATAACCCAAAATACAAGCTGATAAAACTAAATAATATAGCTTGTTTCTGGTCATTTTTTAAAGAAATGTGTTATTGAAAGAAATTGTATTTTTTTCTCTAGTTGCTCCTTGTATTAAGAACCAATCTACAATAGTCCATATTCCGAAACCGCCACAAGTAAGTAATTTTCCAACTCCCATTCCTGTGTCACCGATATAAAAACGATCTATTCCTAAATGTCCGGCAAATATTGAAATCAATAGTGAAGTTGTTGGGTCTTTAAATTGTGTTAATTGTAATCTATTCCACTGACTATCATCTAAGCTTAATAATTTTTCTCGTACTGTGTTTAAATGATGTCCTTCGAAATACTTTGCGTTCATCATCATGAACATGTCAACTTTTTGTGAATCCATTGTAATAATTTGGTTAAGTGATAATTTGGTTAATTCCCTACTCTTTTTTGGATTTTCGGACGCTCCATGAATTTTGCTAATATAGAAATATTAATAAAAATATTTCATGATTTAAATCTTATATAATATATTTTTTTAAAAATAATTCAAATTGTAAGAGGCATAAAAAAATCCCGAGGATTTCGAGATTTCTTTATGCTTTTTAAAACCAGCCTTTCTTACCGACTTGATAGGTCTGATAAAACTCCTCGTCGGATTTGGTCAAATATATAATCCCTTCAATAAATGGGATTATACCACCAATACCACAAGTTACGATACTAATTATGATTTGGATTATTCCTTCCTGAGTATATCCCAAAATAAATTTATGAACTCCTAATGATCCAAAGATTAATGCTAGAATTCCAGCTAAAATTTTTTTGTTTTCTTGATGAGTTGATTGCGGTACATTCCAGTCTTCGCGTTTTGAATTTTCCATAGTTAAATATTTGGTTTTATGTTTTTTAATAGACTTCTAATTTAGAAAAAAAATCATAAAACACTGTATATCAAACAATAAAAATTACAAAATGCTATTTTTTATCATACAAAGCTTTTATTTTATCAACTATGACTTGTGCCAAACGCTCATGACTTTCAAAAGTCCAGCCAGCGATATGCGGAGTCAAAATCACTTTTCGATTATCCAATAAATATTGGAAAGCTTCTGGTGTATTTTTGTCATTAAAAAGTGTTTCAAAAGACAATTTCTCATATTCTAAAACATCCAACCCAGCACCAAGAACTTTACCTGATTCCATCGCAGAAACCAAATCAGCGGTAACGATATTCTTTCCTCTTGAAGTATTGATAATCCAGATTTTTTTTGCAAAAGCATTTATAAAATCCAAATTAATCATTTTGTCTGTTTCCGGAGTCCATGGAATATGTAGACTCAAAACATCTGTTTTTTGCTGAAATTCTTTCAAAGAAACTTGTTTTGCATTGGCATCGCCTACATTATCTTTGATATCATAACACAAAACTTCCACATCAAAACCTCTAAGTTTTTTAGCAAAGGCTTTTCCCATATTGCCGTAACCAATAATTCCAACCGTTTTGCCATCAAGTTCGTGACCACGGTTTTTTTCGCGGTTCCATTCTCCAATACGGATTTCGCTATCGGCTATGTTTAGCTTATTGAAAAGTGACAAAATCATTCCTAAAGTATGCTCGGCAACAGCATTGCGATTACCTTCTGGCGCTGCGATTAGAGCAACATTTTTGGAAGCAGCATAATCGCAATCGATACTTTCTAAACCTGCTCCTACTCTGGCAATGAATTGTAAATTTGTTGCCTTGTCCAAAAACTGTTTATCGATTTTGAATCGGCTTCGAATAACAATTCCTTGATAGTTTTGAATTTTGTCTTCGATTTCTTGTTTAGGAGAAGTAAAATCGGCGTGATTAGTAAAACCTGCTTGTTCCAGTTGATCCCATAATAAAGGATGATTACTGTCAATATGAAGAATTTTGATGTCCATAATAAGGATTAGTGGATTAAATTTCAAAATTAATTATTTTTTTTTAGAATTCGAATCCAAAGCAATTAACCTACAAATGCTTAAATTGCGACTTTATACAATCAGACACCATAATGAAATTAACAAGCACATTTACAGATTTTTTTCAAAGCGAAAAAGCCGGAGGAATAATTCTGCTTTTTGTAACCATCGTTTCATTGATTCTGGCAAATTCTCAAATCCAAACCGAATATATTGCTTTTTGGAACACCGAGCTCGGACATCATTCTATAACACATTGGATTAACGATGGGTTAATGACTATTTTTTTCTTATTGATCGGCCTAGAATTAGAACGCGAAATGTACAATGGCGAATTGTCTGATATTAAAAATGCCGTACTCCCTATTTTTGGAGCATTAGGTGGAATGATTGTACCAGCTGGAATTTTCTTGGTGTTAAATTATGGAACACACACTCAAAACGGTGCTGGAATTCCTATGGCGACCGATATTGCTTTTGCCATTGGAGTTTTATCTTTATTGGGCAATCGCATTCCAGCTTCTTTAAAAATATTCCTTACGGCTCTTGCCGTGATAGATGATTTGGGTGCCATACTCGTCATTGCAATATTTTATACCCAATCGATTGCTTTTCTTAATTTATTCTTGGCATTTCTTGTTATGGGTATTTTATTTATTTTGAACAGAAAGAAAGTTCATAACATAATTCCGTACTTAATTGGTGGTGTTTTAATGTGGTATTTCATGCTAAATTCTGGAGTTCACGCTACAATTACAGGTGTTTTACTGGCTTTTGTAATTCCGTTTGGAGATGGCGGAAAAGAAACCTCATCGTACCGCTTACAGCATTTTTTACATAAACCTGTCGCTTTTATTATCCTTCCCTTATTTGCCATTGCTAATACTTGCATTGCCATCACCTCAGACTGGCACGAAGGGTTAAGTCATGAAAACTCCATTGGAATCATTACCGGACTTGTAATTGGAAAACCGCTTGGGATTTATTTATTTTCGCTCCTTGCCGTAAGTATTGGAATTTGTAAGTTGCCGAATGATTTAAAATGGAAGAACATTTTGGGAGCAGGAATGCTCGGAGGAATTGGATTTACTATGTCCATTTTTATTACTTTATTGGCTTTTAAAAACGATGGCGAAGAAGTTATCAATTACTCCAAAATAGCAATTTTAATTGCTTCTTTCCTTTCTGGAACTTTTGGTTTTATTTGGTTGAAAATGAATTTCAGAAATTCCCCAAAAAACCGATTAAAAGCAGATAAACAGGTTTAAAAACACTTGTAAAAAATTTTAAAAATAAAATTTATTCTTTTCTTTGTACCCAATTTTTTACAAGAAAAGCGCTTGTAAACATACAATTGTACAATGAAAAAAATTTATTTCATACCCTTATTATGTTTTGTTTTCTTGTTCCAAAGCTGTTTTGAAGTTATTGAAGAAGTAAAAATGAAAGACGATGGGTCGGGGCATTTTAATTTTGTGATTAATTTTAGCCAAAGCAAAACTAAAATCAATTCGATTTTGAAAATGCAAAAAATTAATGGTTATACGATCCCTTCTAAAGACGAAATTAAAAAAGAAGCTTCAAAAATAGAAGCGTTGGCACAAAGCACAGCTGGAATTTCCAACGTAAAAACCAATGTTGATTTAACCAATTATATTTTTGCAATTGACCTCGATTTCGAAAAAATAAGTAATCTCAACGCAGCTTTTTTGAAACTAAAAAACAGCAAGAAATTAGATCCTTCCATCAACACTGACTATTTTATTTTTTCAGACAAAAAATTTGTTCGTACTCAAAAAATACCAGTAAAAACACTATATGATAAATTGGAAAAAGCTGATAAAGAGGTTTTTCAAACTGCAAAATACACCGCCGTTTATAAATTCGATTCCACTATAAAATCCTATTCAAACAAAAATGCAACTCCATCAAAAAGCAAAAAAGCGATTAAGCTAAATGGAGCTATCATCAATGTGATTAATGGAAGTGAAAAAATAGAGAACACCATTACGCTTAATTAAAAAAACGAAACCAAACTATACCAATGAAAAATTACTTTCTTTTCCTTCTAGCGTGCTTTTCGGCGACATCATTTGCGCAGAATTTAGCAAACAAAGTCCCTCAAAATTCCCCTTTTGTATTTTGCATAAACAGCAAAAACCTAAATGACAAAGTAGCTCTCAAGACTATTCAGCAATATCCTTGGATGCAAACTTTGTTGGAGAAAGAATTAAAATTTCTTCCAAAAGACTTAAGCCAAACCGGAATTGACAATTCTAAAAACATTTATCAATATTACACCAACAGGGATTCGGTAATGAATTATGTGGTATTGATTCCGCTGACCAATGCTGTGCAATTCGAAAAATTAATCCAGGCGAAATATGGCGACAGTCTTAAAATAAAAAAACAAACGAATTATAATAGCGTTTCGACTTCCAAAACACATCATTTGGCTTGGAATGACAAATTTGCCACATTGGTAACTGCAACTTATACCAAACCGTACAAAAACATTTATGACGAGCCGTATTCTGATCTTACATTGATGGATACTACTAGTGTTGTGGTAGATACTGCTGCCGTTGATTATAACTACGGATCTCCAACTTATGTTGATGAAGAAATAAAACCAACGCCAGAACCTAAAAAAACCAAAACGGTTAAAAAGAGTAAATCCTCTAAAAAGAGTAAATCCAAAAAAGGCAAAAAAAACAATAAAACAATAAAAGAACCTAAAGAACCTACAGAAGAAGAAATTTACGCTGCGCAAGAAAAAGCACAAGCAGAGTTGGACGAAACCAATAGAAAACTAGAAGAATTCGAATACAAAAAAACAGATTCTATTGAAAGATTAAAAATCAAAACGGTTGTTGATGCAGTTTTTAATGAAACTTTTGCTCCGGTTAACGAAAAGCAAAACGCAAATGCTGCCCTTTTCAAAAACAATGATGCAAAATCCGATTTTTATGTGTTTGCTGATTTGGATATTTTAACTGGTCAATTATTTTCTGCTTATGGCGGGATGAATGCCAATTTTCTGGCAGTCTATAAAAATGGACTTTTAAACAGCAATTTTCAGTTAAATGGTTATTTTGAAAAAGACAAAATCCGTCTGAATCAAGTGATAACGCCCAAAACCGAAGAAATTAAAAAATCATATCAGGAAATGTTTGATTCTAAAATGGATAAAAATCTATTGAATTATATAGGTCCGAATGTTTTAGGATATTACTCGGTGAGCATGAACACAGAAGCTATCATGAATTATGAATATCAGGTTTTGAAGAAAACATTAAATTCAGTTTATCAAACCTATACAAAAGAAACTGCCAGCGATAAAGCTGACATTTTGATTGATGCTGTGGCTTTGTTTTTGGATGAAAAAGCTATTGCTAATTTAATTCCTGGAAATGCCATCTTTGTGCTTCATGATTTGAAAAAAGTAACCAAAGATTATATTTCTTATGAGTATGACGAAAATTACGAGCAAAAGGAAATCAAAGGTACCAAAGATGAGTTACAGCCAGATTTTACGTTTTTAGTTCATACCAAAAATGAAACTTTTGTAGACAAATTGCTTAAACTTCCTTTGAACTCCGATAAATTTACCGGAACCGATTATCAATTAACGAACGGATATTATACAATTCATTTTGAAAAAGATAATTTGCTCGAAAACCTGTATTTTGGATTAAAAAACGGTGTACTGATGATTACCACTTCTAAGGAAAATGTAGAAAGTCTCATCCAGCAAAGAGTTCTACCATTACAATCCGATTTGAAAAAATCACTTGCAAAAAATAATTCAGCAGGATGGTTTGATCTTCAAAAAATCATTACAGCTTCAAAAACTGAATTTGATAAAGAAAGTAAAACAAACTATTTTGATATCGCGATGAAAGATGCGGGTACATTTGCTTTGGAAACCAAATTTAAAAATGGTGCGATTATAACAGAATCCTCTTATACCATCAGAGGTGAGCACACTAATAGCTTGCAGTATTTCTTTGACTTGATCGATAAAATATATACTGAAAAGCAAAAAGAAATAATCGTTACCGAATAATTTATGAAGAGAATAAAATACCGTTCTCTTAAAATTGCCATACTTCTGGTTGCAACAGGAAGTATGGCAATCCTGTATTGGTGCGGTTTCCATAAAGAATTTGATAAAAAAAGCGTTCCTTACAACGCTGACGGTATTGCATTAATAGATGTAAAAAACATTCGCAATTATTTTATCTTTTCTTATCTAAAAAATCCCTCACAATGGAAATTCAACTCAAAAGATTCCAAAATTAAAAAGCGTTTTGATTTTTCAAATTATGGAATAGCGACACCTGATTATTTAGCATTATTTCACATTCAAAATCAGCCTTTAAATCAGTGGTGTTTTGTTGCAACTATCGAAAATGAGACAAAATTAAATAAGGCGATAATCGATTCCCACTTTATTAAGATAGAGAACGAGGAAAATTTTATCGTTTATTATTCAAAAACATTAAATACCTCAATCATTCGATTTGCTAATCAAATATTGTATTCTAAAAATGCTTCACAAGATCTGAAAACAAGCATTCAAACTGCCAAAAATTTATTTATAAAACACCATTATTTTGACGCTAAAACTGTAGACAAAATATTAGAAAACTCGAATGCCATTACGCTCTGGTTTCAAAAAAATAATTTGCTGGAAGATGATGGAATCATAAACATTTCGTTGAAAGACCAGGAAATCATCGCCAACGGTCAGCTTAATTTAAGACCAAAATTTAGAAAAATGGCTCCATTTCTTCAAAATCCAGATGCATTAATGTCATTAGGATTTAATTTTGAAATGATTCAGAACCAAAAATTGCTAAAAAATCATTCGGTAACAATAAACAAAATGATAGGGTTCAACTTAGATTCTATCAATATTCATAATCCTACTTACACGGAATTTGTTCTTTATAATATTATCGAAAAGAAAGATTCAGCCGTTACTTATGATTACGATGATGATTTTAATCCGATAAAGAAAGTGGTAGTTCATACCAATCGTGAACCTTCTTTTTCTTTTTCTATGAAAACCAATAACACCAAAAAAGTTTATGATTATTTAAAAAGTGAAAATGTAATTGATGACCGTCACATTTTCCTGAACTTCCCTTTGGCAACTACCAAAGCTTCTGTCAAAAATAATTCATTAATTCTTGAAGCAAATCATCACAATGTATCTATTTCAAAAACCACAGAACTTAAAATTGCTTATTTACAAATGAATTTTAACCAGCTTAAAACTCAAGACTGGCATTTTCTTATTACCAAGAACAATACTTTTTCGCTATTAAAGCCATTTGAAAAATTAAAAATAGACCTTATTCAAAAAAACAATTTGGGATATTTTGAAGCTCATTTAAAAACAGCAAATAATATAAGTTTACTTGAGTCTTTAAAGTAAAACATTCTAGATCTCTATTGTTTAGTTCCATAAAAATTTATTTGTAAGATTCCATTTCCCATATTTATTTTTTGTGCATATTTTCAACTTTGAGGACAGAAGGTGATAAATACCTGCAAATTATACAATTAAAAAGCATAAACATGTAACGCTTATTTTAAATGTGTAAATGACCTATTTTATTACAAAAAAAAAGCCAAATAAATTATAATAAAACTATATTTTTGCGTTCTACTAAAAATTATTACTATGAAAAAATTGATTCTATTTATTGCATTTGGTTTGATATCAAATGGCTTATTTGCTCAAAATCCATTAGGAGAAGGGCAAACACAATTAAATGCCGGTATCGGATTATCAGGTTGGGGAGTTCCAGTATATGTTGGTTTAGATTACGGTGTTTCTAAAGACTGGTCTCTTGGAGGTCAAATTTCATTCCAAACTGATGATGATCACTACGATGGTCACGACTATAATTCATCAGCAATCGGAATCGGATTTAATGGAAATTACCACTTTAACAGAATAATGAATATTCCAAGAGAATGGGATTTCTATGCTGGTCCGAGTCTTACGTATTACATCTGGAATTATGATGATTATCCAGGTGATCACCATCCAGACAACACATCTTTGGGTCTTGGAGTACAAGTAGGTGGTCGTTATTTCTTCAACAGCAATTTTGGTATCAACTTTGAGTTGGGTGGAAACACTGGTACTAGTGGAGCGAAACTAGGATTGACATTTAAGTTATAATAACACGACTTTTAATGACACAAAAACCATCTGAATTTCAGGTGGTTTTTTTATTTAACGCATTCAACAATTAATCCGAATAAACTATCTAAAAACAAAATCCTATATTTGATATACTAATAAAATTTAAGATGAAAAAAGGGTTGTTTATAATGCTACAGATTGTGATGCTTTTAGGTTATGCTCAAAAAAGTAATAGTCAAACATCAGTAATTGCTAAAAAAGAACAAAATGTTGCAGTTAAAAAAATCAACTTAAAAGTCAACCCCAATACCTTGAATTATGATATTACGTATCAAAAGCTGCAATTCACTGTTGATCCAACCAAATATTTTATATCAGGAATAGTAACCAGCACTTTTACCGCGTTGACCGATCTATCTACAGTAACATTTGATTTGACCAATCAATTAACTGTAAGTACCGTTACGCAAAATGGAGTAGCTGTGACTTTTACACAAAATGCTAACAACGAATTGGTGATTACCTTACCAACCGTTTTAAATTCCGGAACTTCAACTACTGTCGAAATAAGATATTCAGGAATCCCTGCTAGGGGCGAAGATGCCTTTGTTACCACCACGCATAATGGAACACCTATTTTGTATACTTTATCAGAGCCCTATGGTGCAAGAGATTGGTGGCCTTGCAAACAAGACCTAAATGACAAAATTGATGCAATAGATGTCTATATTACAGCCCCTTCTCAATATGTAAGTGCTGCAAATGGAATTGAACCCGAAACCCCTGTAATTAACGGAACTAATAAAACCACTCATTTTCACCACAACTATCCTATTCCCGCCTATTTAGTGGCAATTGCGGTAACCAATTATAACGTTTATAACCAAACAGGTGGTACTGCTCCGAATCAATATCCTATCATCAATTACATTTATCCTGAAACATTAGAAGCAGTAAAAACACAATTAGATCAAACTCCTAAGATTTTAAATTTATACGAAAGCCTTTTCGAAATTTATCCTTTTTACAAAGAAAAATACGGTCATGCACAGTTTGAGTGGAACGGAGGAATGGAACATACTACTGTTTCCTTTATGAAAAGTTTTGAAAGAGACTTAATCGCGCATGAAATGGCTCATCAATGGTTTGGTGACAAAATCACATGCGGGGCTTGGAATGATATTTGGCTCAACGAAGGGTTTGCTACTTATGTTGCTTCCCTTGTAATTGAAAATTTTGACGGTCAAAATGCTTTTATTTCCGAAAAAAATAAGATGATTAATAATATTACATCCAAAACCAATGGAGCTGTTTATATTAACGATGCCGAGCTTGCTGATGTGAATAGAATTTTTAGCTCGCGATTAACTTATGATAAAGGCGCAATGGTACTCAATATGCTACGTTTTAAACTCGGTGATGCTTTGTTTTTTCAAGGGATAAAAAATTACTTAAAAGACATAAATCTTTCTTATAAATATGCCAAAACCTCCGACTTACAATCGCATCTAGAAGCAGTTTATGGCAGCAGTTTGACGGAATTTTTTAACGATTGGGTCTATAATCAAGGATATCCAACTTATATGATAACGGCACAAAATGTAGGAGATGGAAAAGCTAAATTTACAGTCAATCAAACACAATCTGATGCATCGGTTTCCTTTTTTGAAATGCCTGTGCCTATTCGGGTTTTTGGAGCTGGTGGGCAACAATTGGACTTGGTTTTAAATAATACTGTAAATGGCGAAAGTTTTACAGAAAACGTTCCTTTTGAGATTACAGACTTCGCTTTCGATCCTGATAAAAACATTATTTCCAAAAACAATACGACAATTTTAAACAAACCAAATTTTGAACTCACAGCAACTCAATTGTATTTAAATCCTAGTACAAACATTCTAACATTGGCC
>NZ_DATIDY010000032.1:0-9934 GCF_035456085.1 Flavobacterium sp.
AACTGATTTTATTTATGACACCCGTAAAATGGCATGTGCCAGAGAATATTTAGTTGACTTTTATCCATTAGATGTAGTTTTAGATAAAAACGGAAATGATATTAATGCGGTGCATCAGTCAAATTATCTTTCGGTAAATACCAGAACTGGCATTAAAATTGGCGGACCTGAGGTATGGGGAGCAAAGACTTTGGCGGTAATAGAAACTGACTTTTATGGAAATATTGAAGGAGCTTCTATCGGAATGCTGCGATTGAGACACGCATATGCTAATTTTGATTGGGGGCAAACAGCTGTGACAGTGGGGCAAACCTGGTATCCGCAGTATGTTCCAGAGGTGGCACCGGAGGTTGCGGCTTTCAACGGGGGACTACCGTTTAATCCTTTTGGTTGGGCAACGCAATTCAAAATTAAACAGATGTTATCCGATGCGCTTTCGTTTTCATTCATTGCTTATAAAGAAAGGGAGTTTGCCGCTCCAGGTCCAGGAGCAGCCAATGCAGCCACAATTAACTCGGCTCTTCCAAGTTTGCACGGTCAGTTTCAGTACAGAACTAAGAATGTTATCTTAGGAGCCGGTGCCGAATACAAATCATTGCAGCCTTTGACGGTTTCTAATAATCAGAAAACTTCCGAAAAAATCAATTCTACTTCTTTCCTTGCTTATGGAAAATACATGAATGATAAAATAAGTGTAAAAGCGTATGGAATCACTGGCGGGAATATGTATAATTTTGTTACGATCGGGGGGTATAGCGGTAGGACTATTGATAATGGAATTGAAACCTACACGGCATCAAAAACATCTGCCGCATGGATGGAAATTTCAAAAGTTGACAAAAGAATTGCTCCAGGTTTGTTTATCGGTTACGTCAAAAATAATGGTGGTTCGTTTGATGCAACAACGGCTGATCCAACAAAAATAACCTATGCAAATTATATCCGTGGTATAAACAGTGGTGCGACGAATTCAACCAGAGTAGTGGATGATATTTGGAGAGTTTCAGGAAGAGTCGATCTTAAACACAAAAAATTCAGAGTTACACCAGAGCTGGAATATACTGCAGCCACATGGGGAGATTTGTCAAAAAGCACAGCAGCAGCAACCACAAATTTGACAGATGTGGCAAATATGCGATTCTTGCTTTCCTGTGTTTATAATTTTTAATATGAAATGAAGAGGTATTACCTCAAGATATTGAATTGTTTTTTAATGCAGATTAGCGAATCTAATCTGCGTAAAATCTGCTGAATCCGCGTGCAATTTATACGTAGATTTCAGCAGATTTTTTTTTGAATCACTTTAGGGATCTAATAACGAAGTTCCGAACATGGTTAAAGAAACTCGGAGCATCAAAGACAGTCGGAAAGATTTTTTGTCATCGCCTTTAGAATATAGTCCTAATTGTGTACTTTTCGGCTCTTTAAAAAACGATTGTGAAAAGCTATATTATAAAACGATACGAATCCAAAGATTACGACAAATGGAATGATTTTATTGGTCAAGCCAAAAATGCGACTTTCTTGTTTCATCGTGATTTTATGGACTATCATAAGGATAGATTTGAGGATTATTCTTTGATTGTTTTGGATGGCGAAAAATGGGTGGCCGTTCTTCCTGCAAATAGAGTAATAGATACTGTCTATTCTCATCAGGGCTTGACGTATGGGGGGGTGGTGTTCTTATCTAAATTAAAAGCCGAAAAAGTTGAATTGATTTTAGATGATATTTTATTTTTTCTAAAAGAAAACTCAGTTGATTTTTTTTGTTGTAAACCAATTCCTAATTTTTATTTTTTAAAAGGTAATCAGGAAATAGATTTCTTTTTATGTAAAAAAGGCGGTCTCATAGAGAGAAAAGAAATGAATTTAGCTATTAATCTAACTATTCCACTAGATATATCTAAAAGTAAGCTTAAGCATTTTAGAAGAATCAAAAGCCTTCATTTAGAGATTGTTGAAGAGCAAAATTTACATCCGTTTTGGGAAGAGGTTTTAGAGCCAAGATTGGCAGAAAAGCATAATGCAAAACCAGTTCATACAAAGGAAGAAATTACAATATTGAAAAAAAAATTTCCAGAAAATATAAAGCAGTTTTCGCTTTATAATAAAAATAAAATTATTGCTGGAATAACTATTTTTGAAACGGAAACGGTTGTTAAATCACAATATGGAGCTACAACTAAAGAAGGAGAAGAAGTAAGAAGCCTTGATTTTTTATTCATTAATTTAATCGAAAAATACAAGAACGAAGGTAAATGTTTTTTTGATATGGGAATTGTTGGCGATAATAATATAAAAGGATATAATTCGGGGCTTTTAAAACAAAAAGAAGAGTTAGGTTGTTCAGTTTATAATCAAGATTTTTATAAAATCAGTGTTAAATGATAAAATTCCTCGATTTAAAAAAAATAAATGAGCCTTATGAAACCGTTTTTCAAGAAAAACTGAAATCAGTTTTAGAAAATGGTTGGTATATTTTGGGCAGTGAAGTCGCAACATTTGAAAGTAAATTTGCCTCTTATTGCGGGATGAAACACTGCATAGGAGTAGGTAATGGCTTTGATGCCTTGGTTTTGATTTTCAAAGCTTATATCCAAATGGGGAAATTGCAAAAAGGGGATGAGGTTATTGTTCCTGCGAATACCTATATTGCCAGTATTTTAGCTATAATGCAAGTGGATTTGATTCCTGTTTTGGTCGAGCCAAACTTGGAAACTTACAATATTGATCCAAGTTTGATTCAACAAAAAATCACATCCAAAACCAAGGCAATTTTAGTTGTTCATTTGTATGGACAATTGGCCGAAATGGATAAAATAAATGCAATTGCAAAACAAAATAACTTATTGGTAATTGAAGATGCGGCTCAGGCGCATGGAGCAATTTCAGATTTTGGTAAATCCGGAAGTTTATCTGATGCTGCCGCTTTTAGCTTTTATCCCGGGAAAAATCTTGGCGCTTTGGGAGATGGGGGAGCAGTTGTCACTGATAATGCAGAATTGACAAAAACCATTCAGTCGCTCCGAAATTATGGTTCCGAAGCTAAATATCAGAATGAATACATCGGCGTAAATTCAAGATTAGACGAATTGCAGGCGGCTTTTTTGAATGTTAAATTACCCACTTTAGACGCAGAAAATACTATTCGAAAATCAATTGCAAAACGCTATTTGTCGGAAATAAAGAATGATAAAATTATTTTACCATTTTGGGATTTTTCAGAAAATCATGTTTTTCATTTGTTTGTTATCCGAACTGAAAACAGAGACGAATTGCAAAACTATTTATTAGCAAATGGTATTCAAACGATGATTCATTACCCAATTCCGCCACATCAACAAAATGCTTTTTCAGATTGGAATAATTTGTCTTTTCCTATTACCGAAAAAATACATAACGAAGTATTGAGTTTGCCGATGAGTCCTGTAATGACTGATGATGAGGTGAGTTTTGTGATTGAAAAGATAAATTTATGGACATAATAATAAAATCGTTTAACAGGCCTTATTATTTGGATCGTTGTATTCAGAGTATTAGGCGGTTTGTGGTACATTCGGATTATCGGATTATCATTTTGGATGATGGTACGCCTGATAAATATTTAAAAAAAATTTCAGAAAAACATTCAGATATAACGATTTTGAAATCTGATTTATACGATGTGAAAGTATTCGCAATTGAGAACGATTCGCAAAATATAAACGTAAAAGTTCCAATAGATTTGTGGATTAATGCTGCTAAAAAGGCCTCGGAGTATTTTGTGTTATTGGAAGATGATATTTGGTTTACAGATTATATTGCTCTGAATGATTTGGAAATTTCTTTACGAAAAGATAATGTTCAAATGCTTAAATTATTTTGGTTAGGGAACTCCAAATTACAATCGGACCGTATTGTGAAAGAGGAATCGTTTTTTAGTATTTATGAGCCTGATTTATACACTCGGAATCCGCTTTTGTACAAATTGTTTTTTGTTTATTATAAATTCAAAATTCGAAAAACATTGTCATTTCTTAACATATATACTAAAACTAGGGCTTTAAATTACTATTCTATTTATTCTGTTGCAGGAGTTGTTTTTAGACAGGAATATTTCTTGTCTTTATGGAAAAATCATACTAATAGAATTGATGAAGGGCTTCAGCTTTTTAATGCAGTTCAGTTTCTGAATAAAAATAAAAATGCAGCTTTCGGAAGAACCAATAAGGAAGTTGTAAAGACGAGTTTTCTTTCTGCTGCCACCAATCAGCATAAGAATTATGAAAATGTTTCTCTCAATATGTTTGTGTTTAATAAAATCATAAATGAAGCTTGGTATGAGGGAGAATTGGATGTGATGAATAATTTTCCAAAAGATTTGAATCCGGAAAGCATTCAAAAAATTCTGAGAGATAAAAATGCGGTTGATGCCAGTGAAGGAGAATGGAAGAAATGGGCTGAACAATTCAAACAACAATACACATCTTTTGGATGTATAATTGATTAATATGCTAGAGCAGAATACCGAAAATTCACATAAAGAAATTATTAAAGCCACAGGAGTATTTGGTTTTGTCCAAGTCCTGAGGATGCTCGTTAGTGTCATAGGAATTAAATTTGCTGCTGTGTTTTTGGGGTCAGTAGGTATTGGAACTCTCGGTCTATTAAATAACACGATAGGTATTATTGGTTCACTGACCAATTTTGGTTTGAATATTACGGGTGTTAGAGAAGTGAGTTCAGCTTATTCAGATGGCGATCATGGAAGATTTTCGGAGCGTTTGACGGTATTAAAGAGATGGTCTTTTATTGTCGGATTGTTTGGGACAATAGTAACCATTTTACTATCAAAATTGTTGAGTAAATGGACTTTTGGAACTGAAGAAAATTATTTTTGGTTTGTAATCCTCTCCGTCAATTTTGTTTTTTTGAGTGTCTCTTCAGGAAGAATAGCTATGCTGCAGGGCTTGAGAAAAATTAGACTGATAGCCATTTCTAATGTTTGGAGTTCCGTATTCATAACTTTGGTAACGATTCCACTATATTATTTTTTTAAGTTTGACGGTATTGTTCCTGTCATTTTGCTGTCAAGCTTGATAGGTTTACTTTTCAATTTATACTATACCCGAGACATTGAAGTAAAAAAAGTAAATCTTTCGTTTTCCGAAACAATAAGGAGAGGACAGCCATTACTAAAAATGGGTTTTTTGTTGTCGATAAACGTAATATTCGGGCAAATATGCAATTATATCATAAAACTGTATTTGAATGGAAATGGAGCCACCGCTGAAATATTGGGTTTTTATGAAGTGAGTTCGGTTATACTGCTATCGTATGTTGGTTTGGTTTTTAATGCCATGGGAACTGATTTTTACCCCAGACTGGTTGCAGTACAAAATGACGATAATCGAGTGAATCAAATTGTAAATGATCAGATAGAAATAGGATTGCTGCTGGTAACTCCTTTGCTGTCTCTGTTGTATTTGCTTGCTCCTTTTTTTATAGAGATTCTATATACTAAAGAGTTTTCCGCTGTTACATTGATTTTTAAAGGAGCTCTTTTTGCGGTAATAATAAAGGCAGTAATATGGCCATTAGCTTTTATTATCTTGGCAAAGGGACAAAATAAATTATATTTTAAGCAGGAATTATTGGGCGATTTTCTGAATATTACCTTGGCTATAGCTTTTTATCATTGGTTCGGGCTGGAGGGAATTGGTATAGCGAGTATTGTCAATTTTACGGTGTATGGAATATATGTTTATCGAATCCTGAATAGGAAGTTTAATTTTAGTATCAGAAAAGATACTTTCAAAATTCTTTTAGTTTCCCTTTTAATTGGATTGTTAAATTGTCTTGTCGTTTTTTTTGTAGATTCTCCTATTACTGATTTATTTTTGGGAATCTTGTCCTCTTTGTCGGTATTTTATTCTTACAAGGAGCTGGACAAAAGAATTGATATCTCTTCTTATTATGCAAAAATTAGAAATAAGATTAAGCGTAATTAAAGAGGAACCGCAATTTTTTTTTGGACTAATTAATTGTATTTAAATACGTGTTTGAGAAGATTTTTTAAAATAATAGAATTTTAATATGTTATTCAACTCATTGAATTTTGCTCTTTTTTTTACCATAGTCTCCGTGCTTTATTGGTTAGTATTCAATAAAAACTTAAAACAGTAAAATCTTTTTTTGCTGGGGGTAAGTTTATTCTTTTACAGTTGTTGGGATTTAAATCTTTTAAAATTCTTTCTCCAGCTCAATAGTATTCGTAGTCTTAAAAGTTTTATTAATAAATTATAATCCCTTATTTTAAAGGTGTGTGTAATTTCATAATGCACTCTCTTTTGAATTGCCAAATCTTCGGATTTGGTTCGGTTTAGTGAAATTGCTTTTTTTAGGATTAAGTACGTAGAATGATTTATTTTTCTGGCCCGACTATCCTTTTTTTTGAAGAAATCACTTCCTAAGGAATTAGTGACTATTCTTTTTTGTATTAGAGGTTCGTCAATAAAATCAAACTCATATAAGCGGGAAGCCCGAATCCAAAAGTCCAAATCTTCATAAACCAGCGATTCATCATAACCTTGTAAATGGTCAAATACGGTTTTCTTTATCATGGCCGATACGGAACAAATACTGTTACCGCCCGAAAGAACCGATTGATAAATATCGCCCGTAATTCTTTTTTCGATTACTTTTTTTTGATTGTTTACCGGAAAATAATAGGAATCAAAAGTGCCATTTGCGGATATTAATTCAACATTGCCATAAACTGCGCCAAGGTTTTTATAAGGACTGTTATTGAATGTGTTAATTTGCAATGCAACGCAATTGGGTAATAGTATATCATCTGTAGCTAAGTCGATTATAAATTCTCCTTGAGCATGTTTTAGTGCTTTGTTAAAGGATTTGGTATTTCCCAAATTAGTTTCATTAGTGATAAACCGAATTTCAGGGTAATTAATTAGCCACTTTCTAATTACTTCTTTAGAATCGTCGGAACTGCAATCGTCAACTATAATGAGTTCAATGGCTGGATAGGATTGGTTAATAACAGAATTTAAACTTTCAGCTACATACATTTCGTGATTGTAGCACAAACAAATAATAGTAACGAGCGGATTGTTTTGCATTATTTTATTAATAGTTATATTTGAGACGAAAATAACAAAACGAAAATGATATTATCTCACAAAAACTTTAAAATTGCTTTAATTGGTTATCGTTTGAGCGGAGGTGGCAGTGATAAAGTAATGGCAACATTATCTCTTTTTTTTGAAAAAAAAGGGATCGAGATCCATAATATCATAGTTATTGATGAAGTCTCTTATCCTTATTCTGGAAAACTGTTTAATTTGGGCTTGTTGAAGAATAAAAGCAATGGAATATTTAACAAAATTAAGCGGCTGATTTCGTTACGGAAATATCTAAATGAAAACGATTTTGATTTTATAATTGATTTTAGATTCAGAAGAAAAGTTATTCAAGAATTAATAATAGCTCGTTTTTTATATAAAGCCAAAACGATATTTACAGTCCACAGTTTTTTGATTGACCATTATATGCCAAATAATTCTTGGTTAACTCGGTTAATGTACAATTACTGTTACGCAAATGTTGCCATTACAAATGAAATGGAAGAACTGATTGTCAAAAAACATCAATTAAAGAATGTGTTAACAATTTCAAACCCTGTAAATTTAGAGGAAGTTTATGTAAAGTGTGATGAACCAATTTCAATTGATTTTGAATACATAATTGCGATTGGTCAATATGAAAGCAATATAAAACAGTTTGATAAATTGATTATGAGTTATGCCAACTCAGTATTGAAGGACAAGCAAATTCATCTCGTGATAGTCGGGAAAGGTGATAGCAGTGAATTAAAAAATGTTGCAAAACAGTGCAATATAATTGATTTTGTGCATTTTTTAGGATATCAAAATAATCCTTTCAAATATTTTAAAAATTCCAGGTTTTCAGTTTTGAGCAGTAAAAATGAAGGATTGCCGAATGTTATTTTAGAATCATTGGCTTGTGGTATCCCTGTAGTTTCATTTGATTGTCCTTGCGGTCCCAGACAAACAATCAGTAATTTTAAGAATGGAATTCTTGTCGAAAATCAAAATTTAGAAAAGCTTACCGAAGCTATGAATATAATGGTTAACGATGAAAAAATATATCTATATTGCAAAGAAAATGCAAGAGAAAGTGTTACTCCATTTTTATTAGAAACAATAGGAAAACAATGGTTAGATTTGATGCAAATAAACATAATTTGAGAAGGAAAACAATAGATGCAATACAATTACTAGACATACCCGTTGTTGAAGATGTGAGAGGGAATTTAGGAATTATTCAAAGTGGTTTTTTGCCCTTTGAATTTAAACGTGTCTATTATCTTTTTGATGTGCCCAGTAGTGCTTTTAGAGGAGGACATTCACATATTGATCAGCAGGAAGTGCTAATTGCTTTAAGCGGAAGTTTTGAAGTAACAGTAAATGACGGAAGTGAAGAGAAACGTTATCTGTTGAATAAACCTAATATTGGCTTGCTTATTCCAACTGGAATTTGGCGTGAATTGGAAAATTTTTCTTCGGGTGCTGTTTGTTTAGTACTTGCCTCTGATGTGTATAAAGAAGAGGACTATATTCGGGATTATGATGAATTCTTGAGATCAAAAAAATGAAATTATTGTATATCGTTCCAAAAGTCAATAATGCTGGAGGTGTAGCTAGAGTTTTTTCGTTAAAATTGAACTATCTTATTGAAAATTTTGGATATGAAGTCCATATACTTACTCAAAATAAAGGGAACTTTCCCTTGTTTTACCCTTTTCATGAAAAGATTGTTTTTCACGATATAATTTTAGAGGGATCTGTATTTAAGTTTTTCAATTCTTTTCAGAGATCTTTAAAAATAAATATTAGAAATATTAACCCAGATATTATAATTGTTAGCGACAATGGATTGAAAGCTTATACAATTCCATTTATTTTATCCAATAAAATTCCTATTGTTTTTGAATGTCATGGATCTAAATTTGTTGAAATAAAGCACGTAAAGAAAAATTTTATATTGCAGGTTATAAGCAATTTAAAATATACATTCAAGGATTTTTGCGCATCGAAATTTCCAAAATTTATAGCTCTGTCAAATGAAAATTTGAAAGAATGGAATGTGAAAAACGGCTTGGTTATCCCAAATCCCTCTTGGATACAAAGTGAAAAGCTATCGGATTTAAAATCTAAAAAAATAATTGCAGTTGCACGATATTCTTATGAGAAGGGGCTTGATAGGTTATTGCTTATTTGGAAAAAAGTGATTATTAAGCATCCAGAATGGGTTTTGGAGATTTATGGAGAATCTGTAATTGATTTAAAACCTATTATTCGAGATTTAGGCTTAAAAACCAATGTAAGTTTAAGCAATCCAGTTAAAAATATAGCCGACAAATATTTATCTTCTTCACTATATGTCATGACTTCGCGATCAGAAGGTTTTCCTATGGTTTTGCTCGAAGCAATGGCTTCTGGTTTGCCTTGCGTTGCTTATGACTGTCCAGCTGGCCCACGAGCGATTATTGAAGATAAAAAAAAT
Source organism: Flavobacterium sp. (assembly GCF_035456085.1). Classification (GTDB taxonomy): domain Bacteria; phylum Bacteroidota; class Bacteroidia; order Flavobacteriales; family Flavobacteriaceae; genus Flavobacterium. The sequence continues at coordinate 9,586 of NZ_DATIDY010000032.1, forward strand.
GGTTTTTTAATAAAAGATGGAGATATAGATTCCTTTGTTGAAAAACTGGAACAATTAATTGAAGATGAAAATTTAAGAATTTCTATAGGTCAAAACGCTTATAGAAGTACAAAAAAATATAACATTGAGCCTATTATGCAACAATGGAAATCTCTTTTTGAAAGCTTGACAAATCAATAATTATTTAGGGTCAATGCTACATAAATAACCCAATCGATAAATATCAAAACAGAATAGGTTTGGATTTTTGTTTAAAATTAATTTTTTCAAAAAAGGTTCTGAAATTTTAAAGAAAAGAATCGCAATTGGTAATAATCGATATTGTTTTATGGTCTTGTATTTTTTTATT
>NZ_DATIDY010000033.1:0-12266 GCF_035456085.1 Flavobacterium sp.
CAATAACTGGCACTTAGTACACCTTGGAAGCCGTGCAATTGGTGGCGCAGGACTCATCATTCAAGAAGCTACAGCCATTTCTCCCGAAGCAAGAATTTCTCCATCCGATTTAGGTATTTGGAGCGACGATCACATTAAAAAACTAAAAAAAATCACCAAGTTTATCAAAAGCCAAGATGCAGTTCCAGGAATACAATTAGCACATGCCGGAAGAAAAGCCAGCGTTTCGTCTCCTTGGTATGGCAACAAAAAACTCCCACAAAACCAAGGCGGTTGGGAAACAGTTGCACCAAGTGCAATACCTTATCATGACAATGAACAAGCGCCAACAGCATTGGACACAACGGGAATTAAAAAAGTAATTTCCGATTTCAAATACGCAACCCGTAGAGCCGTTCAAGCCGGATATCAAGTAGTAGAAATTCATGGAGCACACGGTTATTTATTGCATCAATTTTTATCCCCTTTAACAAATATTAGAACGGACAAATATGGAGGCTCATTCGAAAACCGCATCCGATTACTTTTGGAAGTTCTTCAGGCTGTACAAACAGAATGGCCGAAAGAGCTTCCATTATTAGTAAGAATCTCAGCTACCGATTGGGCAGACAATGGATGGAATGTTGAAGAATCTGTTGTTTTATCAAAAATATTAAAAGAAAAAGGAGTCGATTTAATCGATGTTTCATCAGGAGGATTGGTATCACATCAGCAAATTCCTGTAGGGCCAGGTTATCAGGTTTCTTTTGCTGAAAGAATTAAAAATGAAACTGGAATTTTGACTGGAGCCGTAGGCTTGATCACCACTTCTCAACAAGCCGAAGAAATCGTTGCTACTGGCAAAGCAGATCTTGTTTTATTCGCCAGAGAATCACTTAGAAATCCAAATTTAGGATTGGATTTTGCAAAGGAATTAGGCGTCGATGTGCAATGGCCAAAACAATATGAAAGAGCAAAAATCTAAACACAAAAAAAACACGAATTACACAAATTTGCACGAATTAGGGTTTAACAAAATGTGTGAGCTTTTAAATTAATGTGAATTAATATTTATCTTTTTATACAACCAATATGCAAAAAATAAAAACCGCACTATTATCATACGGGATGTCTGGAAAAGTCTTCCATGCACCTTTTTTAGAATTTCATGAAGGATTTGAATTGCTTGGTTCCTGGGAAAGAAGCAAACAATTAATTCAATTGGATTATCCAAATGTGAAAAGTTACGCCACTTTAGAAGAAGTCCTTGAAAGTGACGCTGATCTGATAATTGTAAATACGCCAGTAGGTACTCATTTTCAATATGCTAAAGAAGTTTTGTTGGCCGGAAAACATGCTGTGGTCGAAAAAGCATTTACAACCACAGTTGCCGAAGCTCAGGAATTAAGGGATTTGGCAAAAGAAAAAGGATTGAAACTTTCAGTGTTTCAAAACAGAAGGTGGGATAGCGATATTAAAACCGTAAAGCAAATTGTTTCAAGTAAAGTTCTTGGAGAATTAGTAGAAGCTGAATTCCATTTTGATCGCTACAATCCTATTCTGAGTCCAAAAGTGCATAAAGAAACTACCAATGCTGGTGCCGGAATTCTAAAAGATTTAGGTCCACACATTATTGATCAGGCATTGTATTTATTTGGATTTCCCCAAAGTGTTTTTGCCGATATCCGAATAACCAGAGAACATTCGTTGGTTGACGATTGGTTTGATATTTCACTTTTTTATCCAGATTTCAGAGTGAGACTGAAAGCTAGTTTTTTTGTAAAAGAAGCCAATCCCGCTTATGTCGTTCATGGTAAAATAGGCTCTTTCCTGAAACCTCGTGGCGATGTGCAGGAAGATGAATTGAAGTTGGGGAAAAAACCGAACCTAGATTCCTGGGGAACAGAACCAAAAGAATTGGAAGGATTATTGCATACGGAAATAGAAGGGAAAATAATTAACGAAAAAGTTCCAACGCTCCAAGGAAACTATTATGATTATTTTGATGGCGTTTATCAATCAATTGCAAGCGATCAATCTGAGCCCGTAACGGCGCAAGATGGAGTTCATGTGATGCAAATTATTGAAGCAGCGATTCAAAGTAATGATCAAAAAAAGGTTGTTGAGTTGTAATTTGTTGCAAACTTACCTTTTAGCGGCAAAATGTCTCGTTAACCGCTCGAGTGAGGGATGGAAGCAAGCTACCGAAGTAGCGCGTACAGCCCGACAGCATCCTGATAAAAGGGCGTATACGCGCAAAGTGAAATTGCCCTTTTATCAGGATGGTGGCACTCCCTAATACAAATCATTGCCAAAAAAAATGCCTCTATCGTTTATGATAAAGGCATTTTTTAAAGGCATTTTTTTTTAATTAATATCTGCAATTATACCACTCCTTGAGCAAGCATTGCATCGGCTACTTTTACGAATCCGGCGATATTAGCGCCTTTTACATAGTCAATATAACCCGTTTCATCTGCACCATATTTTACGCATGAAGTGTGAATGTCGTTCATGATAGTTTTTAATCTTTCGTCAACTTCTTCAGAAGTCCAGCTTAAACGCAATGAATTTTGTGACATTTCAAGTCCTGAAGTTGCTACTCCGCCTGCATTAGATGCTTTTCCTGGAGCGAATAGAATTTTGGCTTTTTGGAAAACAAGGATTGCTTCTGGCGTAGAAGGCATGTTTGCACCTTCGGCAACACATATACAGCCGTTGGCTACAAGCGTTTTTGCTTCTTCTTCATTTAACTCATTTTGGGTTGCGCAAGGTAAAGCAACATCACATTTTACTTCCCAAGGACGTTTACCATCAAAATATTTTGCGTTTGGATATTTCACAACGTAGTCGCTAATTCTTCCTCTTAACTCATTTTTAATTTCCATTACATGAGTTAATTTTTCAGCATCGATTCCGTCTGCATCATAAATATACCCCGCAGAATCAGATAATGTTACTACTTTAGCTCCTAATTGAGTTGCTTTTTCTGCAGCATATTGTGCAACGTTTCCAGATCCTGAAATTGCTACCGTTTTCCCTGCTAAGCTTTCTCCTCGAGTTGCCAACATATTTTGTGCGAAATAAACATCTCCGTATCCTGTTGCTTCCGGACGAATTAATGATCCTCCGTAAGAAATTCCTTTACCTGTTAAAACTCCTGTGAATTCGTTTCTTAATCTTTTAAATTGTCCAAACAAATAACCAACTTCTCTACCTCCTACTCCAATATCACCTGCAGGTACATCGGTATCAGCTCCAATATGTTTTGATAATTCTGTCATGAAAGCTTGACAAAAACGCATTACCTCATTATCTGATTTGCCTTTTGGATCAAAATCTGATCCTCCTTTTCCTCCACCCATTGGTAAAGTCGTTAAACTGTTTTTGAAAGTTTGTTCGAAAGCTAAGAATTTCAAAATGCTTAAATTAACCGAAGGATGAAAACGAAGACCTCCTTTATAAGGTCCGATTGCAGAATTCATCTGAACTCGATATCCTCTGTTTACTTGTGTTTCTCCCTTATCATTCATCCAAACTACACGAAACATAATGATACGATCTGACTCGACCATTCTTTCTAAAAGCATTTTGTTTTGATATTTTTTGTTCTGTTCGATGAACGGAATTACTGTTTCAGCTACTTCTGTAACAGCTTGCATAAATTCTGGCTCATTGGGATTTTTTTTGGCAACTAATTCGATAAAATCGGTAATATTTTGTGACATAATTGATTAGATTATAAATGTTCTTTATACTTTTTGTTAGTCCTACAAATATACATCTTATCCAAACATTTTGACTTTATTTTACCTTAATTAGAATAAAATTATCTTTTTATTAATGATTTATTACAAAAAATATAAATAAAACAATCCTTTTACGAAATCGATATAGTTTTGATGATGAATGTAAAAAACAAACCTATTTTTGATTTTTTTTTAATTAACTAAGTCTATCTTAGTAGTTTTTATATCTTTGCCCTTGTCTTGATAATGCCTCCTATTATGATCAAATTAAAATTAATTGCATTCTTTTTGTTAATTGGCCTACCATTTAATTCCTTTTCCCAAGCAGGAATCGCCCATGAGGTTGGTTTAGTTGCTGGTACTGTTCAATTTCGTTCCGATTATGGACAAAGCGATAATTCAGAAACCAATTTTAAAAATAACGGTTTCCAAATTGGACTTATTGACTATATGAACTTTTCATATACTGATTATGTAAACAATTATTTTAAAGAACATTTTAAAATAAGAAATGAGTTCTCGTACAGTAAATCTACTTTGCAACATTATGGCCAATGGGTTGAAAAAAACACTCTTCCAGCACAACAATTAAAAGCGATGCGAGGTACTTCTCAATTAATTAATTTAGGTACTCAGCTTGAATTTAGCTTTATTCATATTCACGATTATGAAAACACAATTGGAAGTTTTGATCCTTACATAGCTATTGGTCCACAAATCAGTTATTATACTGCAACAGCAACCTCTGAATTAGGAGAGCTTGGAAATCCGCTTACTACTTATCCAAAGTATTTAGTTCCTTCAGATGGGCGTCCTCATGGATATTCTAATGAAAGTAAAGCTGTTTTTTCTGCGGCTTTGAATCTTGGAACTCGTTATAGACTTAACACTATGTCTGATCTTATATTAGACATAAGAGCTCAATATTTCTTTTCGGATTGGGTAGATGGTCTTAATCCTAACAAAGATATTTATAAAGAAAATAGTAAAAATGATGCGCTCCTTTTTCTAGGACTTGGATATCTTTTTTACTTAGACTAAAAAATAGAATTTATCTCAAAAAAAATCCCAACCTAAAATTAGCGTTGGGATTTTTTGATTTTGGAAATATTTATTAAGTCAATGCCTGAACTAAATCATTAATTAAATCTTCAGCGTCTTCGACTCCTACGCTTAAACGAACTAAATCATCCGTTATTCCAATCTCTTTTCTTTTGTTCTCTGGAATTGATGCGTGAGTCATCAAAGCTGGATGATTGGCTAGTGATTCGACACCTCCTAATGATTCGGCCAGTGTAAAAACTTTTAGCTTTTCCAGAAACTGAATTGCATCTTCTTTTTTCCCAGAATTAAAAGTAAAAGAAACCATTCCACCAAATCCACTCATTTGTTTTTTGGCAATATCATGAAACGGATGATCAGGTAATCCCGGATAATATACCGTTTTTATTTTCGGGTGATTGTTTAAGAATTCGACAACTTTGGCTCCATTTTCGCAATGCCTTTGCACTCTTAAATGAAGTGTTTTTATTCCTCTTAGTATCAAAAAACTATCCATTGGCCCCAGAGTTGCGCCTGTGGCAAATTGTTGAAAATGCAATTGATGTCCAAGAGCTTCATCTTTTACAATCAAAGCTCCAGCAATAACATCTGAATGTCCGCCTAAATATTTGGTTGCAGAATGCATTACTATATCTGCTCCCAAATCCAATGGTTTTTGCAAATAAGGTGTCGCAAAAGTATTATCTACTGCAAAAAGAATATTGTTCGCTTTAGTGATTTTGGCAATCTCTTCAATGTCGGCTAATTTCATTAACGGATTAGTTGGTGTTTCTGCCCAAACCAATTTGGTATTTTCATTTATTAATGCCTTGAGATTATTCAAGTCATTCATATCTATAAAATGAAATTTAATACCTGAATCTTTATAAATACGGGTAAACATTCGATATGTTCCTCCATATAAATCATCCATGGCAATAATTTCATCACCTGCTTTAAAAGATCGTAAAATACAATCTGTTGCTGCCAATCCTGATGAAAAAGCCAGTGCACGGGTTCCGTTTTCAATACTTGCCAATGCATTTTCCAACGCTGTTCTCGTTGGATTGGACGCCCGACTATACTCATAATCTGGGTTCAGAGGCTGCCCTGGACTCGTTTGCACAAATGTCGAAGTTTGATAAACAGGAGGCATTACAGCTCCAGTACTCGGATCATGATGTTGACCTCCATGAATGACTTTAGTATTGAATTTCATCATATCTTTTTTAGATTTTTTCTATGTTTAGACGAATTTTCGAATGCTCAACATTATTCCTAAATGCAAACCTTCGTGAAAATTATTAAAGTGCAAAGCTCCCACAGTACTTTCCAAAACAAAACCTGTCGAAGTTGGATATTCTTGATAATTTACAAAAAGACCATTGTTGAAATCAACTTCAGTTTTGTGCAAAGTATCAAACAATAATGCTTGTATTTGGTCTGCTTCGGCTTGTGTTACATCTTGTTCAGGTTTGGTTCCTTTTCGGTATTTATCAACCATTTCCTCAGAAACCATCATAGGTAATCCTGATAATTTATAAACTAATAATTGTTGTGTCACAATGACGTGGCCAATATTCCAAATTAAATTATTGGTAAATCCTTCTGGAACTTTATTTAATTGGTCTAATGTATAATTTTCAAAATAAGCATTTAGCATTTTTCTACTCGTCCTATTTACTTCAAATGTATCTTTCATAATTTTTATTTTTGCATAAAATTAAACATTTTAAACATCTAATGTTTTCCTTTGCAGTCAAAAACAAAACAAAATGAACAAAATATACTATCTCTCTTCTTGTGACACTTGCCGAAAAATTATTAAAGCGCTTCCTGAAAATCACAACTTGGCTTTTCATGACATCAAGCAAAATCCAATCACTATTGAAGAATTGGAAGAAATGCATCGCCTTGCCGGAAGCTACGAAGCTTTATTCAGCAAAAAAGCACAATTATATAAATCGATGGATTTAAAGAACAAATCCCTAACCGAAGCGGACTATAAAAAGTACATTTTGGAACATTATACATTTATAAGTCGTCCGGTTTTTATTATCAATGACAAAATATACATTGGCAATAGCCAGCAAAATATCCATCAAGTTCATTTAGCTTTGGCCAATGTTTAGAGCTCGTTCAATTTTTTTAAATCTTAATTTTCAAAATTTAAACAGTTTTTTACTATACGTTAATTACTGATAACTTTCCGTATATTTGAACACTTTTATAAAAATATATGATACAATCAATGACGGGTTTTGGTAAAGCCACTTTGCAATTACCAACCAAAAAAATTACAGTAGAAGTAAAATCTCTTAATAGTAAAGGTTTAGATTTAAATGTACGAATGCCTTCGCTGTATCGCGAAATGGAATTAGGTTTGCGTAATCAAATCGCTTTGAAACTGGAAAGAGGTAAAGTCGATTTTTCTATTTTTATCGAAAGTACTGCAGAACAAACTTCGACCAAAGTCAATGTCCCTATCGTAAAAGCTTACATTAATCAATTGAAAGAAGTTTATGCAGATGCTGATGAAACTGAATTGATGAAAATGGCTGTCCGTATGCCTGATACCATGAAAATTGAACGCGAAGAAATCGATGAAGATGACTGGGCACAAATTCAAACTGCAATCGAAGAAGCGTTACAAAATATTTTAAATTTCCGCAAAGACGAAGGACAATCTCTGGAAAATGAATTCCAATTGAGAATAGCCAATATTCGTCAATATATGAATGATGCTTTGGCACTAGATCCAGAGCGCGTTCAGGCAATAAAAGACCGATTACATACTGCCATTGCTGAGCTAAAAGTAAATGTTGATGAAAACCGTTTTGAGCAGGAAATAATCTATTATTTAGAAAAACTAGATATTACTGAAGAAAAAGTTCGTTTGACCAATCACCTCGATTATTTCCTAGAAACCATCAAAGGAACAGAAGCCAACGGTAGAAAACTAGGTTTCATTACTCAGGAAATGGGCCGTGAAATCAATACCATGGGATCAAAATCGAATCACGCACAAATGCAAAAATTAGTGGTTCAGATGAAAGATGAATTGGAGAAAATTAAGGAACAAGTATTGAATGTATTATAAGTAAATAGTCTTCAACTTAGTCTTTAGTCCAAAAAAACTAATTACTAAGGACTAGGAACTAAGCATTAAAAAAATGAAAAAAGGAAAATTAATCGTATTCTCTGCACCATCAGGTTCGGGAAAAACCACTATAGTTAGGCATTTATTAAAGCAGGAAGATTTAAATCTGGAATTTTCAATTTCTGCAGCTACGCGTGAAGCTCGTGGTGAAGAAGTAGATGGAAAGGACTATTATTTTATGTCTTTGGCAGATTTTAAAAAACACATCAAAGCTGAGGATTTCGTTGAATGGGAAGAAGTATATCGTGATAATTTCTATGGTACCTTGAAAAGTGAAGTAGAACGCATTTGGGCTTTGGGCAAAAACGTAATTTTTGATATTGATGTTGCCGGCGGTTTACGTATCAAATCTAAATTCCCTGAAGAAACTCTGGCAGTTTTTGTAAAACCACCAAGTGTAGACGAACTCAAAAGAAGGTTAAAAGAACGCTCAACTGAAAGCGACGATAAAATCAATATGAGAATTGCTAAGGCGTCTGTAGAACTTGCAACTGCTCCACAATTTGATGTTATTATCAAAAATTATGATTTGGATATTGCTTTGGAAGAAGCGCATCAGTTAGTAAAAGATTTCGTGAAAGGCTAAAAAAACATTACACAAGAGATACACAAAGCATCACAAAATCTTTGCGTATCTCTGTGAAAAATCTCTGCTAAACTCTGTGAAATAAAATGAAAATCGGACTTTATTTCGGAACGTACAATCCCATTCATGTTGGTCATTTAATAATAGCCAACCACATGGCAGAACATGCTGGTTTGGATCAAATTTGGATGGTTGTTACGCCTCATAATCCGTTAAAAAAGAAAGCCACTTTACTGGACGATCATCATCGTTTGCAAATGGTTTATCTGGCAACAGAAGATTTTCCAAAAATAAAACCATCGGATATTGAGTTTAAACTCCCACAGCCCAATTATACTGTGAATACATTGATTCATTTACATGAGAAATATCCTGATCACGACTTTTCATTAATAATGGGTGAAGACAATCTAAAAACTCTTCATAAATGGAAAAACTATGAAGTTATTTTGCAACACCATGAAATTTATGTTTATCCAAGGCTTGAGGCTAAAGTCCGAACTGGCGAAGCATTATCTGCTGAACAAGGCAATATAGAGATAAAATCTCATCCAAAAGTCCACTTGATTGACGCCCCCGTTGTAGAAATTTCTTCAACTTTTATTCGGGATAATATTAAAAAAGGAAAAAACATTCAACCTCTTTTACCTGCAAAAGTTTGGGAATACATTGACCACAATAACTTTTACAAGAAATAATTAGCTTAAAACTTTATTCAATTCATTTTCTATATCCTGAAAAAATGAATTTAGATTACTGTTTTTACTCGATAACAAAAATACATCGGTACTTGGCATTCCATCACTGTTCCATATTAATTGCAATTTTTTAGATTCAATAAAGCTATTAGCATTTACATCCCAAGTAATGGCGATCCCATTATTTTTACTGAGGATTTCAAGCATTTCATATTCAGAAGGAATGATATAATTGGCAATAATCGAAGGTCTTTTTTTGGCAAAAACATGTAGCCAAAACAATTTAATATGAGGAATTCCGGCATCATGTGTAAACCATTTTTGCTCATTCAACCAGTTTTCAATAGCGGCATAATCTTTATTTTCTATTTCTTTTTGAAATAATGACAAATCTATACGAGGCGAGCCCACAATAATTTGTTTAATTGATCCTACCTTTTTTTGGATAGTATCAAATGTGTCTATTTTCTTCTTCACTATTGCAAAATCTAATTTTTTAGAATTTACCAAATCAAATAAATTATCATCTGTATTGAATGAAAAATCTATAAAATCAAATTTAGAAACCAATGCGCTTCCAATGCTAGTCATCAAATGTTTTGAAATGCCAACAGAAAGTAATCGGTTGGCATTAAACGCTTTAGATCTAAATCCATTTTCTACATTTTCAAGACGATCCAATGCATCAATGATTAAATTATTAAGTAACTTAGCATATTCTGTTGGCTCAACTCCTTTGGATTTCCTATTAAAAAGTTTGTAACCAACATGTGCCTCCAACATCACTATTTGCTGACTTACAGCTGGCTGACTAATAAATAATTCTTTGGCTGCCAAAGAAAAATTTCCGTTTTTATAAACAGATTTGAACGTTCTGTACCATTCTAAGTTTACCATGATATAAGTAAATTTATCACAAACATAATTTAAATTATTTTTATTAATATCATAGCTGTCATAAATTTGCTGAAACTAAATAAAATAAAACATGAAAAAAATAACTGTATTAACGATTCTGGCATTAACTGTAAGTTGCTTTACAGTAATTGCACAAAAACAAAACAAAAAGATGAAAAAAGTACTATTTGTAGTTACCAGCCACGATCAATTGGGTAACACCGGAGAAAAAACTGGATTTTGGACAGAAGAATTAGCTGCACCTTATTATGCTTTATTGGATAAAGGCATTGTTATTGACATTGCTTCTCCAAAAGGAGGACAACCACCTATTGACCCAAAAAGTTCTGATCCTTCATCAGCAACCGAAGACACAAAAAGATTTGATGCCGATAAAGAACTACAGGAAAAATTAAAACACACACACAAACTTTCTACTGTCAATCAAGCAGATTATGATGCTGTGTTTTACCCTGGTGGTCATGGCCCGCTTTGGGACTTAGCAGAAGACAAAAATTCTATTGACCTGATTGAGTCATTTTATACACATAAAAAACCAGTGGCTTTCGTTTGTCATGCCCCAGGTGCATTGAAAAATGTAAAAGTAAATGGCGAATTTTTAGTCAAAGGAAAAAAAGTAACCGGATTCACTAACACCGAAGAAGAAGCCGTTGGATTAAGTAAAGTTGTTCCTTTTTTATTAGAAGATGAATTGAAAAAAAACGGAGCAAGCTTCAGTAAAACTGATAATTGGAAAGCTTATGCTGTTGAAGACGGTTTATTAATTACTGGTCAAAATCCAGCTTCATCCAAATTGGTAGCAGAGAAATTATTGGCTCAATTAAATTCAAAAAAATAACAAAAAGTCACTAAGATTCTAAGAAGCTAAGTCCCTAAGTTTTAAAAATTAGGAACTTAGCTTCTCAGCAACTTAACATCTCTCAAAAAAAATACTATGTTAAATTTCGAATTATACAATCCCACCAAATTAGTTTTTGGAAAAGGACAAATAGAAAAATTATCTTCATTAATTCCTTCTAATGCTAAAATTCTTCTAGCTTATGGAGGAGGAAGTATTTTTAAGAATGGAATTCACGAGCAAGTTCGCAAAAGCTTAGAAGGATTTGAAATTATTGAATTTGGCGGAATCGAAGCTAATCCACATTTTGAAACTTTGATGAAAGCTGTTGCTATTATTAGAGAACAAAAGATCGATTTTATTCTCGCAGTGGGTGGCGGAAGCGTTATAGACGGAGTGAAATTTATCTCGGCTGCGGTTCCATTTGAAGGAGATCCAATAGATATTCTTAAAAAAAGAATCATTTTTAAAGAAGGCGCTTCGGTAATTCCGTTTGGAACTGTTTTGACTTTGCCAGCTACGGGAAGCGAAATGAATTCGGGTTCCGTAATAACCATTGCTGCAACTCATGAAAAATTAGATTTTGGAGGTTCTGCTATGTTCCCGAAATTCTCTATTTGTGATCCAACCGTCATTACATCATTGCCGAAGAGACAATTACAAAATGGCGTTGTAGATGCGTATACACATGTATTAGAACAATATTTAACCTATAAACACAGCGCTTTTTTACAAGACCGAATTGCAGAAAGCATTTTGCAAACGTTAATACAAGTTGGTCCCAATGTGGTAGAAAATCCATCCGATTATGAATTGGCATCAAATTTTATGTGGAGCTGCACAATGGCATTGAATGGATTGATTCAAAAAGGAGTTCCTACTGATTGGGCAACACACATGATTGGTCACGAATTAACTGCGCTATACGGAATTGATCATGCCAGAACATTGGCCATTATCGGTCCGAATTTATATAAAGTAATGTTTGATACCAAAAAAGAAAAACTAGCTCAATACGGAAAACGCGTCTTTAATTTAACCGGAACAGATGACGAAATTGCTTCAGCAGCTATCCAAAAAACCATAGCTTTCTTTCACACGATGGGGATGAAAACTTTACTTTCGGAAAATGCAGAAGATTTTGAGAAAACTGCCGATTTTATAGTTGACCGTTTTGAAAAAAGAGGTTGGAAAGCTTTGGGTGAAAAACAAAATATAACTTTGGAAAAAGTGAAAGAAATTGTATTAATGAGTTACTAATATTAATACAAAAGAGTCACAAAAGAAAAGGCGTTCT